>JAZNTL010000062.1:0-6069 GCA_045591745.1 Lawsonibacter sp.
ACGGCCTGATGGCTCTGCCCAACCTGGTGGCTCTGCTGCTGCTGTCCGGTGTTGTGACCAAGATCACCAAGGACTACTTCTTCTCTGACAAGATCAAAAAGTAAAAAATGCTTCCGTAACCGCCCGGGTGCTTGTCATCCGGGCGGTTTTCTGCTTTAATAGAGTGGAACGAAGCAACGAAGAAGGTGTGTTCCGTGGCAGAACTGAAAAAGAACACCGTCCACACGCTGGACATTACCGGCTACACCACCGAGGGACTGGGCGTGGCCCGGCTGGAGGATGGTCGTGTGGTTTTTGTGCCCAACACCATCCGGGGCGAGCGGGGGCAGGTGCAGCTGCTCAAGGTGAATAAGAACGTGGCATGGGGCCGGGCGGTGAAGCCTGTACTGGAATCCCCCTGCCGCGTGCCCTCCGACTGTCCCCATTCCGGGCCCGGCGGCGGCTGCCAGTTCCGGCACATGGATTATAAAGAGGAACTGGAGGCCAAGCGTCAGCGGGTGGAGGACGCCCTGCGCCGGGTGGGCGGCGTAGACATTGCCGTGGACACCATTCACGGGGCGGCGGACACCCACCGTTACCGCAACAAGGTGCAGTTCCCCGTGGCGCAGGGGAAAAACGGGGTGAACGTGGGTCTGTTCCGCGCCCGAAGCCATGACGTGATCGACGTGGAGGACTGCCTGCTTCAGCCCAAACCGGTCAACGGGCTTGGCCGGGCGTTGAAAGACTGGATGGAGCGAGAACATATCCCCGCCTATGACGAAAAGACGGGCAAGGGCCTTGTGCGGCATTTGTACGTGCGCACCAACCGGGTGGGGGAGAGCCTTGTGTGTCTGGTGGTCAACGGCAAAAAGCTGCCCGATGAGGCGGGACTGGTGCGCGCTTTGCGGGACTATGAACCCGGCCTTGTGGGTGTGGTGCTCAACAGCAATCAAAAGGACACCAACGTGATCTTGGGAGACAGCTATCGTACCCTGTGGGGTAAGGATTGGTTGGAGGAGGAGCTGTGCGGCCTGACCTTCCGGCTGTCTGTGCCCTCCTTTTTCCAGATCAACCGGGCCCAGACCGAGGTGCTGTACGGCCGGGCGGTGGAGTTTGCCGACCTGACCGGGAAAGAGACGGTGCTGGACCTGTACTGCGGCATCGGTACCATCAGCCTGACCATGGCGCAAAAGGCGGGCAGAGTCATCGGCGCGGAGATCGTGCCCGAGGCTATTGAGGACGCCAAGGACAATGCCCAGCGCAACGGTGTGACCAACGCGGAATTTTTCTGCGGAGACGCGGGGGAAATTGCGTACAAGCTGGCTGCCGACGGTGTGCGCCCGGACGTGATCTGTGTGGACCCGCCCCGCAAGGGCCTGGCCCCTGATGTGCCCGATATTCTGGCGGACATGGCTCCGGGGCGCATCGTCTACGTGTCCTGCGATCCGGCCACCCTTGCCCGGGACGTGAAGCGGCTGGGGGAGCGGGGTTATCGGGTCACCAAGGCCGAGGCGGTGGACCTGTTCCCAAGGACACAGCATGTGGAGAGTGTTGTGCTGCTGTCAAAGGACACAGGGGAGGCGTTTCGATAAATTGCACGAAAAAGGATAGGCAAATTCGTGGGAAATGCCATTGCCTCCGCTTGGAATGTATGGTATTCTTGCGGTACAAGAATGGGCAGGGGCCGACAGCGGAAGGTGTTTTTTCTATGGAACCGCGAGAACGTTTTTTCACACGTAACAGCACCGCGCAGGCCGTGGGCCTGGGCTCTTTCCGACATTTCCAATATTGATACACTTACAAATGCGAAGACCGCACAGCGGTCTTCGCATTTGCTGCGTTAAATTATTTTGCGGGAGAGATTTGCCATGAGCGGGACAAAACGCTACGAGATAGATATGTGCAATGGGCCGCTGGCAGGGAAGATTCTGCGCTTTGCCCTGCCTTTTATGCTGGCCAACATCATCCAGCTGCTGTTCAACGCCGCCGATGTGGTGGTGGTGGGTAAATTCGCGGGCGATACGGCGCAGGCGGCGGTGACATCTACCACATCTCTCATTAACTTGCTCATTAACCTGTTCGTGGGGCTGGGCGTGGGCGTGAATGTGGTGGTGGCCCGGGCCCTGGGCAGCGGTGACCGCTCCCGCATCAGCGCGGTGGTGCATACCTCCATCGCCGTGGGCGTGATCGCGGGTTTGTTTCTTGTGGTAGTGGGTGAGGTATTTGCCCCCATACTGCTGCAGCTTATGGGCTCGCCGGAGCACATCATCGGTCTGTCCGCTCTGTACCTGCGGGTCTACTTTCTGGGTCTGCCCGGTGCGCTGGTCTACAACTTTGGCAGCGCCCTGCTCCGGGCACAGGGAGACACCAAGCGTCCCATGTATTACCTGACCTTCGCCGGTGTGGTCAACGTGGTGCTCAACCTGATCTTCGTGGTCTTCTTCCATTGGGATGTGGCGGGTGTGGCGGCGGCTACCGCCATTTCCAAATATGTGTCCGCTATTTTGGTGGTACGGTGTCTCATGTACGAGACCGGGGTCATGCACTTTGACCCGAAACAGATGAAGGTGGACTGGGCTGCACTGAAAGACATTGCCCGTATTGGCCTGCCTGCCGGATTTCAGGCATCTCTGTTCTCTCTGTCCAATGTGACCATCCAGTCTGCCATCAACGGCATGGGCGAGGTGGTCATGGCCGGCTCCGGCGCGGCGGTGAACATCGGCGGCTTTATCTACACCACCGCCAATGCCTTCTATCAGAGCACCATGACCTTTACCAGCCAGAATGCCGGCGCGGGCAAGACGGACCGGGTGGACAAGGTGGTCAAATGGAACCTGCTGTTTGCTACGACGATACCCACGGTGATCGGCCTGTGCGCCTTTGCTGTGGGACCCTGGCTGCTGGGTATTTATACCGACAACCCGGAGGTGGTTCGGCAGGGGCTGACCCGCATGCTTCTGGTCAGCAACTTCTACGGCGTGTGCGGCATTATGGAGGTGGCCGTCGGCGTGCTGCGTGGGCTGGGCTATTCCTTTGCGCCCATGATCACCTCGCTGGTGGGTACCTGCGCGTTCCGGATTGGTTGGGTGGCCACCATCTTTGCGGCGGTGGGCACGCCTCAGAGCCTGTACGCATGCTATCCCATCACTTGGCTGATCACGGGACTGGCTCAGTTCATCTTCTTCTTGTGCATGCGGCCCAAGACTTACGCAAAAATCGCGGCCCGCACGCAGGAAGCGGCGGCGCAATCATAACAGTACAGCAGCCTGCCATCTGAAAAGATGGCAGGCTGTTTTTATGACTTTATTTTTTCCAAAAGATGTGGTAAACTACAAACTGTATCAGTATGCAAAGGTAAAAAGCCTGTGCATTGCACCGGAAAAGGAAGAACTGCATGACATTTCGTGATCTGGGGCTCATCGCCCCCATTTTAAAAGCACTGGAGGAACAGGGCTATAAGCAGCCCTCTCCCATTCAGGCCAAGGCTATCCCACCGGCGCTGATCGGGCGGGACGTGCTGGGCTGTGCCCAGACGGGTACGGGCAAGACCTGCGCCTTTGCCACCCCCATTCTCCAGCGCCTGAACAGTAAAAAAACGCAAGGGCGGCCCATTCGTGCCCTGATCCTCACCCCCACCCGGGAACTGGCTATCCAGATTGGGGAGAGCTTTGCCGCCTATGGCAAAAACCTGCCGCTGCGTGCGGCTGTGATTTTTGGCGGTGTGGGGCAGAACCCTCAGGTGGATCAGCTGAAAAAGGGTGTGGACATTCTGGTGGCCACTCCCGGCCGACTGCAGGACCTGTACCAGCAGGGCTTTATTGATGTGTCCAAGCTGGAAATCTTTGTGCTGGACGAGGCCGACCGTATGCTGGATATGGGCTTTATCCACGATGTGAAGAAGATTTTGAAATGGCTGCCCGAGAAAAAGCAGACCCTGTTTTTCTCCGCCACCATGCCGCCGGAGATCACCGCGCTGGTCAACTCCCTGCTTCACGACCCGGCCCGGGTGGCGGTGGACCCCATTTCCTCCCCGGTAGAAGTGATCAAACAGAGTGTCTGCTTTGTAGACCGAAGCAACAAGGTCAAGCTGCTGGCCCATCTGGTGAAGGAGATGCAGGTGCGCAGTGCCCTTGTGTTTACCCGCACCAAGCACGGGGCCAACAAAGTGGCCCGCGATCTGGAAAAGAGCGGCATCCCCTCCGCCGCCATCCACGGCAACAAGTCCCAAACCGCCCGGCAGCAGGCACTGGCCGACTTCAAGGCCGGCAAGATCCGCACTTTGGTGGCTACGGATATTGCCGCCCGCGGCCTTGATATTGAGGACCTGTCCCACGTGTTCAACTACAACCTGCCCGACGTGCCGGAGACCTATGTGCACCGCATCGGACGTACCGGCAGAGCGGGCAAGGGCGGTGTGGCCGTTGCCCTGTGCGAATTCAGTGAAAAGGATCTGCTGCGGGACATTGAAAAGCTCATTGGCAAAAAAATTCCGGTGATGGAGGAGCACCCATTCCCCATGGAGAACTTCGACGCTCCCGTCCGGGACAAGCACGGCAAGATCGTCAATGCGGAGGACGCGGAAGCCCGACAAGCCGCCCGGGAGCGCAGCCGCCAGCGTCGGGAGGCGCAACAAGCAAAACAGGAGCAGCCTGCACCCCTTCAGCCCTCTGCCCCTGAGCAGGAGGAAGCGTCCAAAAAGAAGCGCCGCAGAAAGAAGAAAAAGGCCCCGGAGCAGACCGCTTCTGTGCAGCTGTCTGTGGTGGAGCGTGAGCCGGAGCCTGCGGCGCTGCGTCCGGCAAAGCCCAAGCTGACCCGGCCCGGCACCCGGTTTGATACCGGAGACCAGATGCCGGTGGTGGAGTTTAGCCGTCCAGACCCCCTGGCCGGGGACCGGATCATGGACGCTACCGCCCGACTGCTTGCGCCCCGCAGACCGGTCCAGCCGGTGGTGGTGACTGAGTCAAAAGCGGAGCAGGAACAGAATAAAAACCGCCGCCGCAGAAAGAAAAAAACCGCACCTCAACCCAAGGTGGAAGCGCCCAGGCAGGAGAAACAGCAGGCCCGGCCCAAGGTGGAGCAGCCCGCCCCAAAGAAGAAAGAACGCCCCCGGCGGCAGGAGCAGCCCGCCCGCAGCCGCACCAAGGACTCCACACAGCAAAAGAGCCTGATGAAGCCCTATTATTTAAGTGACGACAGATAAAGAGAATTGGAGGATATGAATATGGATTACAAGGCCATGTATCAGCAGAAGCTGACCACCCCCGCCGAAGCCGTCAAGGTCATCAAGTCCGGTGACTGGGTGGACTACGGCTGGTGCACCAACCACCCCATCGCTCTGGACAAGGCGCTGGCCGCCCGCCAGAACGAGCTGTATGACGTGAAGATCCGCGGCGGTGTTACCATGTGGATGCCTGAGATCGCCAAGGCGGAGGATGCCGGTGAGCACTTCACCTGGAACAGCTGGCACTGCAGCGGCATCGACCGCAAGATCATTGCCAAGGGCATGGGCTACTTCAGCCCCATGCGCTATTCCGAGCTGCCCCGCTTCTACCGGGACAGCCTGACGGTGGATGTGGCCATGATCCAGGTCACCCCCATGGACAAGCACGGCAACTTCAGCTATGCGCTGGCCTGCTCCCACATTGCCGACCTGCTGGAAAAGGCCAAGGTGGTCATTCTGGAGGTCAATGAGAATCTGCCCTGGGTCAACGGTCTGAACGGCTGCGAGATCAACATCAAGGACGTGGACATGGTGGTGGAGGGGGACAATCCTCCTGTGGCCCAGCTGGGCGGCGGCGGTGAGCCCACCGAGGTGGACCGCGCCGTGGCCAATCTGGTGGTGCCTCAGATCCCCAACGGTGCCTGCCTGCAGCTGGGTATCGGCGGCATGCCCAACACCATCGGATCCATGATCGCCCAGTCCGACCTGAAGGATCTGGCGGTGCATACCGAGATGTATGTGGACGGCTTTGTGGACATGGCCATGGCCGGCAAGATCACCGGCAAGTACAAGACGCTGGACAAGGGCCGTCAGGTCTTTGCCTTCGCTGCCGGCAGCCAGCGGCTGTATGACTACATGGACCACAACCC
>JAZNTL010000063.1:0-5705 GCA_045591745.1 Lawsonibacter sp.
CTCCGGGCAGGGACACAAACGCTCCGAACTTTGTGATCCCCGTCACTTTCCCCTCTACGATGGAACCTACACCAAACTCCATAATCGACCCAAACATCCTCCTTGCGTTTGTAAACCGGGAAACGGTCAGTTGGCCACGTCTACGAACAGCTTCTCGCCGGCCTTGACAAAGCCCTTATCCCGGGCCACGGCTTCCAGCACGTCGGGATCGTCCTTGTTCTCGATGGCGTCGGCCAGCTGGGTATTCTCCTGGGTCAGCTGCTCCACCTGCGAGGCCAGTGCGTTTTTTTCCTCCAGATCGCTCTGGAGCCGGGTGCGCAAATTCAGCAGAGACGTTGCCATGTAGATCAGCAGTGCCAGCACCACGATCTTGGTCAGAAAGCCTGCCTTTTTGATTTGCATCAGACGCACCTCCGAACTGACGTGCCGCCTTGCGGCGGCCTGCTGCGGCCATTTCCTCAGTTATCTGATTTATTTTATACCATTTGCGCCCATAATGAAAGCGGTTTTTTGCAAAATTTTTCATTTTTTTTAGCAGGAAAATAACTCCATTCATGGGCAAAAGTGCCAAAGAGCACAGTACGGTGATCAGATCCGCTGCCCAGAAGCCCAATTTCAGCAAAAGGGCGCTCAGCAGCCAGAAATAAAGCGCGCCTCCCAACAGCAGACCCGCCGCGCCGTACAGCCGGATCCGACCACCCCACGCATCCAGCGACAGAAGAAACAGTCCAAAGGTAACACAAATCCAAAACACAAGGTCCAGCACGCTGCCCAGCAGAGGAATAGGCACGCGCGCCCTGACAACGCGAAACAGATCATAGAGCAGCCCTGCCGCCGCACCCAGCAGCAGGGCCTGTACCATAGCCCAGCTTTGAGCCTGAATGGAAACACCCATGCTCAGCCAAACAGCCGGGCCAGCAAACCGCTCCGGCCGCCCCGATCATCTTCATAGGTCAGCGACTCCACCTGGCCCTCCACCCGCAGCTGCCCGCCGTCCAGACTGAGCTGCTCAATGTGCAGGTCACTGCCCCGGACCACCAGCGGCCCGCCCGACGTGACCATGACGATGGTATTTTCATCAAAACTCTCCACTTCCTCCACTCCCGAGACGCACAGCCGCTCCCGCTCCTCCAGTGTCACACTGTGGGCCGCCCCACTGTGAAAGCGCTCATTTTCAAATGCCATGTCCGCCACCCTTTCCGTTTTCTACCAATGTATGGGACAGGACCTTGCAATATGCCGCTGGACGCGGCGGGAAACTTGCTTTATAATAGATAATAGTTTTATGAAGGTTGGGAGGGAATGTAATGGATGAATTGTACGCGCAGCTGACCCCCGCCCTTCAGGGCTGTCGGGTGGGCGGCCGCCTTTTGTGCCCGGACAGCGTGGACTCCACCAACACCGAAGCCAAGCGTCATGCCGCGCAGGGGGCCGACGAGGGGCTTGTTATCCTCAGCCGCCATCAAAGTGCCGGCCGGGGCCGGGCCGGGCGCACCTTCCACTCTCCCGAAGGGCTGGGACTGTACCTGTCCGCCCTGCTGCATCCCTGTCTGCCTCCCGAAACAGTTTCCTCCTTCACCGCTTGGACGGCAGTGGCCGTATGCGACGCCATTCAGGCTGCCTGCGGCCTGCGGCCGCAGATCAAGTGGACCAACGACCTTATACTGAACGGCAAAAAACTGTGCGGCATCCTCACCGAGCTGGCCCCGGACCCCAAAACCGGCAGGCCGGACTATCTGGTGGTGGGCATCGGGATCAACGTAGACCACACCCCTGCCGATTTCCCGGAGGAGATCCGCTCCATTGCCACCTCCCTGTCCATGGAGCTGGGCCGAAAGGTCGACTATGCCCAACTTGCCATTCAGGTCATTCTGGCTCTGGACCGGTTATATGCCCGCTTTCCCGCGGACAAATCGGAGTATTTGGAACGGTATCGTGCCGACTGCCTGACTGTAGGCAAACCGGTGCGGCTCATTACCCCCACCACTACCCGGGATGCCTTTGCCACCGGGATCGATGACGAGTTCCGCCTGCTGGTGGAATTCCCGGACGGCAGTACCCAGGCGGTCTCCACCGGGGAGGTTTCTGTTCGCGGGATATGTGGTTATGTATAAAGCGACCATTTCCGCCCCAAAAGTATCTTATATTTCTCTTTCCTAACTCCTTGCCACCGGCATATTTTTATTATAAAATAGGTAGTTGTAATTCCCCACAGGTCAGGAGGGCTGTTTATGGACTTCACCCTGAAAACCGCACAGGGCATCTCTTTCCTGTCCAGCAGCCAATTTGATCGGGCCGGAGGGGTCGCCCACGGCTTTTCCACCCGCTTGGGCGGTGTAAGTCAGGGTGTGTGGGCCGGGCTGAATCTGGGCTATAACCGCGGGGACGACCCCGCCTGCGTGCGGGAGAATTTCCGTCTGTTCTGCAGCGCCATCGGCGCAGACTATGCAGGGCTCATCAAGACCCGGCAGGTCCACAGCAATCACGTTCAACCCGTTACCACTCAGGATAAGGGTATGGACATGATCGCCCCCGCCCCGTGGGAAACGGACGGTCTGATCACCGATGTGCCCGGCCTGTGCTTGACGGTCTTCTGTGCCGACTGCGTGCCCGTCTTGCTGTACGACCCCATCCGCAAGTGTATCGCCGCCGTTCATTCCGGCTGGCGGGGCACCGCCCTGTCCATTGCCGCCCGCGCGGTGCGGCAAATGGTGGATGACTATCACTGCGACCCCGGAACCATTCTGGCCGCCATCGGTCCGTCCATCGCCAAATGCTGTTTCGAGACCCATGAGGACGTACCCAATGAAATGACTGCCGCTCTTGGCCCCTTGGCCACCCCTTTTATAGACCCGTTGGAGAACGGCAAGTTCCGGGTGGACCTGAAAGGCATTATTCAAAACACACTGCTTCATGCCGGACTTGACCCGGCCCATATTTCTGTGTCTGACCACTGCACCGCCTGCCGGTCCGACCTGTATTGGTCCCACCGCCTGCTGGGTGACCGCCGTGGCAGCATGGCCGCAATGATTCAGTTAACAAGGTAAAGGAAGATGACAATGGCCAAACGACCATGGTGCAACCGCATACTGGCTTTGGGTCTGGCCTTGTCTCTGTCCGGCTGTTACCGGCTCCCATCGCCGCCCGAGCAATCTATCTCCACCCCGGAGCCGGATGTTTCCCAGTCTGAACCACAGACCCTGCACCCTCTGTCTTTGGCCTTTGATACGGCTCAAAACTTTCACCCCATCCTCACCCACAGCCGGGTCAACCAGACACTGACCTCGTTGGTGTACGAGGGGCTGTTCCATTTAGATGCCGCGTTCACAGCGCAAAAGGCTCTGTGCGACTCCTATTCCGTCAGTGAAGATGGTCTTATATGGACCTTCGTTCTGCGGCGGGATGCCACCTTTTCCGACGGCACTCCCCTCACCGCCACCCATGTTGTCCGCTCGCTGGAGCTGGCCCGCACCACCGACTCCCCATACTCCGGGCGCTTCTCCAGTGTCAGTTCTATCACTGCCCACGGCGAGCACGAACTGATCATCACCCTGACCCGCCCCAACACCGGCCTGCCCGCCCTGCTGGATATTCCCATTGTCTTTGGTGATGGTGACCGTCCCCTCGGCACCGGCCCTTATGCTCTTACGGAGCGTGCGGACGGCTCCCTTTGCCTGACCCCACGCTCAGGCGGTTTGGACCCCATCGATCTGATAACCGTGTCTCATACCAAACAGCTGACCGATGCTTTGGAACAGGGCGAGCTGTCTTTGGTGACCACCGACCCCTCCGGAACCAACTCTCCGGGCTTTTCCGGCACGTACAGCACAGTGGATTACGACACCACTTCCCTTGTTTATCTGGGCTTCAACACCACCCGAAGTCCCTTCCACTCCGCCGCCAACCGTACCGCAGCCGCTGCCGCTGTGGACCGGGGCGCGCTGGTGTCCACTGCCTGGTCCGGCCATGCCAGAGCCTCCGCTCTGCCCTTCCACCCGGCATCCCCGCTGTATGACGAAATGCTGACCCGTCAGCTCCCCTCACCGGACACCGCCCAATCCCTTGTGGAGCAGGCCAACCTGACCGGTCGTAAGATCACCCTGCTGGTCAACAACGAGAACAACTACAAGGTCACTGCCGCCCAGCTTCTTGCCCGGCAGCTGGAAAAGGCTGGTTTGACCGTTACCATCTCCGCACTGCCGTGGAGCGAATACCTCAATGCACTGGCCAACGGCCGCTTTGACCTGTATCTGGGTGAGGTCAGCCTCACCGCCGACTTTGACCTGAGTGCACTCTTGTCAAGCGCGGGTGCGCTGAATTACAGCCGTTGGCACAGCGGCGAATGTGACCGCCTGCTGACGCAATTCCTGTCCGCTCCCGAGCAGGAGCGTCCCTATGCCGCAAGCGAGTTGTGTGCTTATCTTTCCGACCAGCTCCCCATCGCCCCCCTGTGCTTTAAGCGCAGCAGCGTGCTCTCCCGATGGGAAAGCACCTCTCAACTCACCCCCACCCGGGCCAACGTGTTTTTCGGCCTGTTTTAAGAAGAGAAAAAGCAACCTTTACCATATGGAGGAATGGACATGAGTGTTTTTCGCTGTTATTCCCAGAAAAAGCCCGGCTTCGATGTAGAGGCTCAGGGCCTGTGCGCTCAGCTGCGCGAGCAGCTGGGTGTGACCGCGCTGAAGAGCGTGGTCATCCTGAACCGGTACGATGCCGACCAGATCGACCCGGCCATCTACGAGCAGGCCAAGGGCATCGTCTTCTCCGAGCCTCAGGTGGACGTGGTGTACGAGGAGAACTATCCCGTCCCCACCTACACCCACAGCGCTCTGGCGGTGGAGGCCCTGCCCGGTCAGTTTGACCAGCGCGCCGACTCCTGCGCCCAGTGCATCCAGCTCATGGCCGGTGTGGACCGTCCCCTGATCGCCTATGCCAAGGTGTACCTGCTGGAGGGCGAGCTGTCCGCCGCCGACATGGACAAGATCCGCGGCTATCTCATCAACCCCGTGGAAAGCCGTGAGGCCTCCATGGACAAGCCCGACACTCTGGTCCGTACTTATGACATCCCCGATTCCGTGGCCACCGTCACCGGCTTCACCACGCTGGACGAGGGCGGTCTCGCCGACCTGCTGTCCAAGCTGGGCCTTGCTATGGATCTGGACGATTTGAAGTTCCTGCAGGCCTATTTCCGTGATGAGGAAAAGCGCGATCCCACCATCACCGAGGTACGTCTGGTGGACACCTACTGGTCCGACCACTGCCGCCACACCACTTTCTCCACTCACATCGACAGTGTGGACATCACCGACCCCGCCGTCAAGGCCGCTTACGAGCGTTATCTTGCCGCCCGGGTGGAGGTGTACGGCGAGGAGAAGGCCGCCAAGCGGCCCCAGACCCTGATGGATCTGGCCACCATCGGCGCCAAGACCCTGAAAAAGCGCGGCCTGCTGCCCGAGCTGGATGAGAGTGAGGAGATCAACGCCTGCTCCATCCGCGTCCCCGCCACCGTGGACGGCAAGGTGCAGGACTGGCTGCTCATGTTCAAGAACGAGACCCACAACCATCCCACGGAGATCGAGCCCTTCGGCGGCGCGGCCACCTGTATCGGCGGCTGTATCCGCGACCCCCTGTCCGGCCGCGTGTATGTCCATCAGGCCATGCGTGTCACCGGCGGCGGCGATCCCCGCGTCCCCTTTAACAAGACC
>JAZNTL010000064.1:0-5394 GCA_045591745.1 Lawsonibacter sp.
GCTCGTTGATGCCCAGCTTCTCCCGCACGTCGGCAGGGATGGACTCGTGGGTCTGGGTCATGGGATAGGTGACCAGCGTCTCCACACCGCCCAGACTCTCGGCAAACAGGATCATCTTCACCCGGCTCAGGAGGTTCATGGTCGTCTCCAGACAGTCCAGCTCAAAGGAGATCATGCCGGAGAAGCCGGTGGTCTGCTTGGTCATAATGGCATAGTCCTTGTGGTCCTCAAAGCCGGTGAAATAGACCTTTTTCACCTTGGGGTGATTTCTCAGCCAGTGGGCCACCTGCATGGCATTCTCGTTGTGCCGCTCCATGCGCAGGGCCAGGGTCTTGATGCCCCGCAGCAGCAGCCAGCAGTCCATGGGCGCAAGGCCGTTGCCGTGGGACTTGAGCTGGGCATGGAAGAAGTCGGCCATCTCCTGACTCTTGACCACGGCGATACCGGCAATGGTGTCGTTGTGGCCGCCCAGATACTTGGTGCCGCTGTGGACCACCACGTCCGCGCCGTGGTCCAGCGGGCGCTGGAAATAGGGGGTCATAAAGGTGTTGTCCACCACCATCAGCGCGCCGATGGAATGGGCGATCTCGGCCAGTGCCGCAATATCCGCCACCTTCATCATTGGGTTGGTGGGGGTCTCGGCATAGATCATCTTGGTCTCGGGCTTAATGGCGGCACGCACCGCCTCCAGATCGGACAGGTCCACCCAGGAGAAGGTGCAGCCGAACTTGGAAAAGATCTCGTCACAGATGCGGAAGGTGCCGCCGTAAATGTCGTCGGACAGGATCACATGGCTGTTGTTGGGCAGCCATGTAAACAGCGCCATATTGGCCGCCTGACCACTGGAGAAAGCAAAGCCCTCCAGACCATTTTCCAGAATGGCCATGGTGCGCTCCAGCTCCTGACGGGTGGGGTTCTGCACCCGGGTATAATCATAGCCCGTGGAGATGCCAAAGGCCCGGTGACGGAAGGTGGCCGTCTGGAAGATGGGAAAGCTCACCGCTCCGGTGATGGGGTCGCAGCCCATGCCGCCGTGCACCACCTTGGAGTCAAAGGCCAGATTTTCCTTGCGGTCAAACTCGTCGTAATAGCATTCATTCTTCATGGATGTTACCTCCTGATTCCTGCGGCATGGCCGCACGGGCCTATTTTGTTCTGTATCCAGTATATCGAAAGTTTTTTCAATCTACAACGCAGAAATTGCTTTACATATTGCAAAAAGTGCGGTATTTTTATGATAGAGGTGAGAAAGCATGACCGAGAGCACCAATTTCCGCAAAAAAGGCTATCTGCACGAGGATTTTCGCCTGTTCCACCTGCGGGACGTGGGTGTGGAGGAGATGGAATACCACTACCACGAATTTGACAAAATCGTCATTTTCCTGTCGGGCACGGCCAGCTATATCGTGGAGGGCCGCTCCTATTTTCTGGAGCCTTGGGACGTGCTTCTGGTCAGCCATCATCTCATCCATAAGCCGGTCATCGACCCCAACGACCCCTACGAGCGGGTAGTTATCTATCTGGATCCGGGCTTTATCCGCTCCCAGAGCGAAAAGGACGGTGACCTGACCGCCTGCTTCCGGCTGGCCCGGCAGCGGCAGTTTGCCCTGATGCGCCCGGAAGGTGTGCAGCGCCGCCAACTGCTGCAACTGCTGCAAACACTGGAAAACGCCCTTGCCGACGGCGGCTTTGCCGGAACGCTGCTGGCCCGCACCTGCTTTTTGCAGCTGCTCATCCACCTGAACCGGGAGATGGTCAAGGACCATACCCACCGGGACAAGTCTGCCAGCCGCAACGACCCCAAAATCGAGCGGACCCTGTCCTATATCAACGACCACCTGTCCGAGGACCTGAGCGTGGACACGCTGGCCGGGCAGGTATATACCAGCAAATACCACTTTATGCGCCGGTTCAAGGCACTGACCGGCTGTTCCGTCCACCGCTATATCACCCAGAAACGTCTGCTGGCCGCCGCCGACCTGCTGCGCTCCGGTGTGTCCGCCCAGAATGCCTGCGCCCGGTGCGGCTTTCAGGACTATTCCGCCTTCCAGCGGGCCTTCCGCACCCAGTTTGGCATGACCCCCCGGGACATGCTGAAATAAATGCAGATTAACCACCTTCCTTTCCGGGCATAGTATGAACAAATACAAAACACGGAAAGGCAGGTTATTCCATATGAAAGTCCGCGAACTGATGAATCCTCATGTAGTCACCCTCTCCACCACCGACAGCTCCGCGCTGGCCGCCCGGCTGCTTAGCCGTCACAATGTAGGCTCCCTGCCCGTATGTACCAGCGACGGGCGGCTGCGGGGCATCGTCACCGACCGGGACATCGTGCTGCGGTGTGTGGCGGCGGAGGAGGACCCAGCCCAGACCCCGGTGCGGGAGGTCATGACCCGAGGCTGCTATACCGTAGGGCCGGAGGACGACTGCCGTCAGGCCACCCAGATCATGGCCGCCCGGCAGATTCGCCGTCTGCCCGTGGTGGAGGGCGGCAAGCTGGTGGGCATGTTATCTCTGGGTGATCTGGCCCGCACCCATGAATTTGACATGGAGGCCTCCCACGCCCTGAGCGAGATCTCGGAAAACATACTGCGACCCCAGCGGTAAAATCGTGCTCCTCCGGCCTGTCATTTCATTGACAGGCCGTTTTTTATGGGGTAAAATAGTGTGCACATGCGCCCGTAGCTCAGCAGGATACTTACTCCCACTCCGCGAGCTTCGCGAGCATAGTGGGAGTTAGTGCCGAAAGCCCGGCTTTCGGCGGAGCGTCCGCTCCAACCTGACCCCTCAAATTTATATACGCCCGTAGCTCAGCAGGATAGAGCGTCCGCCTCCTAAGCGGAAGGTCGGGGATTCGAATTCCTTCGGGCGTGCCAAAAAAGAAACGGAAGCCATAAGCTTTCAGGGCTTTTTTATGTTCCTGATCAGAGCTCCGGCATGGCCCGCTCTTGTGACCCGTACCGATCCAGTACCCGGTTGATGAGGTAGCGGTGGGGGGGCGATACCACCACGGAGGTGTCATAGAGCAGATAGAAGTTGCGCAGCACGTATTTGCTGTCAATGTTGAACAGTGACAGCCCGTCACTGCGGAAGGAAAGCTGCTTGTCGTTCTCAAAGTCCTGAGGCAGCACCGCCACACCCAGCCCGCCCTTCACATAGTCCAGCGCGGTGTTGTTGCTGGGCACCACAAGGGCGACCTGCGGGTGGATGCGAGCCTCCTCAAACATGGAGTTGAGCACATCCCGGGAAGGAGTGTTTGGGGGTGTGGCAATAAACCGCTCCTCGCCCACCCGGCTCAAGGAGATGGGGGCCCACGGCGCCTTCAGGTCACGCAGCTCCTCCAGCCGCTTGCCCGCCGGAGAGTCGGTAGGCACCACAAGGCAGTATTTCTCATCGTTGAGCACGAAGCAGCCCACGTTGGGGTCGTTGGGGGGCAGGGAGCCAAGTGCGATATCCAGCTCGCCGCGCAGGATATAGGCCTCGAACTCGGTGGGGTCCAGCAGATACAGGCGGATGGAGATGTGGGGAAATTCCACCGACAGCTCCTTGAGAATGTCGGGCATGACGGTGTTGGCCCGTCGGGCGGAAATGCCCAGACGGATCTCGCCGATGGCACCGCTTTTGATGTTGACGATCTCGTTGAGCATGGTAGAGTGCACATTCATGATATACCGGGCCATAGTGACGTAGCACTCACCCGACTTGGTCAGGCGCAGGGGCTTGACCCGCCGGTCAAAGATGGGTGTGCCGATCTCCGCCTCCACCGCGCTGACCATCTGACTCAGGGCAGACTGGGAGATATACAGCTGCTTTGCCGCCTCGGTAATACTGCCTACATTGGCGATGAATACGATACGTTCCAGCTGGACCAGATTCATTCCCGCGCCTCCTTCCACATGATATAGACCTTATCCCCTTACTTTCCCATATAAGGCCCACATTATCTTGTTTTATGGTAGCACAGTGCCCCTTTCCCTGTCAAGAGCAAAATAAGGTTTCCCTTATGTTATCATTAAAACAAAACCTCTTTACATTTCAACGGTTTTCTGGTTTTATTATAGGTAGGTTATCCTTAGCGTGGGTTAGAATGTCTGGTTATGCCCACTGGGTAAAATCACACGGTTCTGCCACAGTTTTTCCTTATGTCTTATTCGGCCGGGAGGGGTGCGCAAGTGGATATGGAAACCAACCTGCAGCGCAGAGATATTCTGCTGACCATCCCCCGGGAAAAGGCAGAGCTTCTGACCTTTCTGGAGCGTCATCACCTGCACCCCGAGGATGACTTGACCTATGCCACCGCCCTGGTCAACGACGAGGACGAGATCGTGGCCTGCGGCGCCAGCAACGGTAAGCTGCTCAAGTGCTTCGCCGTTAACGAGGATCTGCGGGGCTGCAATGCCCTTGGCCGTCTGGTCAATGATTTGACTACATATTGCATGCAGCAGGGCTGCTTCAACCCCATGGTGGTCACCCGGGCCCACAACGTGCCCCTGTTTGAAAGCTGCGGCTTCAGCTGCGTGGCTCAGACGGAGCAGGTGGGTCTGCTGGAGCGCATTCCCGGCGGCGCCGGCCGCTTTGCCTCCGCCTTCCGCCAGAGCGATGACGCAGGCAAGACCATCGGCGCCATCGTTATGAATGCCAACCCCTTCACCAAGGGCCACCGCTATCTGGTGGAGCAGGCCGCCGCCCAGTGCGACGTGCTGCACGTGTTCGTGGTGGAAGAAGACCGGTCCGTGTTCCCCTTTGCCCACCGCCTTGCGCTGGTGGAACAGGGCACAAGCGACCTTGCCAATGTCCGGGTCCATCCCGGCGGTCCGTACATTATTTCCGGCGCCACCTTCCCCCGCTACTTCCTGAAGGCCACCGACGATGCGGCGGTGATGCAGACCGAGCTGGACGCTCAGGTCTTTGCCCGGGCCATTGCCCCGGCACTGAACATCACCATGCGCTTTGTGGGCACCGAGCCCAACTGCGGCCTGACCGACCAGTACAACCGCTCCATGCAGACCGTTCTGCCCCAATACGGCATCCGTCTGGTGGAGATCCCCCGCATCGAAAGCGGCGAGCAGGCCATCAGCGCCTCCCGGGTGCGCACCCTTTTGTCTCAGGGCAGTGCTCCGGAGGAGCTGGACGCGCTGCTCCCCTCCGTCACCACAGAGTTTCTCCGCTCTGAGGAGGGACAAAAGGTTGTCAACGCGCTGCGCCAAACCAAGTGATCCTTCGCAGGGCAGCCTGCGTGAATCGAAATATAAGAAAGCTGTAAAAGGGAGTGTTAATCAATGATCGTAAAACAGCCCGCAGTTGCAGGAACGCTGGAATCCAGCGACATCCAGGTAAGCATTTTCCCCAACCCCGGAAATGGTCTGGACATCCAGCTGCAGAGCATCGCCA
>JAZNTL010000065.1:0-18393 GCA_045591745.1 Lawsonibacter sp.
TCATTTCTCTGATTACTTTCTTTTCCCCTTGGCCGCACATACCAGCCGCCACAGGGGGAGCAGATACAGATACCACGCGGCAGCGATACCCGCCATGGGCGCGCCGGCGGCAGACAGGGACACCGCGCCGGCAATGGACCAGGGCACCAGCGGCGCAAGGACCACCGCGCTGTCCTCCAGATCCAGCGCCATGCGCTCCGAATCGTCCTGAATATCCCGGCACAACTGGTGGGTCAGCATGATGCCCAAGGTCTGGTTGCAGGCGATCATGTTGGCCAGCGTTGCCGTACACAGGGTGGCGGTATAGGGTCCTACCCGCCCGGCCAGCGAGCCAATGACCTTTTTTGCTCCGTCCAGCAGGCCGGTATTCTTGAAAATACCGGAAGAGGAGGAGGACAGGCACACAATGGCGCTCACCCGCACCATGGAGATGATGCCGCCGCCGTTGACCATAGCGGCCACCTCCCCGTCCGCTGCCTGAAAGCCCATGACCAGCAGGCGGGGCAGTTCGCTGATGGATGTGCGCTGTACCAGCATGGAGATGGGAAGAGCCACAAGGATACTCACCGCCATGGCGATCTTCACCTTGACCCGAAACAGGGACAGCAGCAAAATGGCGACAGCAGGCAGCAGCGCCACCCACGACAGCACAAATTCCCGGGCAAACATACTGCTCAGCTCGGGCACCTCTCCCCCATTGCCGGACAGCAGGCCCGCCGCCAGATAGAGCACACAGCTCACTGCGAAAGGCACCACCGCCGTGCGCACCATGTTTCTGATGTTGCCAAAAATGCTGGTCCCGGTCAGCTCGGACACCAGCAGCGCACTGGTGGACACAGGAGAACAGCGGTCACCGAAGTAGGCTCCCGCCAGCACCGCACCACCCAACAGTACGGGGTTCACTCCCATGGTAGCCGCCATGGTGGAGCAGATCACACCCATGGTGGCCGCCGTGCCGAAGGCCGTTCCCGTAAGGAAGGAGATCAGGCAGTTGAGCAAAAAGGCCATCAGCAGGAAAATAGAGGGCCGGATCAGCCGAATGGCATAGCACACGATGACCGGAATGGTACCCGCATCCCGCCACAGGGCGGTGAGCATACCAATGAGCACAAAGGTCATCAGGATGTTTTTGACCGTCTTGACCCCGGACAGAGCCATCAGTCCAAGCTCTTTCCATGAGAACCCCTTGCGCTTTCCGTACAGCAGAAACAGGACAAGTCCCGCACCCAGCGCATACAGGATGGATATGTCAAATACAATGCAAGCCAGCAGACCTGCACAAAACAACGACAATACCAGCAGTTCCATTTCCTTCTCCCCTTAGCCGGCCGAGAGCTTATTCCCCGTTCCGTCCGGATGCCAGCGCCTTGACCGCCCATAGCAGACAAAGTACGGCCGCCGCCCAGAACAGGCCGGCGAACCCAAAGGCCTCCGAGCGCATCTCCTCAGTCAATCCCATCCACCCACTGCCAAAATTACTGGTCACGCACCGGAGCAGGTGGTAAAAGGCGGGAATGTGCAGCCCAAAGGATGCCGTCAGAAATAGAAAGGGCTTGACCTGTCTCGGCTTGCTCTTGAAGAGCAACCGCCAAGCTGTATAAAGCAACGCCAATGCAATCACCGCTAAAAAGGCATAGATAAAAAACTGTCCGCTGCCCGGCTCCAGCCCGGCGCTCAAATTATTGCCCGGTTTTATGTTCATGGCACATTCCTCCCCTGTTCAAAACACGTTCTTATTATAAAGTATCCTCACTCCAAAGGCAAGAAAAACAGACCTCATCCCTTCCGCAATAATTGCAAATCAGGGATGCGGACTGATGTTTTGTCAGCACAAAGCGAAAAGCCTTGAAAACCGAAGTTTTCAAGGCTTTTGGATCTGCTGGGCAGATTCGAACTGCCGACCTCATCCTTCCAAATGATCGAGAGTGCCCAACCCCTTCGTTCCCAATGCTTTCGGGGCATTTCCACTCAGAAGGACAAGGTCTTTAACGCTCTTTTCTCCATTGATTCCATCCGCTCGTTTCCCCGTGTGGGTCAAGGTGCTCCAGCCAGCCACTGAACTTTGTGCGCTGGGTTGATAAGTATTTTGGGTTGCTGTAAACAATAAAAAGGCATCCCGCTTATGACGCGTTATCCGTTTCCGGTGGGGATATAAGAACGGATGGAAGCTGCAACGTTGCAGATAGGCATGGTCTGGAGCCAGACTCGACCGGGTCCGGTCAACACAGTATTGAACAGACCTTCGCCGCCCAGCAGTTTGTTCTTCATCCCAGGCACCTGCTGGATGTCCATCTGAACCCCGGGAGTGAAACCGGCTACATTCCCTGTATCCACCACAAGCTGCTGTCCGGGCTGCAGCTCGTACTCAATGAGTTCGCCATCGATCTCCACAAAAGCCGTACCGTTGCCGGAAAGACGCTGCATGATGAAGCCTTCACCGCCAAAGAAGCCAACGCCCAGATTCTTTCTGAAGTGGACAGAGAGCTCCACTCCGCCCTCGGCTGCAAGGAAGGCACTCTTCTGAAGGATCATTTCCTGACCGGGAGCGATGGTGATGGGCTTGATCTGCCCCGGAAAGCTGGACCCAAAGGTAATCATACCCGCACCTCTGGCGGTGTAAGTATTCTGGAACATGCTCTCACCGGCAAACGCCTTGGCAAACATCTTGCCAAAACCGCCGCCGTGGGTTTCCATCTGCATATTGGGACTCATCCAAACCATGGATCCCCGCTCGGTTATCATTTGTTCGCCGTTTTCCAGATTGCACACGACAACCGGAAAGGATCCACCTTTGATTTCATAACGCATTCTATTCCCTCCAAACTACTTGATTCTTCTATTTTCATTCATCCTCAGCCCAAACGCCGCAGCATTTGTTCAGGGTTATCCGCATATTCCAGTGCTGTCTGCCGTGTGATTTGGCCGCTGCGGTACAGATCCAGAATGGACTGATCCATGCTAAGCATCCCCTCTTCCGCTCCGGAGGCAATGGCCCCGGCGATCTGATGGTTTTTACAGTCCCGGATCATGCTGCGTATGGCGCTTGTCATATGCATGATCTCAAAGGCAGGCACTCTGTCTCCGTTCACACCGGGCAGCAACTGCTGGGATACGATGGTATGCAGCACCGCACTGAGTTGGATACGGATCTGCCCCTGCTGATCGGCAGGAAAGGCATCGATCACCCGGTCAATGGTATTTACCGCACCTTTGGTGTGCAAGGTAGCCAACAGCAGGTGACCGGTCTCCGCCGCCGTCATGGCAGTGCGGATGGTTTCCAGATCGCGCATTTCCCCCAGTTGGATCACATCGGGCGCCTGCCGCAGACAGGCGCGCAGGGCGGATAGGTAGTCCTGGGTGTCCACCGCGATCTCTCGCTGACTGACGATGCTTTTTTGATTGCGGTGGAGAAATTCGATTGGGTCTTCCAGCGTAATGATGTGACAGGCGCGTTGACGGTTGATCCGGTCGACGATACATGCCTGGGTCGTGGATTTGCCGCAACCAGCCGTTCCGGTGACCAGCACCATGCCGCTGGCCAGATCCGCCAGCGACATGACCTGCTCCGGGATGCCCAGCTGCTGCCAGTCCGGAATGGAAAAGGCCACCACACGGATCACCGCCGCCCAGGAGCCGCGCTGGCGGTAAGTATTCACACGAAAGCGTGCAAGCTTTGCCACAGAGAAGGAAAAATCATCGTCCCCGGTACGCACAAACTCGTCCATCTCCCGCCCGGCCATAGCGTAGATCTCCCGAATCAGTGCCTCGCCCTGGGCGGGCATGATCTTTTCCTCTCCAATGCAAACCAGCTGTCCGTCCAGCTTGATGCTTACCGCCCCACCGGGGACGATAAATAAGTCGGACGCGCCCTCCTGCACAGCCCGGGTCAAATAGTCCATCAATCCAGCCACCGCTTATCCCTCCTTCTCCCCGTCCCAGACGGGCATCTTGTCGTTGTTCTGCCACAGATCAACGCTCTGCGCCTGCCAGCGCAGCACGGTATACTCTGTGCCCGTCACCGCCACTTCCACACACAGCTGCTGTGTCTGTGAGATGGGGCAGGAGAAGCGGTACACACCGTTGTCCTCCTCCACCCCGTCAAGTATCTCTCCGGCTCGGATCTGCGCCAGAATCCCATGGGCCGCGCTGTCGGCCTCGTAGTAGTCGGTCACCGCCTGTCTGGCGCTCTCCCCCAACCGTCCGTTGGCCTGTACCGTGGCCACCGACAGCAGGGTAAACACCGTCAGACACAGCACGGCGAAAATGGTCAGCAGGGAGCTTACCCCCACCATGGGGATGCTCAGGCTTTTTTTATCCCGCATCTGCCGTCACCTCCTGCCAGCTCACCGTCAGTTCGGCCAACAGTTCACCATCACCGGCAACCGTGATCCGGGCAGTGCCCATCAAAGGCAGCGTGGGCCGGAAACTGACCAACAGGGCAAACGCCCCCTCCGCGTCGGTCTGCTCCCACTGTTCATTGTAGTGGATGCCCCAGTGCTGCCCGTCCACCCAGCCGCCCATGATCTCAGCAGCCGCAGTCAGGTCTCCGCCATTGTTCTGAAGAATGGCCGCCGCGTTCTGGGCCTGCACCAAGGCAAGGTCGCGGTTCTGATTGTGCCGGGAGGTGCTGTCCGCCCAGGCAAAGCCCCGCAGACAGACTGCCGCCGCCAGTGCGAAGACCAGCAGCATGATGACCTGCTCGATCACAGCAAGGGGCGCTTTGCTTCTCATGGCTGCGCCCCCTTTCTCGACTCCAGACACAGGATCAACTCATGGCAATGCCCCTCCTGCACCAGCTGCACATACAGCAGGCTGTCCCGCTGCTCCAGGTCCAGACTCTGTGCCTTCAGCAGCCGTTCCCCGTCCCGGGGTTCAAACTCCGCCTCGGCGGCACAGAACAACTCCATCAGCCAGCCGTCATGGCAGTAGACCCGTGTGACATACTCCTCTCCATCCACCTGCTCGGTAACAGTCAGGGCGTCCACGCCGTCAAAGTCTGTCACCTGCACCGCGTGGGGCGTGGGGGCCTGACGTACCTTGGAGGCCACATACTGCAGCCCCGTCCGGCTGTTATAGGCGCGGTCATCCCGCCGGGTCAGGCGGCTGTATACCCCCGCCCCGGCAAGCAAAACGCCCAGAACGCTCACGGCGAAGATGCCCAGCAGCAAAAAGGCCGCCAGTGTTGGGATGGCTTGTCGTCTTTTTTTGTTCATGTTTCCCTTACCAATACTGTAATATCTGGCATCAGATTGCTCGCAATAGCCTCATAAAACACCGTATAGTGCTTCCGGTCAATTTGGATCCCGCTCTGGGCTGCCAGTTCGTCCAGGGTGGCGGGGTATTCACCCCGGCTGGCATAGCCGGCCACCGCCGCCCGGCGCAGGCTCTGCTCCAGCTGCGCTCGCCCCTGTTGGCGCTGACCTGCGTCCAGTTCATTCACCGCCGTGAAAAACCACAGCAGCACAGCCAGGGCAGCGGCAGGGAGCAGTATAGCAAAACCGTTTCTTCGTGCGTTTCTCATAGGCTCACCCGATCCCGGTCATGATGTGCATCAGCGGCAGCATCACCGACAGCAGAATGATCCCCACCATCACGCAGGTGGTCACTACCAGCACCGGTTCCACCCGGGCAACGGCGTTTTCAAGCTCCGCCTCGCTGCGTTCCAGCTGCCGCTCGGCGATCTGCTCCATAACTTGCTCCCCCTGTCCGCTGCGGATGCCTGCGTCCAGAACCCGGCTCTGGGCTGCGGGCAGAAAATCACTCTCCCGCAGGGCTTCGGCAAGGCTGTCACCCTGTTCCACTCGCTCAAGACACTGCCTGCCCCGCCGGGCAAGCCCCCCGCTGTCCGCAAGGGTCAAAGCCAGCTCCAGCGCCTGACGCTGGGTCATGCCGCTGCCCATTCCCATGGCCAGCGCCTGCAAAAACCGGGCTGTGGCGATCCTGCCGTTCACGCCCCTGTCTCCCCGCCAAGCACGCCACAGGGCGGCAATTTTTTGTCCAAAGGCCGGCCACAGACTGAACAGGATCAGTCCCACCGCCAGCACACCGGCTGCCGCACATAGGGCGGGCAAGGCCGCGCGCAGCGCCTGTCCCAGCCGCAAAAGGCCTCCGGCTACGCCGGTCAGACTGCTGCCCAGCCGAGCATACACATCGTTGAATACAGGCAGCACCCAAACAAGAAGCACCACCACCACCGCCAGCATCACCGCCAACAAAACCGCAGGATACAGCAGAGCAGCCCGCAGCCGCTCGTCCATCCGGGCCCGGCTGTGATAGTGCTCGCCCAAACTCTGCAGCGTCTGCTCCGTTCTGCCCACCTGCTCCCCCACGCGCAGCAGTCCGCACAGATAGCCGGGGAAGCAGGACTCAGCTGAGAACACCCGGCCCAGTCCAACACCCTCATCCGCCCGCTCCGCCATGCGGCGCAGCAGGGCGCGGGTGTCCCTGTTCTGCTCGTCCTGGGCCAGCAGAGCCAGCCCGTCCGCGCCGCTGATTCCCGCATGATACAGGTGGGCAAGAGAGGTGCACAGCGCGCCCAGTTCTTCATTTGTCAGTTTGAGAGCTTTCATAGAACCTCCAAGCTTGCAAAAGCGGACTTGCCGCACAGCTGCCGCAAGCCCGCTTCGGGCAATGGCTGCGCCATGCCGCGCAGATCATCAGTAGAAGTATTTGGCGGTGTAATTCTTGCCGTCCCCGATATAGTCCATAATGGCCTGACTGCCCTTGCCGGAGGAGGCGAAGGTGGGGTCCATGCGCTGCCAGGCCTGACCGTCGAAGTAGATCGCGCCGTCCACCCAGCCGGTATCCTCCGACCAGACGCTGATCCAGGCGTGATACGCCGTGCCGGCGTAGCCCACCACCAGCTTGCAGGGGATACCCTGGCTGCGCAGCATGCCGGTCATCAGGGCGGCATAGTCAAAGCAAATGCCGCTCTTTTTCTCCAGCACCTGATCCAGCACGGGCAGATAGCCGCTTTTCACCGTGGCGGCCAGCTGTTTGTCATAGGTCAGTCCCTTGACCACGTAGTCGTAGACGGCGGCCACCTTATCCAGCGGGTCGGTCCGCTGTGCGGTCAATTCCGCCGCCTTGGCCACGGTAGTGGGCGCCCCATCAAAGTCCACATACTGGTTGGAGTGCAGGAAGGGTGCAAACTCGTCCTTCAGCTCCACCTGAGTGGTCAAAGACAGCACGGCAGCGTATTTACCCCCCTCTACATTCTTATATAGAGTAATTTTATAACTCCCGTTCCCGTCGGACAGCGGGAAGGCCGCCCACGTTTGCGCCGTAAGATTGTAGGTGTAGGTGGTGGTGGGTCCCTTGACCTGCGCCTTCAGCCGCAGCTGGGTGGGCTGGGTATAGCGTACCATAACGTAGCCGTCGGCTGTGTTGGAGTAGTCAATGGCGGCGCTGTCGTTACTCTTGACCAGCAGTCCGGAGGCAACCGCAGTGGTGGCGGCAGGCAGCGCCGCAGGCGCCTCGGACAGGGCCACCGCCTCATCCTCCAGTTCAACGGCAGCCACAGGGTCAACCTCTGCCGCCACATATCCCTGCGTGGTTTCGGCACAACCGGCCAGAACGCCCCCCAGCATCACAGCAGCCAAAAGGGCGGCCAGAATTCGCTTATTATTCTTGTTCTCACCCACAGTTGTTCACCTCGTTCACTCAGGCAGACAGCTCCACAGGGAATATTTCATCTTTTCTGCCTTGATTGTAGCATTTTTTGTTATTCCGGTAAAGGTTTTATTGTTTTCGCTCTTGAAAGAGCAGCATCTCTTCTGTTATGATGACTATATAGGATGGCTTTGACCTGCCTGGAAAGGAGGCGCGCATCATGTCGGATATTCTTACCGTCAAAATGCTTGGCGGTTTCTCCATCGAGCGAAACGGAAACCGCGTGGACGACCACAGCAACCGTATGCGTAAAGTCTGGCTGCTGCTGGCCTATCTGATCTACTCCCGCAGCAGCCGCGTGACCCAGGACAACCTGTTCTCCCTGCTGCGCGGCTCCGGCAGTGACGATGCCGCCGATCCCAGCGGTCGTATCAAGGCCATGTTCTACCGGGCCCGTACCATGCTCAATCAGCTGGATGCGGATGCCGGCCACCAGCTCATCCGGCACAAGGGAGGCAGCTACAGCTGGAACACCGATGTGCCCCTGTATCTGGACGTGGAGGAGTTTGACCGACTGTGCGGTGCCGCCGCAGAGGCAGCAGACGATGCCGGGCGGCTCGATCTGTATCAGCAGGCCCTGTCCATTTACGGCGGCGATTTCCTCCCCAAGCTGTCCACGGAGCCGTGGGTCATGCCCATCAATGCCTACTACCATCAGATGTATCTAAGTGCGGTACAGCAGACTCTGGAACTGCTGGAAAGCTGTGAACGCTGGCCCGATGCCGCTGCTCTGTGCGAAAAGGCCCTGTCCATCGAACCCTACAGCGAGGAGTTGTATCAGCATCTTATGCGCAGCCGCATTGCTTTGGATGACCGCGCAGGTGCCCTCACCGCCTATGAGGAGATGAGCGAGCTGCTCTTTTCCAACTTCGGCGTGATGCCCTCGGAAGAAAGCCGCCAGCTCTATCGTGATGCCGTCCGCGAAACGGGTGGCATCCCCGTTCCGGCCGGAACGGTGCGCGAAATGCTCAAAGAGCCGGCAGGCGCCAAGGGTGCCATGCTGTGCGAGTACGACTTTTTCAAGCTGCTCTATCAGGTGCAGGCACGCAGTATCGTGCGCAGCGGCGACACCGTCCATATCGCCCTGCTCTCCCTGCACGGATACGGCAAAAAGGAACTTGCCCGCCGCAGTCTGGATACCGCCATGGACAACCTGCAGGACATCATCGTCCGCAGCCTGCGTCAGGGCGACATCGTGACCAAGTGCAGCGTGTCCCAGTTCATCATCATGCTGCCTCAGGCCAACTACGAAAACAGTTGTGCCGTCTGTCAGCGCATTATCCGCGCCTTTGGCCGACAGCACCCCCACTCTCCGGCCTCCATCCAGTTCAGCGTCCAGCCTCTGGAGCCGACTGTTCCGGCGCCGTAAACGTGCCGGTCAGCACCCCCTGCACCACCCAGCGGTGGTCGTATCCGTTGCCGGTACAGGTGGACAGGGTGATGACGCTGTCGTCCACAGTGGGTACAATATCGGTTTTGATCACCGAGCGCTGAGCGCTGTAATCCAGAAAGGCCTGCTTCTTTTCCGGCGTGTTTACATCCAGCCGGTAGGTATAGCCCACCACCTCCGCCTCGAAGGCGGCGAAAATCTCATAACGGCGCAGGCCGCTGTCATCTATGATATAAATATAAGGATTTGCCTCATAATGGCTCTGTGTTCGGTATTGTCTGAGCGACCCGAACATGGAGCCGTTTTTCATGTTATGGGCGTAAACGATAGTGTTAAAATCGCTGAAGTCCGGCTGCGCCGTACACTCCAGAAACACCGACCCGGCAGCATTGCGTTTGCTCTGCCATGTGTGGTTGAGATAATACTGGTTATCCTCTCCCTGCAGGAAGGGATAGTCCAGCTGCGTGCCCGGAATGGTGATCCAACCCAGAACATCGGGATTGGTCTGCCGCAGCCCTTCCAGATCCACGGCCCACAAATAGGCCGCCGCCTCCTCCAAAGGTGTCTGCTCCGGAACCACAGGCTCCGGCGCAAGGGGGACGACCGGCTCGGGCGGCAGCGTCTCCTCCTGCTGCACAAGGCCGGCGACCGAGCGCGCCTCTTCTCCGCTTTGCCGCGTCTGCTGATAGTATCCCGCCTGCCGCAGCAGCAACGCGCCGCTGGCCACAAAGACCACGGCCAACACGATCATCAGCACTTTGCGCATATTCCGCACAACGCCCCCTCCTTTCATACTGCGCTTCAGATTACACCATCAGCATAGCACGGCTCGGTTACAAATCCGGTTATATTTTTCTTGTCGCTGTTCAAAAGTTGGTCTTCTTTATAATAGAACACCCCCGAGGAGCCTCGGGGGTGTTCTTGTGCTTATTCGTTTGTTCGGTCAAAAGCCTTGACTCAGACGGTCCGACGCTTCTTGTCCTCCACTGCCAGCCAGGCCAGGCCGGTACCGGACAGGAGCGCCAGGGTCACGTACAGGCTCAGCTTATCGCCGGTCTTGGGCACATCGGCCAGAGGCACATCCTCATCGGGAATGTTCACAGGAGGCTCGGGCAGATCAGGCTCGTCGATCAGGGGAACTTCGGGATCGGGGATGTCGATGGGCTCATCGGGGAAGTCAGGTTCCACAGGGGGTTCCACGGGATCAGGATCGGGAGTGACTGGATCGGGAGTCACGGGGTCCACAGGAGGATCCACAGGGTCAGGAGTTACGGGATCCACGGGATCCGGCGTCACGGGATCAGGATCCGGGGTCACAGGGTCAGGGTTGGGAGTGACGGGAGGACGGTAGGGAGTGCGCTTGGTATAGGTGTTGGTAATGAGAACCTCGGCGGTCTCATTGGCGGTCACTTCCACCTCGCCCTCGCCGGTGGTGTTCAGGCGGTAGCCGGAAACCTCAGCGTTCTCCTCGGTCACAGTGTACTTGCCTTCAACCAGACCATCCAGCGTGTAGGAGCCGTCCACGAACTCGGAGTAGAGCACGAACCGCTCAAAGCCCTCGGGACCGCTGATACGGAAACCCATCTCCGCAGAGGTGTTGACCTGACGGGAGAAGGTCTTGTTGATGGTCAGCGCACCAACGGCGGGAGCAGGAGGAGTAGGAGGCGTAGGAGGCGTAGGATCGTCATAAGTGTTGACATACAGGGCCTTTTCGCCCAGAGCCAGGTGGATCACGCTGCTGCCCTCGGCAAACTGAGCCTTGACCTCAGTCTCGCCGCTGTGGAGCACAGACACCTTGTCGATCTTGTAGGTCCAACCGGCACCTACCTGCTCAAAGAGCATTTCCACCAGAATGGTATACTCGGTGGTGTTGTAGCTCATGCCCTCGATGGAGCCGGCCACCTCGCTCAGGGTGTAGACGAAGTTTCCGGTAGCGGTGTAGCCGGTAGCGTCCCAACCGCTCAGGTCCTTGACAAAGGGAACGGTGAAGCTGACCTTTCCTCCGCCATCGTTCTTGGCGGTGTAGGTGTTCTTGTGACCCAGACCGTTTTCTCCAAGCCGGATCACGCCGGAGACGGTGTGGAACTGCTCCGCATCCTTCAGCTGGAAGGAGAAATCGTTGGCCTTCAGCTGGTAGTCGTCACCCGCAACCGCCTTGTCGAAGGTGAGAACGAACTGGCCCTCAGCCTCCAGCACCACAGGGGGAGGAGGAGGCGCGTTCTTTTCCCAGCTACCCTTGATGACCACAGCCTGGGCAGGCATGGTGAAGTCTTCCTTGTCCCAGCCGGAGAAGGTGTATCCTTCCACCCAAGGCTCGTCGGCCACGGTGACCGCGGTGCCGGCCTTGTACTCAACGGTCTTGGGCAGCTCAGGGGCATTGGCCGGAGCATTGATATACTCGTAGCTCACGGGATAAGTGGGGTCAGCCTTCTTGGTCCAGGTGCCGGTAATGACCACGGCCTGGTCGGGCATCGTAAAGTCTTCCTTGTCCCAGCCGGAGAAGGTGTAGCCTTCCAGCTCAGGCTCGTCGGCCACGATGACCTGAGCACCTTCCTCATACTCCACGGTCTCGGGTAGAGCGGGAGCACCTTCGGGAGCGTTGATATACGCATAGCTCACGGGGTAAGTGGGGTCAGGATTCTTGATCCAGCTGCCGGTGATGACCACAGCCTGAGCAGGCATGGTGAAATTATCGGTGTCCCAGCCGGAGAAGGTGTAGCCGGCCAGCTCAGGGGCATCCGCCACGGCGACCTGCTCACCGGCCATATACTCCTCGGTCTCAGGCAGGGCGGGAGCGTTCTCGGGAACTTCCTCGGTGTACTCGTAGCTCACCGGATACTTGGGAATGGCGGTCCAGCTGCCCTTGATGACCACGTCCTTAGCAGGCATGGTGAAATTATCGGTGTCCCAGCCGGAGAAGATGTAGTCTTCCATGGTGGGGGCATCGGCCACGGTGACAGCCTGACCTTCCTCATACTGCTTGGTCTCAGGCAGAGCAGGAGCACCCTCAGGTGCCTCGCCCTCGTACTGATAGACCACGTTGTACAGGTCAGGGGGGATCACGGTCCAGGAGCCAGTGATGACCACGTTCTCAGCGGGCATCTCAAAGTTTTCCTTGTCCCAGCCGGAGAAGATATAGCCCTCCAGATAGGCATCGGCAGCCACGGTGACCTGAGCGCCGGCCTCGTACTCCACGGTCTCGGGCAGAGCGGGAGCGTTGGCGGGAACTTTGCCGGTGTACTCATAGGTCACAGTGTACTTGGGAATGGCGGTCCAGGTGCCGGTGATGACCACGGCCTCGGCAGGCATCTCAAAGTCGTCCTTGTCCCAGCCGGAGAAGGTGTAGCCTTCCAGCTCAGGCTCGTCGGCCACGATGACCTGAGCACCTTCCTCATACTCCACGGTCTCGGGTAGAGCGGGAGCGCCTTCGGGAGCGTTGATATACGCATAGCTTACAGAATACTTGGGAATGGCAATCCAGCCGCCCTTAATAACCACGGCCTCGGCAGGCATGTTAAAGTCGTCCTTGTCCCAGCCGGAGAAGGTATAGCCCTCCAACTCAGGCTCGTCGGCCACGATAACCGCAGCACCGAAGGTGTACTCACCGCCAGCGGGCAGTTCAGGTGCGTTGGCAGGGACCTCGCCCTCATACTCATAGGTCACGGGGTAGAGCTTGGCGGTGTAGACGTAGGTTACGGTGGTGTGGTTGGTGATAATGCCGCTGACAGGATCGCTGTTCTCGGCCATGGCCTCGAACTCATAATGCTCGATGGCCTTCTGCTCGGTCTCATAATCGGTGCCGTACAGGATGCCGGTCTGGACGATCTGCTCGGCGATAGCATTATTCTGCTCATCCACGTAGTTGACGGTCAGGTCGAACCGGGGCAGGATGCCGCGGACGGAGGGAACGTTGAATTCGGCCTCAACAAGGGTCCCGTCCTCGCCCACGGTGTAGTCCAGAGTGGTCACGCCGTTGGCGGGGGTCAGGATGGTGTAACCCTCGTGGTCGGGATCGGACTCAATGGCGGTGGGGTCGATCTCCACCTGATAGGTGATGGTGTAGGTGGTGATGCCGTCGGCCACAGCGGGGGTGTAGTCGGCCAGATTCCAGGTTTCATTGGTATAGGAATCGTTGATGCCCACCAGGGTCACGCCGTCGCCCATGGGGTCGGTAATAATGGTGGGGGTGGTCACGGTGGTGATGACCTTGCCGGCCTCGCCGGTCAGGTCCACGGACAGGGTATCGGCAGAGCTGTTGATCACACGGTCAAAGTCGCTCAGCACGTTGTTTTCGTCTTCATAGTTATACTGTACCGCGATGGTAGCAGCGGAGATATCGTCCAAAATGTTGTCGATATCGTCGTAGTCCGCCGCATCGGTCTGGCTGCCGGTGTCGTTGCCGCCGTAGGTGACCTTATCGGTGGCCGTGCTGTTCACATTGCCAACTTTGGCGGTGGGAGCGCCATCGCTGAACAGGATCAGGGACTGGTTATCAACGGGGATACCGGCCAGCGCCTCGTTGTCGGCCAACAGGTTGCGGCCCAAGACCAGGCCGGCCTCGATGTTGGTGCCGCCGTTGGTCAAATAGTCGCTGCCCCGGTAAGCGCCGTTACCGGTCTTCAAGGATTTGACCAAAGTCTTCACGTTGGCCCGGGCAGTGGCGTTGGTCACGTCCACCCAGTTCTGAATGGTCACGGCATCGGTGCCGAACACGGCCACGCTGACCAGCCGCTTGTCGCCATCGTTGGCATCAGCTGCATAGCTGTCCAGGAAGGCGGAAACCGCTTCCTGCAGGTTTTCCAGATGGGTGTCGCCATCGCCCTGATAGTCATGGTCGGTGATGTGGGCAGAACGTCCTCTGCCGCACTCCCAGCACAACAGGCCAAACAGCGATGCAAAGTCGTGATGCCTGCCCTCGTCTTCACCGCAGCCGTCCACGGTGCAGGCCGCATAGCGTTTGTTCATGGAGTTGGACACGTCCAGCACCAGGGTGACCGCGCCGTGGGTCGCGCCGCCCAGCTGCACGCTGGTGTCCTTGGTCTGAACGGTCAGGGTAATGTCATAGACATTTTCGGTCCGGGTGGGAGCCGCCTGCTTGGACAGGTGGATCTCCCAGTCGTTGGCAGTGCCGGCGGTGCCGTCCTGCTTGTAGTAGGTGTCCTCATAGTTCTTCACCAGCTGGGGCTCACCCGCAGCCAGTACGCTGATGTTGACCATGCTGAAGATCATGATGATGCTCAGCAGTGTTGCCAGGGTTCTCTTGCCAAAATTCTTCTTTGCCATTATTTCGTTCTCCTTTCAATCGGTGAGCGAAATATCGGCGGCCGCGCCGACATAGCCTTTCGGCCTTAGCCCGCTTGCTTTGCGTCCCGCCCTTTCGGTGCGGTTTGCCACTTATCGAATATTTCTTACAGTTCCTCTTTCTTGTTTTTTAGGATGCTTTTTCCTCTGCGTGGATTGCGCTGTCCATGAGCAGGATCATCTCCAGTACACTGCGGAAGCTCTGCTCCTGCCGGCCCTCCAGCCAGGTGATACAGCCCTGCCAGCTTGCGTGCTGCCGGAAAAGAATCTTCACGGCAAAAGTGGCCAGTTCTCCCGGCCTGTGCCGTTCCGGCGGCGGTCCTGTATCGCGCTCGGGAGGGTTGCTAAACATTCGGGTCGCGGTGAAGGATGCCGGGAGGTTCATCCGGTCCAGCACCCGCTCCATTTCCAGCAGGAGCTGTGTTGTGCTGTGGAAAACGATCCCTTTCTTCAAATACGGATTGTAAATGCGCCCCACCGGCACTGCGTTTTCATAGGAGTCGATACAAATCGTGGTGGTTCTGTACTCTTCTCCCCAGGCTCGTTCTGCTTTCAATGGCACCCCTCCTTTCCGCGGTGTCTGCCTGTTGTGATTTATATATACCATCCTGCGGTTACAGATTGGGTTATATTTTCTGTTTGTGCGTTCATTTTTTCATTTTGTTTTTACACCCGGACAAAACCTGCTTGTTTTTGCGTTTCCCTCCCTTGCGCCTTATCTTTCTCTTTGTTAAGATATAATTGTATATCATCCGATACGGGAGGAATGACCATGATTTCCCGCTTAAAGGACACCCTGCTGCTGATTGGCGATGCCAACAGCGACCGCGCCGGACTGCGCGAGATATTTCAGGACAGCTACGATCTGCTGGAGGCAGAGAACGTGGCGCAGGCTCTTATGCTTTTGGATCAGAACAGCAGCTGTATCGCCGCCATTCTGGCTGACCTGCCCCTCTCTCCCGGTTCCGATATAACCATGCTGGTCTCCCGCTGCCGTCAAAATGAACTGGAAGAGATCCCTCTGATCCTGTTCATCACACCCACCGGCACCGGAGAGCACGAGGAACTGGCCTTTACCCTGGGTGCCGTTGAGGTGGTGCCGCGCCCCTACACGCCCTCCGTTGTCCTGCGCCGCGTCCAGACCATCGTTGAGCTGTTTTTGCACAAGTGCCATCTGGAAAAAATGGTGGAGGAGCAGAGCCAGACCATCCGCAATACCAATCAGGTCATGCTGGACGCCCTGTCCGCCATCATCGAGTACCGCAACACAGAATCGGGCAACCACGTGCTGCGCATCCGCCGCTTCACCGAAATTTTGCTGGAGGAGGTGGCTTCCTCCTGCCCGGAATACAAGCTGACTGCGGAAAGCATCGGCATCATCACCAGCGCAGCCACCCTGCACGATATCGGCAAGATCTCCATCCCGGACTCCATTCTCAACAAGCCCGACCGGCTCACCCCGGAGGAGTATGATGTCATCAGGACCCATACCACCGTGGGCGGCCAGCTGGTGGAGAACCTGAGCGGCATGGGAGATGCGGAGTATCTGCGCTATGCCTACAACATCGCTCTGTATCACCACGAGCGGTGGGATGGCGGCGGCTATCCCAAAGGATTGCGCGGGGACGAGATTCCCGTCTGCGCGCAGGTGGTGGGTATTGCCGACGCCTTTGACGCGCTGACCTCTCAGCGGGTATACAAGCCTGCCCTCCCCTATGACCAGGCTATCAACATGATCGTCAACGGGGAATGCGGCGCATTTTCTCCCAGGCTGTTGGAGTGCTTTAAGCGCGTGCGTACCCAGCTGGTCAACCTGGCCCACCAGTATGCGGACGGATATTCCCCCAAATCCGACCACATCACCATGCCCCTGCCCGGACCTGAGTGGAAGCCTCACAAGCTGGATTCCCTGCAGCTGTCCCAGGTCAAGTATCAGGCCCTGCTGCACCACCTGAACGACACGGTGCTGGAACTGGATCTGGACAACAAGTTATATCACGTGGTCTATAACCCCAACCCGGATCTGGACGCGATCATTCCCTTCGCCCCCTTTGATAGAATGATAAACCAACTGCGCCGCTCCAACATCCACCCGGAGGATGTGGACACAGTGGAGGAGATGCGCCATTTCCTGGCCGAGGACTTTTTCCGCCTGAATCTTCGCCGCAAGACTTTCCGCCTGCGCGTATTCAGCCCCACTGCACAGGAATATCACCTCTACGACCTGACCTTCCTGCGCGTCAACACCGACAACGCCGACCAGCGTATCGTGATCGCCATCTGGCACCGACCGGAGGACGAGGGCAGCGGTCAAAGCACGGTCGTATCCTCCGATGTGTACGCTTCTCCGGCCCTTTACGGACTGGTCAGCACCGCTTTGCGCTGCCTGAGCGACCCGGCACACACCATCGACGCGGGCGCGGACTTTCTGTATGCCCTGACCGGCTATACTCAGCAGGAGATCGCCCAGCAGTTCGACTCCTCCCTGCTCAACCTGGTCTTCCCGGAGGACCGTGCCGCCTTTCTGAACGCAATGAGCAACCAGCTGCACACAGGCGGAGCGGCCGACACTCAGTTCCGCCTGCTGCGCAAGGACGCGTCCCCGCTGTGGGTACTGGATCGCAGCCGGCTCTATCTGGAGAGGGACGGCAGGGAGTACATCTATCATGCCATCCGTGACAATTCCCAGCTGCACGAGACCATCGACCGCCTGCAGAAAGAAGCGGAACGGCACCGGCTGCTCACCCGCCAGAGCGAAGGTATCATCTTCGATCTGGATCTGGACACGGACACCCTGACCTGCTCCTCCCGCTGGAATGAGTTCTTCGGCTATGAGCCCCTTTCCCGGAATTTCCTGGCCAGCCTGTCTCAGAGCAGCCACTTCCATCCGGACGACTTCCCGGCCCTGCACGTCTGGGCAGACGCCCTGCGCCGGGGCGAGAGCGCCCCGGCCTATCAAGAGGTCCGCATCGTCAACAAAGACGGAAAGTACATCTGGTGCCGCATCCACGCCCAGCTGCAAAGCAATGCCAACCACATTGTGGGCATTATTTACAATGTGGATGAGTACAAGCGCACCACACTGGCCCTGAAGGAACGGGCAGAGCGGGACTCCCTGACCAAGCTGCTTAACAAGCAGTCCACCCAGCAGCTGGTGACCGAATACCTGAATGCTCAGGATGCCAACCAACTGTCCGCGCTGCTCATCCTTGACCTGGATAATTTCAAGACGGTCAACGACAGCTACGGCCACCTCTACGGCGACGCGGTCCTGACCCAGATCGGCGGCTGTCTGCGCAGTCTGTTCCGGGCCAACGATATTATCGGCCGCATCGGCGGGGACGAGTTCCTGATTTTCCTGAAGGACCTGCCCGATACGGACATTGTAAAGGACCGCTGCGACCTGCTGCTGTCCTCTCTGAACAAGCTGCTGGCCCGGCTCATGCCCGATCTGGAGGGGGTGTCCTGCTCCATCGGTGCCGCCATTTCCCCCACTCACGCGTCCAATTATGCCGACCTGTTCCAGCGGGCGGACGAAGCTCTGTACGGGGCCAAGAAGCGGGGCAAAAACCGATACAAGATCTACAGTCTCCGCGATAAGCTCGGTTCTCTGCTGGACAGCACCACCTATGTGAATTCCCGCATCGATTCGGACGAGCAGGCCAACATCATGGACAACTCCCTGATCCGCGTTGTATTCCGCTCTCTGTATGAAAGCAACGATATCGTGACCACCGTGGACGAGCTTCTGCGTCAAATCGGCAAGCAATTCAATGTCAGCCGTGCCTACATCTTCGAGAACAACGAGGACAACACCGCCTGCAGCAACACCTTTGAGTGGTGCAATAAAGGTATCACCCCCGAAAAGGAACACCTGCAGAACGTCAGCTACATCGATGATGTTCCCGGCTGGCCCGACGTATTTGATGAGCGCGGCATCTTCTACTGCACCGACATCACCGCTCTGGAGCCTCACTTCCGATCCATCCTGGAACCTCAGGGCATTAAGAGCATGCTCCAGTGCGCTATCA
>JAZNTL010000066.1:0-2810 GCA_045591745.1 Lawsonibacter sp.
AAAACCGGTATGAAGGGTGTGGACTTCATTGCAGTCAACACCGATAAGCAGTTTTTGGATATTTCCAGCGCAACCTACAAGGTGCAGATCGGCGAAAAGCTGACCAGCGGCAAGGGCGCTGGCTCCGATCCTGAGGTGGGCCGCAAGTCTGCCGAGGAAAGCCGTACCGTCATCTCCAAGATGCTGGAGAATACCGACATGGTTTTCATTCCCGCCGGTATGGGCGGCGGCACCGGTACCGGTGCGGCTCCCATCGTGGCTGACATTGCCAAGGAAATGGGCGTGCTCACCGTTGGTGTGGTTACCAAGCCCTTCCGTTTCGAGGGCGGTCGCCGCATGGCTCGCGCTGAGGAGGGTATCCGCGAACTGCGGGGCAAGGTGGACTCTCTGGTCATCATCCCCAACGAGCGGCTCAAGCTGGCCACCGACCAGAAAATCACCATGCTCAATGCCTTTGAGATCGCCGACGACGTGCTGCAGCAGGCGGTCCAGTCTATTTCCGACCTGATCAAGAATACCGGCTTCATCAATCTGGACTTTGCCGACGTGACCGCCGTTATGAAGGATGCGGGCCGCGCCCATATGGGTGTTGGCCGTGCCGCCGGCAAGGGCAAGGCTGAGGAGGCTGCCCGTATGGCTATCTCCAGCCCTCTGCTGGAGACCTCTATCAATGGTGCCCGGGGTGTGCTGATCAACGTTACCGGCTCCATGGATATTGGTCTGGAAGAGGTGGAGACTGCCGCCAATCTGGTGCAGGAAGCCGCCCATCCCGATGCCAACATCATCTTCGGTGCCGCCTTTGACGAGACGCTGGAGGACGAGATCCGTGTGACCGTTATTGCTACGGGCTTTGACGAGAACGCCGCTGAGCTGGCCAGCGAGCCCTATACCGAGGACAAGGCCAAGGTGGAGGAGCAGGCTGCTCCCGTTTCCGCCCCCGCTGCCCCCCTCCCTCTGACTGAGGATGAGGTCCCTGCCGCCCCCGTGGCCGAGGCTGAGTCCACTGTGGAGCAGGAGCCTGCGGCAGAGGAGAAGCCCTCTGTTTCCGACGAGGATTGGGACATTCTGCAGAAGATCTTTAACCGCAGAGGCTAAACAGAAAATCAAAACGAGGCAGGGCTTGCGGCCCTGCCTCGTTTTTGCTGTAAGGAAGCCCCTGTCCGGAAAGACGGACAGGGGCTGGTTGTTTTATGGTGTGTGTTTAGTGATGGATACCGCGGTTCTGATCACCGTCGGGGTTGGCACCGAACTCGTAGTCGTTGCCGGGCAGGATGGCGTTCAGCACGATGCCGGCGATGGCGGCGATGGCCAGACCGGTCAGGGTGATGGAGGTGCCCGCGATGGTGAAGGTCAGGCCGCCGGAGAAGCCCAGACCGCACACCAGAATGACAGCGGCGATGATCAGGTTGCGGGAGTTGGTGAAGTCCACCTTGTTCTCCACGATGTTACGCACACCGATGGCGGAGATCATACCGTACAGGATGAAGGACACACCGCCGATGATGGCAGAGGGCATAGTTCCGATCAGAGCGGCAAAAGCGGGAGAGAAGGACAGCACCACGGCATAGACGGCGGCCAGACGGACGACCTTGGGGTCGTGGACGTTGGACAGCACCAGAACACCGGTGTTCTCGCCGTAAGTGGTGTTGGCGGGGCCGCCGAACATGGCGGACAGGGAGGTGGCCAGACCGTCGCCGATCAGAGTGCGGTGCAGGCCGGGATCTTCGATAAAGTTCTGCTCGGTGGTGGCGGAGATGGCGGACATGTCACCGATGTGCTCCATCATGGTAGCCAGAGCGATGGGGGCCATGACCAGAATGGCGGTCAGGTCGAACTTGGGCAGGCTGAAAGGCTGCAGGCCGATCACCTGAGCGGCGGCAACGGAAGAGAAGTCTACCTGGTTGGTGATAACGGCGACGATATAAGCGCCCACAACACCCAGCAGGATGGGGATGATCTTGATCATGCCCTTGCCCCAGATGTTGGCGACCACAACGATAGCCATGGTCAGCAGAGCCAGCCACCAGCAGCTGGAAGCGTTGGTCACGGCAGAGGGGGCCAGAGACAGGCCGATGCAGATGATAATGGGGCCGGTGACCACGGGGGGCAGGAAGCGCATGACCTTCTTCACGCCCACAAACTTAATGACTGCGGCCAGCACCAGATACATCAGGCCGGCAACCACGATACCGCCCAGAGCATAGGCTAACTTGTCCTGAGGGGTGACATCCTTATATACTTCCAGACCAGAGACGGTAGCAAAGCCGCCCAGGAAAGCGAAGGAGGAGCCAAGGAAGGCGGGCACCTTCATCTTGGTGCACAGATGGAAGAACAGGGTGCCGATACCGGCGAAGAGCAGGGTGGTCTGAACGCTCAGGGGCAAATTGGCGCCGTTGGGGTCTGCCACGATCATAGGGACCAGAATGGTTGCGCCGAACATGGCAAACATGTGCTGCAGGCCCAGAATGAGCATCTTGGGGATTCCGAGCGTGCGCGCGTCGCGGATGGGTTCGTTGTTCATGTGTTTTCTCTCCCTTTCTTTTTTTGATCTGTCATGTGACAGCAGATCACATAAAAAAAGACAATCACACCAAGGTGATTGCCATGGGAAAAAGGGAATAGTATGCCGCAGAAATGACATGAGCGTGCATCTCAAACGACATTTTTATCCCTCCTATTACAATAAATTTGGACAGGAAAGCCGGGCAGCCAGTCCGGCTTCCTTCCATCTCATGCCTAAGCTACAATAAGAGGAACAACCGGCTGGCCAAACCCTCCTTGGGCTTTCATGCCCGAAACGAAGACTGTCA
>JAZNTL010000067.1:0-3923 GCA_045591745.1 Lawsonibacter sp.
ACTGGCAAAGTAAAGGGCATTGAGCCCGTGGCTAGCCAGAAAGAATAACTTTTGCAAATCTGGGTTGTTTGGTTTTTCTACTTGAGCCAAAATTGGCGATTTCAGTTGAGCCCCCAGTGGTTTTCCTTGCGGACGCTAACATCGATTATTCTTCCATGACTTCCAACATCATTCTGGCTCCCAGTTTAAAGCTGTTTTGGAAAATAAGGCAATCTGTAATGGTCTGATATTCACGCACACAGTCGGCGTATTTATCGAACAATTCTTTTTGCTCATCTGTCATGGTAGCTTTGAGCTTTTCTTCGTTCCTACAAGTCAGCTCAAGTAGCTTCTTGTACTCCTTAGAAGAAGTATCGTACTCTGTAGGCTCAATATTGCCGTACCAAAATTCCTCAAGGATTCTCATAACGCATCCTCCTCGTAGATCATCTCACGGAGAATAATCCCCTCTGCTCGGTTGCGGATGTTGTTCATGGCTCCTACCCATGCCATCTGATCGTGCTGCTTCATGCGCTCTGTCACGCCCTCAGCGGCTTTCAATTGCTCAATGATAAGTTCAAGGCGGGACTGTGCCTGCTCATTCAAATTGGCCAAATACGTCCACAATTCGCCGCTAAGACATAGATCATTGAAACGGATGGGGTTATGCTCCTTAATATAATCTCTGTACATACGCCCCCAACGACCAATAGGTCTGGTTTCCTTCGATAAACGAATATCGGGAATATAGTAATCACCGCAACGGATATAGTAAAGTTCCTGCATCATATGTACCTCCACAAAAGCGTTTTACGGGTAAAAAAAGAAGCGATACTCGGTTATCAAACCAAGTATCGCTAACTTTCGTTTAGCCAACCCCGTCTGACAGATGCCGTAAAATAGTTAAATTTTTGGTTTAACTGTTTTACGAGCACCCGCCAATGCGGGGGGATTTTTATTCGTCCAGCATAGTCATCACAGAGATTTCAAATGCGGTGCGTTCCTGGGTGGTATCCCCCAGATTTTTGGTGTATGTACGGCTCTGCAGTCGTCCCTCCACCCGCACGCTGTCACCCACCGTCAGTGCAGCACATCGATGGGCCAGCGTCCCCCAGGAAATACAGGGCAGATAGTCCGCCCGCCCATACCGCCGGTTAACCGCCAGCATCATGTCGCAAATATTCCGTCCCAGCGGCGTGCACCGAAACACCGGCGGCTTGCACAGCACTCCACACAGCGTCAGCCGGTTTTCGTCCTCCCCCTGTTCACGCACCATCTGTCGGGCCAGTACCGTAATGACCAACCGACTGCCCTGTCCGCTGCGGTTATTAAAGGAACGCACCTCTCCCCGTATGCTTACCTCATCCCCTCGAAGCAGAGGTTCTCGCTCCAGCAGCCGCTCCGACACCAGAATATTCAGCCGGTCCGGTGTCCCGGACAGGCGGCATGCCAGCAGAGGGAATGCATAAAACACCTCCCCGTGGTTGCTGTGGGAGACCTGGGGCGCATCATCCAACCGTCCGTGCAGAACGATCTCGTTTTCCATCCGTCCGTGTTCCATGTGCCACTCTCCTATCGTTCAACTGATTGGAGTATATGCGGCAACCCAGACGGGTATGTCCGTAAGAAAACAGCCTTCCCAGCGCTGGGAAGGCTGTTTGTGCGTATATTTACTTGCTGGCCCAGTTGCCTGTGGCCTCAGCAGTCAGGTAAGCATTGATAAAGCCGTCCAGATCGCCGTCCATGACGGAGTTGATGTTGCTGGTCTCAAAGGCGGTGCGGGTGTCCTTGACCATCTGGTAGGGCATAAATACGTAGGATCGGATCTGGCTGCCCCACTCGATCTTCAGCTGCACGCCCTTCAAATCGGAGATCTTCTCCGCCTTCTCCTGCATCTGCAGCTCCACCAGCTTGGCGCGCACCATTTTCATACAGTTGTCCTTGTTCTGGAACTGGGACCGCTCCTGCTGGCTGGCCACCACCACGCCGGTGGGCTTGTGGATCAGACGCACGGCAGAGGAGGTCTTGTTCACGTGCTGTCCGCCGGCACCGCTGGCGCGGTAGACCTGCATCTCAATGTCCTCGGGCCGGATGTCGATCTCCACATCCTCGGGCAGGTCGGGCATGACCTCTACAGAGGCAAAAGAGGTCTGGCGGCGGGCATTGGCATCGAAAGGCGACACTCGGACCAGACGGTGCACACCGTGCTCGCCCCGCAGATAGCCGTAGGCATTCTCACCCTCGATCATAATGGTGGCAGACTTGATACCGGCCTCGTCCGCCTCCTGATAGTCCATGATGGTATAGGTAAAGCCGTGGCGCTCCGTCCAGCGGGTATACATACGGTAGAGCATCTGTGCCCAGTCCTGCGCCTCGGTACCTCCGGCACCGGGATGGATGGTCAGAATGACGTTGTTGCTGTCATACTCGCCGGTGAGCAGAGTCTCCAGCCGGGCCTTTTCCATGTCCTGCTCCAGCTGGGCAAACCCTTCCTCCAGTTCGGGGATCAGAGACTCGTCCTCGAACTCGTTGCCCATCTCGCACAGAGCCATCAGGTCGTCCCACTGACCCTGCCGCTTGGCCTGCTTATCCACCTTATCCTGCAGGGTCTTGATGCGCTGCTGGACCTTCTGCGCCTTGGCCAGATTGTCCCAGAAACCATCGGCGGCAGACTCGGCCTGCAGCATGTCCAGCTCCCGCTCCGCGCTTTCCAGATCCAGGGCCTTGGCCAGCCCCTCCAGCGCAGGGGCGATGTTGTTCAGTTTTACTTTATACTCGTCGAATTGGAGCATAGATACTGCACTCTCCTGTTCGCATTTCGTTATCGGTACAATATTATATACAACAACAGCGCTAAAGTAAAGAAAAATCCCTGCACTCTTTCGCAAAAATACCCACCTTTGCAGGTGGGCATCACCGCTGGCTCGCTGTCCACTCCTTTTCGTGGCGGAAGATCAGATCATCCACGTCTCTGCGTTCCTGCTGGGGAGCATCCTGTATTCGCTGCTGTTCGGTCTGTATACTGTCGCACATGGCGTCATCCTCCTTTTGGGCATATAGGCCAGTATATGCACCGGCCTGCCTTTTATTCCCCGGCCTGCCCATCTATCGGCCTTCGGGAGGATATTGTCCGAAATCATGTTATCCCTATTGACAAGCGACATATATTCGTATATTTTATATAAAATCTTTTTGCTGCCCGCTCTCACTGCCGGGCGGCGTGCTTTATTTGGGAGGTGCTTTTTTGAATACCATCCTGCAAGCTCTAAGCGATTTTAACGTCTGGTCCATCACATTCCGAATCCTGCTGGCCACCGTGATTGGCGGCTGTATCGGCTCTGAGCGTGGCCGCCACGGCCGTGCCGCCGGACTGCGCACCCACATTCTGGTTTGTCTTGGCTCCACCATGACCGTGATGATGGGTATTTATTCCGCGCAGGTGCTGGGTCTGGGCGGTGACCCCATGCGAGTCAGCGCTCAGGTCATCTCCGGCATCGGCTTTCTGGGTGCCGGCACCATCCTCACCCGCGGTCACTCCCACATTACCGGCCTGACCACCGCCGCCGGACTGTGGACCACCGCCTGCCTGGGTCTGGCCATCGGCGCGGGCTTTTATTTCGGTGCGGTGCTGGCATGGCTGGTCATGACTCTGGCCATCACCGTCTTCACCCGGTTGGAACGCACAGTCAAGGAACACCGTGTGGATACCTATTACGTAGAACTGGACGACATTGCCCGTGTCAACGATTTTTCCCGGGAAATGGGCAATCAAATCACCTCTCTCCAGATATTCAAGGCAAAGAGCGGACTCCCCGCCCACATTGGTCTTGAGTGTACCATCAAGAATCTTGATGATAGCGACGCCATGCTGGAACATTTGCGCGCTATCAACTACGTAGTCATCGCCATCCCCGTCGCCGAAAATTGAACGTTATAACAAGAGC
>JAZNTL010000068.1:0-2791 GCA_045591745.1 Lawsonibacter sp.
ATAGGCATAGCCTTTTTTGAACCATGGGCACAGCCCATGGTTTTCGTTATACAATAAAAGGAACGGGCCGCCCAAGGCGGGCCGGTCCTTTTGGGGGAATGAATGAGGAAATACAGCCGCTGTATGCGTACGGCTGTGTTGTCAGACCAGAGAGCGATAAACCACCCTCCACCTGACATCTCAATATTAGCATATGCTAACTTTCCTGTCAAGGCATTTTTATCCTTGCTTCTTCTTTTTGCGATAACGTTCTTCCTCGCTGAAGATACAGCCGCAATACTTTTGCATATACATCCCGTGCTCCCGGGCAAAGTCCTGCCCCTCCCGGAAGAGGGGTCGAAAATCCCGGTACAAAAACTCCACGCCATACTGCTCCCCCATCTTGCGTGCGATGGCACAAATGGCCTCATGGTCCTGATAGGGACTGATAAGCAAAGAGGTGGTAAAGCTGGAAAAGCCGTTTTCAGCAGCGTACTTTGCGGTGGCTTCCATGCGGCAGCGGTAGCAGTAGCCGCACCGGGCATCCAAATTACCAGCTACGGCGGTCACAAAGGGCCGCAGATCGTATGTGCCGCCGATGACCAGCTTCATTCCGATCTCCTTACTGTACTCCTCCAGCGTGCGCTTGCGGGCCTGATACTCCGTGTAGGGATGAATATTGGGGTTGTACCAAAATCCCACTGGCTCGATCCCCTCCTGACGCAAGGTCTCAATGGGGCGGTTGGCACAGGGGGCACAACAGATATGCATCAGTGTTTTTTCCACGAAACTCACTCCAGTCGAATGATGTCGGTATCCAGCCCCTGCTTCATGGCATAGGCCAGCGTGTTGGCTGTACCGCCCTTGGGTATGCCGTCATACACGGCAATGATACGGCAGGAGCGGTCCACCATATAGCGATTACGGCGCATCATACAGCCTCGGTCATAAGTGTGCTGCACCATGGTCTCGAAATCACATTGATCCAGCAGCACATGGTGCAGTTCCCGTTCAGCGGCAGGCCAGCTGTCCGTCTGGCTCTGGCATGGAATAGCGCCCTCCACCGTTACATCGGGATACCGCTCCCGCAGTTCCAGCACTGCCTGACAGAAATACAAATCGCTTCCCCGGGCCATGCCGCAAATAAAGTGGCGGCAGCCGACCCGGTATGCCCGCTCCACCGCCTCGTGCAGCTTCTTTCGCAAAGCGGCACAGCGCGGATCGGAGCTATCCGTCCCCCAGGGCAGCTTGTCCGGCCGATGGCCGGTAAAACAACAGGTATGCTGACGGTCCACAGGCTGCCCCTCCTCTCTTACTGGTATCCATATTGTAATCCATTCCCCATCCCAAGTCAAGCAAAATTCGAACAACTGTTTGACTTTTTCTTTTGACAGGTGTATGATAGAAAAAACGGTAAAGGAGGGACTTGCGTGGACCGGGTGATCTTTCACTGTGATCTGAACAGCTTTTATGCCTCGGTGGAACTGCTGGACCACCCGGAACTGCGCCACCTTCCGGTGGCTGTGTGCGGCGATCCGGACAGCCGCCACGGCATCATTCTGGCCAAGAATGAGCTGGCCAAACAATTCGACATCAAGACGGCAGAGACCATCTGGCAGGCACGAAAGAAGTGCCCGGAGCTGGTGCTGCTCCCCTCCCACCGGGAGCGGTATGTGGATTACTCCCGTCGCGTAGGCAAAATATACGAGCAGTACACCGATTTAGTCGAGCCCTTTGGTATTGACGAAAGCTGGCTGGACGTCACAGGCACCGTGCATCTGTTCGGGGGCGATGCCCGAGCGCTGGCCGACCGCATTCGGGAGCAGGTGCGCAGTCAGTTGGGGCTTACCATCTCCGTGGGTGTTTCCTTCAACAAGGTATTCGCCAAGCTGGGCAGCGACTATAAAAAGCCGGATGCAACCACCGTCATCCGGCGAGAGGATGTGCCCACTATGGTTTGGCCCCTTCCCATCACCGATCTGCTGTTCGTCGGCCGGGCGGCGGCCCGGGAACTGGCGAAATACGGTGTGCGCACCATTGGCGATCTGGCCCGATTTGACCGAGATGCCTTGGGAAAGCTGTTGGGACGGCATGGCTTTCAGCTGCACGACTATGCCAACGGTCTGGAGCACAGCCCCGTCCAGCCAGCAGGGCTGTATGTGCCTCCAAAGTCGGTTGGCAACGGTTTGACCTTCCCCAACGATCTGGTGGGCGAGGCGCAAGTGCGGTCCGGAGTGGCTCTGCTGGCCGACTCGGTGGCCGCCCGGCTGCGCCGCCACGGTCTGAAATGCACCACCCTCCAGGTGTCCCTGCGCAGTCCCACCTTTCACGACCTCAGCCGCCAGCAGCGGCTGGCCCGCCCCTGCTTCGTGGCTCCCGAACTGGTAGAATCCGCCATGTCCCTGATTCGGGCCAACTGGAATCTCAGCGCCCCCATCCGTGCCATTACCATCACCGGCACCAACCTGATCCCCGCCGAACAAGCGGCGGGGCAGCTGGATCTATTTTCCGACGATGCCCAGAGCCACCGTTTAGAGCGGCAGGAACAGCTGGGCAAGGCAATGGATCATATCCGGGCTAAATTTGGCTCCCATGCCATCGGTCCGGCCTCCAGCATAGGCGAGGAATATCCAGCGCAGGACGAGCTTTTATAGAATAAATATCCCCCCGCATAGCGGGGGGTATTTCATTTTCGGGCATAGCCCTAATATTACTGGCTGCGCACAAGTGCGCCTTTTATTGGCCTGCCAGCCGTGCATCTGTTACTTGCTACCCGTAAACGGGTTTTGCTTTTTGCCGTTCTCCGCACTCC
>JAZNTL010000069.1:0-14661 GCA_045591745.1 Lawsonibacter sp.
GACGTGGCCAACTGACCGTTTCCCGGTTTACAAACGCAAGGAGGATGTTTGGGTCGATTATGGAGTTTGGTGTAGGTTCCATCGTAGAGGGGAAAGTGACGGGGATCACAAAGTTCGGAGCGTTTGTGTCCCTGCCCGGAGGAAAGTCCGGACTGGTACATATCTCCGAGATCGCTTATTCCTATGTGAGCGAAGTGTCCGAATTTTTGCAGGAGGGTCAGGAGGTCAAGGTCAAGGTCATTGGCATTGACGAGTCCAACCGGATCAACCTGTCCATCAAAAAGGCTACAGAGCCTCCCCCCAAGCCGGCCGGCGCGGGTGTGGCCGGTGGTCGTGCTCCCCGTCCCTATAACAACAATGCCGGCGCGCCCAGAGGGGGTAGCTTTGCTCCCCGGCCTGCCGCCAGCAAGGAACCTATGGACTTCGAGGATCGGCTCAAGCAGTTTATGCAGTCTTCCGACAGCAAGCTGTCCGAACTGCGCTACATTGAAAAGAAAGGCAGCTCCCGCAGAGGCGGCGGCCGCAGATAAACTACAAAACCCCGCACGGCGGGGGTTGGCTGATCTTTTTGCGCAAAAAAAACAACGCTCCCCGAAGAGAGCGTTCACGCAAGGAGAATAGAATGAACAGATGTCGCGCAGATGTGCCATTGGGTCGAGCTGCAAAAAGAATATACCAAAAATTACCAATTTAGTCAATGGGAACTTTTGTCGCATTTTGCGTTGGCAAAATGCACAGGTAGAATAAGGCGAAATGAAAAATTTTTCAAAATTTTTACAAAAGGGTGGTGCAAACAGGCGTGGGTTGTGGTATACTGTGTGCAAGCAGAGAAGGTTCTCTGCAAACCCATACCCGCCCCGTTTGGGGTGAAAGGAGCTGACACGCATGAAGTTTACGTTCACAGACAAAAAGGTCAACCTGCCCAAATCCGTCCACGCCTATGCCGAGAAGAAGGTGGGCAAGCTGGACCGCTACTTCCGGGAGGATGCCGCCGCAGCTGTTACATTCAGTGTGGAAAAGGACCGCAATAAGGTTGAGATCACCATTCGGTCCGGCGGAACCATCCTGCGCGTGTCGGAGAGCACCTCTGATATGTTCGCGTCTATCGACTCCGCGGTGACCCTGTTGGAGCGGCAGATCCGCAAGAATAAGACCCGGTTGGAAAAGCGCCTGCGTCAGGGGGCCTTTGAGCGCACGGTGGACGAGGAGAGTTCCTTCGTGCCTGTGACGGAGGAGGGGGAGTACGAGATCGTACGCACCAAGACCTTCCCCATCAAGCCCATGACCAGAGAGGAAGCTATTTTGCAGATGAACCTGCTCAGCCACAGCTTCTACGCATTTAAAGATGAGGCGGCTGGCGGCGCGTTTGCGGTGGTTTACCGCCGCAACGACGGCGGCTACGGCCTGATCGAAGACGAGGGCTGATTCAAGTACCCGCAGGGGGGGCACGGCATTGCCGTGCCCCCTGCTTTATGCGCGATGCAGTTCTGCCTGAAAACCGTCAAAACAGTTTTTTCAGGCGGCCGAAAGAGAGGAACATGAAAATTCTTGGTTTTCTGCCCGGAAAAACTTGCATTTTTTCATGAAGCAGAGTATAATCCTAACATATCCACGCACAAGTGTCTTTGCTCTGCGGACAAAGCCTTGTATTTTATCTGTGAAGGAGAAATCAATCATGAAAAAGTTCCTTGCTCTTGCTCTGTCCGGTGTTATGATGCTGGGCCTGCTGGCCGGCTGCGGTGGCGGCGAGGCTGCCTCCGGTGAGCAGACCGGCGAGAAGATCGTCAAGATCGGCGTGTTCGAGCCTACCTCCGGCGACTCCGCTTCCGGCGGTAAGAAAGAAGTCCTGGGCATGCAGTATGCCAACGTTGAGACCCCCACCGTCACCGTGAACGGCGAGGAGTACAAGGTCGAGCTGGTCATTTCCGACAACGGCTCCACCACTGATAAGGCTCCCTCCGCTGCCTCCAATCTGGTTGACGCGGGCGTGGCTCTGGTTCTGGGCTCCTACGGTTCCGGCGTGTCCATGGCCGGCGGCCCCATCTTCAACGATGCCGGTCTGGCTGCCATCGGCGTGACCTGCACCAACCCCAACGTGACTGCCGGTAACGACTACTACTACCGCATTTGCTTCCTGGACAACTTCCAGGCTGACGTTCTGGCCAACTTCGCCATGGATAAGTTCGATGCTGACGTGGCTTACCTGCTGGGCGAGACCGGCAACGAGTATGACCAGGGCCTGGTGGCCTTCTTTGAGCAGGTGTTCACCGCCGCCGGCGGCACTGTCATCAAGAAGTCCTTCCCCACCAACAACTCCGACTTTACCACCTACCTGAACGAGGCCAAGGACGCCGGTGCTGACGTTATCTTCACCCCCGTGTCCATCGCTTATGCCACCCAGATCGTGACCCAGGCTGCCTCTCTGGGCATTACCGCTCCCATCCTGGGCTCTGACACTCTGGACGACAACATGGTTCTGGAGGCTGCCAAGGGTACCGACATCCAGCTGTTCGTGTCTACCTTCTATCAGGAGGGCGGCTCTCCCGAGTTTGACGAGGGCATCAAGAACTACATCAACACCAACAGCACCGCCAAGGACTCCAACGGCGGCAACGATACCATCTCCGCTGTGACCGCCATGGGCTATGATGCCTACTACGTGGCTCTGGAGGCCATGAAGGCTGCCGGCAGCGTGAAGGCTGAGGACATCAAGGCCGCTCTGAGCGGTGTGACCTACACCGGTGTGTCCGGCGCCATCGCCTTCGACGAGATCGGCGACGCCATCCGCGATACCGCTTACATCAAGACTGCCAATACCGCCGACGGCACCTGGGCTCTGGAGACTGTTCAGACCGGCTCCGCAAGCTAAACCAAACTACGATAAGTATGCAGCTTGGCGGGGGCAAATGCCCCCGCCAAGCGTTGCATATGCAAAGCTTGGGCTGCCTCGAAACAAGCCGGGGCAATCGGCTCGTTTCGAGACGGCCCAACTAAAATAAAAGGAGGCTCTTATGGAATATATTATTTCTGTCCTGCTCTCCGGTGTTTCGGTGGGTGGACAATACGCCTTGATCGCCATTGGATACACCATGGTGTACGGAATCCTGCGCCTGATCAACTTCGCCCATGGCGACGTGTTCATGGTGGCAGGTCTGATGGGGATCTATCTGTCCAGCAGTTTGCCCCTGTACGTGGCCATTCCTCTGGTTATCGTGCTGACTGCGGTGCTGGCATTCTGTATCGAGCGTGTGGCCTACAAGCCTCTGCGCTCCGCCCCCCGTATGTCGGTCATGATCTCCGCCATCGGTGTGAGCTATCTGCTGCAGAATACCGCTACTTACATTACGGGTGCACAGCCCATGACCTACCCAACCATCCCCTTCCTGTCCGATACGGTGGTCATTGCCGGAACTCCCACCAAGTGGGCGGTGCTGCTGACTCCGGTGCTGGTGCTGGCGCTGGTCATCGGCCTGACCCAGCTGATCAACCACACCAAGGTGGGCATGGCTATGCGTGCGGTGTCCAAGGACTTTGAGACCGCTCAGCTTATGGGCATCAAAATCAACAACACGATCTCCGCCACCTTTGTCATCGGCTCTGTGCTGGCGGCGGTGGGTTCGGTGCTGTACTTCACAAACTATACCGCAGTTACCCCTACCATTGGCGCTCTGCCTGGCCTGAAGGCCTTTGTAGCGGCGGTGTTTGGCGGAATCGGATCCATTCCCGGTGCGGTGATCGGCGCGTTCATCATCGGCATCTGCGAGACCATCATCAAGGGTCTGCCCGCTGCGTGGGACGTATCCGTATTCTCCGATGCATTTACCTTTGCCCTGCTCATCATCGTGCTGGTGTTCAAGCCCACCGGCCTGTTTGGTGAAAAGGCCACCGACAAGGTTTAAGGAGGTGCCCTGATGATCCGAAAAAAGAGCAAAAAGGGCGCTTTTATCGCCCTGACGTGTATCGTGGCTTTTTTGGCCCTGATCGTTCTGATGGAAAATCTGACCGCACTGGTGCCCGGCGCGCCTGCGGTGTTCAAACCCACCAGCCAGCTGTTCGTGGTGCTGAAAAAGACAGCGGTGTATGCCCTGGCTGCCGTATCCATGAATTTGCTTACCGGCTTTACCGGCCTGTTCTCTCTGGGCACTGCCGGCTTTATGCTGCTGGGTGCCTATACCTATGCCATTCTCACCGTTCCCATGGCAAGCAAGGATCAGGTCTATTACCTGTTCGGCGGCTCGGCGGTGAAGTTCTCGCTGCCTGACCTGTTCGGCGGAGCGGATACCGTACCTGGTTTGGTGCTGGGTGTGCTCATCGCTATTATTCTGGCCGGCTGTGTGGCCACGGTTTTTGCATGGCTCATCGGCCTGCCCGTGCTGCGGCTGAAAAGTGACTATCTGGCCATTGCCACGCTGGGCTTTGCCGAGATCATCCGTGCCGTGTTCCAGTGGCAGAAGCTGGGCCCCGTTACCAACGGCGCCAATATGCTGAAGAACTTTCCCATCTTTTCCAGCTTCAATATCAAGGATGCCGGCGGCAAGGTGATCCTGCGCCTGTCTACCTTTGTTCCGTTCCTGATCGCCATTGTGTGCATCACCCTGATCGTTATGCTGATCAACTCCTCCTACGGCCGGGCCTTCAAGTCCATCCGGGAGGATGAGATCGCTGCTGAGGCCATGGGTGTCAACCTGTTCAAGCATAAGCAGATGTCCTTCTGTATTTCCGCTTTCTTTACCGGAATTGCCGGTGCGCTGTTCGCCATGTATGCCACCAACGCACAGGCAAAGCCCTTTACCTCTGCCATGACCTATGAGATCCTGCTCATCGTGGTCATCGGCGGTATCGGCCCCGTCACCGGTTCCTGTATCGCTACGTCCCTGTATGTGGCCTGCTCCGAGTGGTGGCTGCGCTTTTTGGACAACGAGATCGTTTTGGCCAGCGGATTTAAGATCCCCTTCCTGCGGGCCGGCTTCCGCATGGTGGTGTTCTCCATCATCATCATGGTGGTGGTGCTGTTCTTCCGCCGGGGCATCATGGGCACAAAAGAGTTGCCCGACCTCTTTAAACGCAAGAGAAAGGAGGGGGCGAAATGAGTCAGAACGTGCTTCGACTTGAAAACGTGACCATGCAGTTTGGCGGTGTGGTTGCTGTCAATGACCTGTCTCTGGAGGTCAATAAGGGCGAGATCGTGGCCCTGATCGGCCCCAACGGTGCCGGCAAGACCACTGCCTTCAACTGCATCACCGGTGTGTATGAGCCCACCAACGGCCGGGTCTCCTTCATGGAGCGGCCCATGGTGGAGAACCATCCCCAGGGCAAGATGAGCAAGCTCTATGCCGGTGAGCATAGGGGCATCTACACTCACGTGCTCAGCCCTACTCCCGACAAGATCACCCAGCTGGGCATTGCCCGTACCTTCCAGAATATCCGTCTGTTTTCCGCACTGACCGTGTTTGACAACGTGCTCATTGCCAAGCACATGCGTGCCAAGCAGAACTTCCTGTCTGCCACCTTCCGGCTCAATGCTGCGGAGGAAAAGCGCATGCGGGAGGAGGCCATGGCCCTGCTGGAGGAGCAGAATCTGGCCCACCTGAAGGACGAGGTGGCCGGTTCTCTGCCCTACGGCCTGCAGCGCCGTCTGGAGATCGCCCGCGCGCTGGCCACCGAGCCCAAGCTGCTGCTTCTGGATGAGCCGGCTGCCGGTATGAACCCGCAGGAGACCCACGAACTGACTGAGTTCATCAAGCAGATTCGAGAAACCTACGACCTGACCATCTTCATGATCGAGCATCACATGGATCTGGTCATGAAGATCTCCGACCGTATTTACGTACTGGATTTCGGCAAGCTGATCGCTCAGGGTACGCCCACCGAGATCCAGAACAATCCTCGCGTGATCGAGGCTTACTTGGGGGTGGCAAACGATGCTGAGAATTGACAACCTGAAGGTCAGCTACGGCGGCATCGAGGCCGTCAAGGGTATCGATTTCGAGGTGCCCGAGGGGGAGATCGTCACCCTGATCGGCGCCAACGGCGCGGGCAAGTCCACCACGCTGCGTGCTATTGCGGGCCTTGTCAAGCCCGCCGCCGGCCGCATCCGCCTGCAGGCGGAGGACATCACCGGCCTGACCCCCGACCGTATCGTGGCCAAGGGCATTACCCTTGTGCCTGAGGGGCGCAGAGTGTTCCCCGACCTGACTGTGCTGGAAAACCTGAAGATCGGCGCTTATCTGCGCACCGACGATCTGGAGGATGACCTGAAGTGGGTGTACGACCTGTTCCCCCGCCTGAAGGAGCGCTCCTGGCAGGCGGCCGGCACCCTGTCCGGCGGCGAGCAGCAGATGCTGGCCGTAGGCCGTGCCCTCATGTCCCGGCCCAAGCTGATGATGATGGATGAGCCCTCTCTGGGCCTTGCTCCGCTGGTGGTCAGAGGCATCTTTGACATCATCAAGGAGATCAACAAGCAGGGCGTGACCATCCTGCTCATCGAGCAGAACGCCAATATGGCGCTGCATACCGCGAATACCGCCTACGTGCTGGAAACCGGACGGCTTACCCTGTCCGGTACCGGTGAGGAACTGCTGCACAACGAAGCGGTGAAAAAGGCATATTTGGGATAATGGTCAAAAAGAACAGCGGACGAATCGTCCGCGCGCCTTTTGTTTATTCGGTTCGATGAACGGCCAGGGCCTTCTTTTCCCAACCGCCCCGGCGGAAGACAAGCCAGGAGACCAGTGCGCCCATGCCCCACGCAATGAGCAGGGAGGCAGACAGAGCTTCAGGCCGGCCATTGGGCCAGGCCTCGCACCGGGTCAGGTAAGCAAGGCCATATGCGGTGGGAATGCGCAAAACGATGGTGGTCAGCATGGTGATCCACATGGGGGGCATGGTCTGACCGCAGCCGCGCATGACACCGCCCAGCACCTGAGTGACCGACACGCACACGTAGCCAACGGCCATAATGCGCATCATGCGCACAGCCAAATCCATCAGCTGCTGGGTGTCGGTAAACATGTCGAACAGGAACCGGCCGAACAGCAGCAGAACGGCGGTAATGACGGCGGAGAAGCCCGCGGCCATCATAAGACCCTGCTTTGTGCCCTGATTGACCCGGTCCAGACGGCCCGCACCCACATTCTGACCGGCGTAGACGCTCATGGTCTGCCCAAAAGACATGTTGGGCATCATGGCAAAGCCGTCCACGCGCATGATGATGACGTTGCAGGCGATGACCAGCTCGCCCATGCTGTTGGTCAGGGATTGAACCACCATCATGGCCACGGCCATGATGCCCTGAGTGATGCCGGAGGGGACACCCAGAGTAATAATGCGCCACGCGGAATCCTTGCGCATGCGCAGGTGGGCAAAGGACAGATCAAACACGTCGCTCATGCGCATGAGCTTGATAAAGCACAGCACGGCGGAAATCGCTTGAGCAATGACAGTGGCCAGAGACACACCGGCCACACCCATGTCAAGTCCTGCCACGAACCAGATATCCAGCACCGTGTTCAGTGCTGCGGCCACCAGCAGGAACAGCAGGGCGGACACCGAGTCGCCCATGCCCCGCAGAACACCGGACAGAATGTTATAAAAAGTGAAGCCCGCCGCACCCAGGAAGAAGATGACCAGATAGTCGGTACACCAGTCAATGATGGAGGCGGGGGTGTCCAGAAACTCCAGCAGAGGCCGGGCGATGAGCGTACCCAATAGCATGGTGCCAATGGAGGCCAGTGCGGCAAGGGAGATGCAGTTGCCAATGGCGTGGGACAGGCCCTTGCGGTCGCCTGCACCAAAACGTTGGGAGATGACGATACCCGCGCCGGTAGCCACACCCACGAACAGGGCCAGCAGCAGGTTCAGGATGGGGCTGGCACTTCCAACGGCGGCCAGCGCGTTGTCACCCACGTACTTGCCCACCACGATGGAGTCCACCGTGTTATACAGCTGTTGGGCCAGATTGCCCAGCAGCATGGGTACGGCAAATTCCGTAATGCGCCGCCAGGGCGCGCCTTGGGTCATATCCTTGGCGGAAAAAAGTTCACGAATACGCACAAGAAAGCTCCTCTCTATAAAAAACGCAACACATATCATAACCCGAAGAGGAAAGAAATTCAACCATCTAAATGTAAATTCTGAAAATAACGGCGGTTGAAAAAGAAAGCAGAATCGATTAGAATGAGCATAGAGAAAACGCAGGAGGGCGCAACATGAACGTGACCTACGAACAAATCAAAAATGACGAACGCATCAACACCTATATTCGTCAGGCGGATGAGTCCATGCGAGCTATGGGTTTTACGGAGCATTCCTTTGCCCACGTGACCAAGTGCGCGCAGATGGCCAGCAGCCTGCTGTCTGATTTGGGCTATTCCCAGCGCGAGGTGGAGCTGGCCCGCATTGCCGCCTACCTGCACGACATTGGCAATGTGGTCAATCGCAATGACCATGCCCACAGCGGTGCGCTGATGGCTTTTCGTTTGCTGGATGAACTGGGTATGGAGGCGCAGGATGTGGCAACGGTGGTCACCGCCATCGGCAATCACGATGAGCATACTGCCTATCCGGTCAACGCCGTGGCTGCCGCCCTCATTCTGGCGGATAAGTCCGATGTGCGCCGCAGTCGTGTGCGCAGTCGGAAGGACATCCGGGATGACATCCACGACCGGGTGAACTACGCCGTGGAGCAGGCGCAGCTGCTGCTGGACAAGCAGGCCAAGACCCTGACCCTGACCATGACCATCGACACCGCCATCTGCCCGGTCATGGAGTATTTTGAAATTTTCACCACCCGGATGCTCCTGTGGCGCAAGGCGGCGGTGTTTTTGGGGCTGGAATCCAAGCTCCACATCATTGACGCGGTAATTCTGTAAAAAAACCGCGCCGGACACCTGTCCGGCGCGTTTTTGTCAATCGTGTCTTTGATCTGTGTTTTCATACGTTTCGCAGAAGCGGGCATGGAAGGAGGGCTCCTCTCCGGCTGCATACAGATGGGAGGTGTCCCCAAAGGCGCTCATGCGGAAATAGGCGATGCCCTTTCGCCGCTCCTCCGTGTTCAGGGTGGTGACGGAGGTGGGTGCGGCGCAGGTGCCGTGCCACAACAGCATGGGGGAGATGTTCAGCAGGTGGCTGAGCAGAACACACTCCAGCCCGAAGTGGCAGAAAAAGACGATGGTATCCTCGTTGGGGCAGACGGCTTCGTAGTAATTGCCTTTTCGCACATAGCCGTGCTTAGCCAGCAGCTCGTCAAGGCCCTCTGTGACCGTTTTCCACACCTGAGGCAGGTCAGGGGTTGCAAAGACAGGGTGGTCCATCCAGCGGTCCTTGTCATAGAAGGGGGCGTGACCCACCCAGTCCTGAGGCAGCCAGTCCCAGCAGATGTTGGGCCTGTCCTCGCCGGGCTTGGTGACTTTTACCGGGAACTCCCGCAGCCAGGGCAGTACCTGGGCCTCCCGGCCCAGCTTGTCCAATGTTACCTTGGCCGTGTCGCGGGCCCGGCCAAGGGGGGAGACGTAAAAAGCCTTCACGTCCAATTTTTCCATCCGGTGGGACAGAAGCTCCGCCTCGTGCCAGCCGGTAGGGGTCAGGGAGTCGATGGAATAGTCCGGGTCGCCGTGCCGAATGATGAGCAGTTTCATAGTACCGCCTGCCTTTGTGGTGTTTGGATGAGCTATTGTACCACAGGGCAGGCCACTTGACAATTATAAAAAGTCCCGGATGTTGACGGTCAGTTCCTCTTCCAGATTGATCAGCCGCTTGGTGATGTCCTTGGATACCTCGTCCGCCGCTTCGTACTGGTTGAGGTATTTGTTCAGGGACTTGACCCCCATGTTGCACCCATCGGTCATCAGCCCTGCAATGGTGGCGTCCGTTTCGCTCATGGCCAGCTTCATGTTGGTCTTCATCCACGACATGCCCTTGGCCATAGGGTTGGGGTTCTTGCCGTCGTCATGGTAGCCGTCCAGCAGGCTTTCGATTTCCTGCTCCAGCTTTTCGTGCTCCGACTTGCACTTGGAAAGGAGCTTTTTCAGCTGCTGAGAATGCACGTGCTCCAGCACATCGTCAATGGAGGCAATGCCCATTTTGACCCCGGCATCGCACTCCCGCAGCAATTTAATGGTATCCTGTTCGATCATAAAACCGGCCTCCTGTTACAGTTGTGGAGGTAGTATGTCCCTTTTGCATTAAAAAACACGGCCTGCTCAGCAGGCCGTGTTTTTATCGTTTATTGCATATCCTTATGATAGGTCTCGCAGGTGCACTTTTTCCACTTCAGACCGCTTCCGCAGGGACAGGGGTCGTTACGGCCGATCTTGACCACCTTTTTCACCGGCTGCTTGGTGACGGTGCCGTCACCGCCGGCGGATTCAGAGGTGATCTTGGCTACCCGCTCGCGCTTGACCTCCTCGTTCTTGCGCAGGCGGACCAGGAACAGGCGGCGCAGAGTCTCCTCCTGAATGGCGGCGATCATCTGCTCAAACATCTCATAGCCTTCGCGCTTGTACTCGATGACGGGATCGCTCTGGCCGTAAGCCCGCAGGCCGATGCCCTGCTTGAGCTCGTTCATGGCGTCGATCTGGTCCATCCAGTATTCGTCCACCACCCGGAGCATGATGACCCGCTCCAGCTCGCGCATGAGCTGGGGGCCGATCTCCGCTTCCTTGGCGGCATAGACCTCTCTGGCCTTGTGGGACACCAGCTCCACCAGACCGTCCGCATCGTACTGAGCCAGCTCCTCGTCCGTCAGGTTCAGATCGTCAGGGGTAAGGAACATGGTGCGGAACAGGGACACGGCCTCTTTAAAGGTCTCCGCGTCCATGTGCTTCAGCTCACCCATGTGGCCGCGGATGGCGCTGTCCACCGTGTTGTGGAGCATATTGGAAATGCTCTCCTGCAGGTCCTGACCGGCCAGCACCTGAGCGCGCTGGTCATAAATGACCTTGCGCTGGGTGTTCATCACGTCGTCGTATTCCAGCACGCTCTTGCGGGTCTGGAAGTTGCGCGACTCCACCTGACGCTGGGCGTTTTCGATGGCGCCGGACAGCATCTTGGCGTCGATGGGGGTGTTTTCGTCAATGCCAAGCCGCTCCATCATGTTCATCACCCGCTCAGAGCCGAACAGGCGCATGATGTCGTCCTCCAGAGACAGGTAGAACCGGGTCTCGCCCGGGTCGCCCTGACGGCCGGCACGGCCGCGCAGCTGGTTGTCGATGCGGCGGGATTCGTGCCGCTCGGTGCCCAGAATGAACAGACCGCCCACGTCCCGAACCCGGTCGGCTTCCTCCCGGATGGCGTCTTTATACTTGGCCTCGGCCTCGGTAAACATCTTTCGGGCATTGAGGATCTCCTCGTTGTCCGTCTCGGCAAAGCCGGTGGCCTCGGCAATGAGCTCGTCAGACATACCGGCCTTGCGCAGGTCGGCCTTGGCCAGAAATTCCGCGTTGCCGCCCAGCATGATGTCGGTGCCGCGGCCTGCCATGTTGGTGGCTACGGTGACGGCGCCGAATTTACCGGCCTGAGCCACGATCTCCGCTTCCTTCTCGTGGTTCTTGGCATTCAGAACGTTGTGCTTGATGCCCCGGCGGCGGAGCATGTCGCTGAGCAGTTCGGATTTCTCAATGGAGATGGTGCCCACCAGCACGGGCTGTCCCTTTTTGTGGCATTGCTCGATCTGGTCGATGATGGCCTTGTACTTGCCCCGCTCGTTTTTATAAACGGTGTCGGGGTAGTCGTGACGGGCCAGAGGACGGTTGGTGGGGATCTCCACAATGTCCAGCTCGTAGATGGTGCCGAACTCCTCCTCCTCGGTCATGGCGGTGCCCGTCATGCCGGACAGCTTGTCGTACAGGCGGAAGTAGTTCTGGAAGGTGATGGTGGCAAGGGTCTTGGACTCGTTTGCCACCTCCACGTGCTCCTTGGCTTCAATGGCCTGGTGCAGACCCTCGTTGTACCGGCGGCCGAACATGAGACGGCCGGTGAACTCGTCCACGATGATGACCTGACCGTCCTTGACCACGTAGTCGATGTCCCGCTTCATCACACCGTGGGCCTTGATGGCCTGATTGATGTGGTGGGACAGGGTGGAGTGCTGGGGGTCGCCCAGATTTTCAATGTTGAAGGCCTGCTCCGCCTTCTGGATGCCACGGGCGGTAAGGGTGGCCGTCTTGGCCTTCTCGTCCACAATGTAGTCGGCATCCAGGGAGGTGTCTTCCTCCTGCTTGTCGTCCACCTTGGCGATGCGCACGCATCTCAGCCGGTTGACAAACTGGTTGACCACGGTATACAGCTGGGTGGACTTTTCACCCTGACCGGAGATGATGAGGGGGGTGCGGGCCTCGTCGATGAGGATAGAGTCCACCTCGTCCACGATGGCGAAGGCATGACCCCGCTGGACCAGCTCGTTGGAGTACAGAGCCATGTTGTCGCGCAGGTAGTCAAAGCCAAACTCGTTGTTGGTGCCGTAGGTGATGTCGGCAAGGTAAGCGTCCTTCTTGTCCTGACCCATAACACCGTGGATGATCAGGCCTACAGACAGTCCCATAAAGCGGAAGATCTTGCCCATCCACTCCGAGTCGCGCTTGGCAAGATAATCGTTCACGGTAACGATGTGCACACCCCGGCCGGACAGGGCGTTCAGATAGGCGGGCAGGGTGGCCACCAGAGTTTTGCCCTCACCGGTCTTCATCTCGGCGATGCGGCCCTGATGCAGGATGATGCCGCCGATAAGCTGGACCCGGTAGTGGCGCATGCCCAGCACACGCCATGCGGCCTCCCGGCAGGCGGCGAAGGCCTCGGGCAGGATGTCGTCCAGAGTCTCGCCGGCGGCAAGACGGGCCTTCAGCTCCGGGGTCTTGGCCTGAAGCTGAGCATCGGTCAAAGCCTTGTACTCATCCTCCAATGCCTCGATTTTATTGACCAGCGGCTCGATGGACTTCAGCTCCCGCTGAGAGCGGGTGCCGAACAGTTTTGTGATCAGACTCATATCAAAAAACACCTCACGGACATGGGTATCCACAATAAATCAATTTAGTATACCACATGATTGCCCCGGAAGGAAGAAGAATTTGTAAACAGATGAAAGAAAAAACGGCCTTTTTCTGTGCATGTAGCCAAAAAATCCGTCTGGGGCGAATAAGTGTCCGCGGAGTGTTGACAAGGTCGATGTAGTGTGGTAAAGTATCCTCACAACTGAACAGGACAGACGAAGCATGCAGAACTTCAAATATTTGACGGACTGTGTGTGGATGTAACTCTGGAGAAGCTCGCAAAACGGGGGCCGAAGGGGCAAAGCGAACGTGATTTCGCCAATCTCTCAGGCAAAAGGACAGAGGATCACAAAAAACGGAGAGTTTTCGTATTTTGTGCCTTTGTGCCGTGGAGCGTGTGCCTCCGCGGTATTTTTGTTCTGTAAAGGCAAGCGGCGATTAAATGCGTCTGCGGCAGTTTGCGAAAATTTTCGGTGCTAAATTCGTTGTGGTTTTTTGAAATAAACCAATTATTCCTGCAAAACCACGCCTTTTTATCCCTCGAAACTTTTCGCCATCTGCTCTTGTCGATTTAATCGCCGCTTGCAAAAAAAGAAAGGAAGTTTTGACCGTGGAAAAGTTTATTGAAATTGTTGAGCTGGTCAACGGCAAGCTCAACGACTTTGCCTGGGGCCCCATCATGCTGGCCCTGCTCGTCGGCACCGGCGTGTACCTGACCATCCGTACCCGGTGCATTCAGGTGACCAAGTTCGGTTACATCATGAAAAACACCATCGGCTCTCTGTTCACCAAGAAGGACAAGAGCACCGGCAAGAACCTGACCGCCTTCCAGGCCGTCAGCACCGCCATGGCGGGTACTGTGGGCACCGGCAACATCGCCGGTGTTACCGGCGCCATCTTTGTTGGCGGCCCCGGTGCCGTGTTCTGGATGTGGGTGTCCGCTTTCTTTGGCATGTGCACCAAGTACGCCGAGATCGCCCTGGCCATGAAGTTCCGCGTGCAGGAAAACGGCGTGAACAAGGGCGGCCCCATGTATTCCATTGAAAAGGGCCTGGGCAAGAACTGGAAGTGGCTGGCCGTTATCTTCGCCATCCTGGGCGGTCTGACCTCCTTCGGTATCGGTAACATCGCCCAGTCCAGCGAGATCGCCGGCGCCATCAACAATCTGTCCGGCGGCAAGATCTCCCTGCTGGTTGCCGGTATCGTTCTGGCCGTTGTGGTGGCCGCAGTGGTGCTGGGCGGCGTCAAGCGCGTGGGTCAGGTGACCTCCTACATGGTTCCCTTTATGTCCATCTTTTACGTGCTGGCCGGTATCGCCGTTGTCTGCCTGAAGATCACCGAGGTGCCTGCCGCTTTCGCTACCATCTTCAAGAGCGCCTTCAGCTTTGAGGCTGTGGGTGGCGGCGTGTTCGGCTATGCCATTATGCTGGCTATGCGTCAGGGCTTTGCCCGCGGCGTGTTCTCCAACGAGGCCGGTATGGGCTCCGCTCCCATCGCCCACGCAGCCAGTGAGACCGAGGAGCCTGCCGAGCAGGCCATGTGGGGCGTGTTCGAGGTGTTCTTTGACACCATCGTCATCTGCACCATCACTGCCCTGACTGTGGTGCTGTCCGGTCTGTACACCACCGACATGTCTGTCTACGGTACCAAGGGTGCTGCTGCTGTGGCTGCTTTCAAT
>JAZNTL010000070.1:0-26134 GCA_045591745.1 Lawsonibacter sp.
TCCCAGAGCCGCCCGCGGGCCGGTCTGGGACCGGCTCCTACAAGACTTTTGCCCCAAGCTTTGATCACGTTTCGCAATATTTACTTTCGATATTACTGTTTGTATTCGCTTTTCCCATAAAAAACATAAAAATTGAGAGGAGCAACCCAACATGAAAAAGTTTTTTGAAGAATTCAAGACCTTCGCCATGCGCGGCAACGTGATCGACCTGGCCGTCGGTGTTGTCATCGGCGGTGCATTCGGCAAGATCACCACCTCCATCGTCAACGACATCATTATGCCCTGCATCTCCATGCTCACCGGTGGTGTCAACTTCGAGGATTGGAAGCTTGTTCTGAAGGAAGCTGTGGCCAATGCCGAAGGTGTCATCGACCCCGCCACCGAGATCGCTATTCAGTACGGCAACACCATCGCCATCATCATCGACTTCATCATCATCGCCTTCGCGGTGTTCTGCATGGTCAAGGCCATCAACTCCCTGCACAAGAAGAAGGACGAGCCCGCCCCCGAACCCGCTCCCGAGCCTGAGCCTGAGCCTTCCGCCGAGGAGAAGCTGCTGATGGAAATTCGCGACCTTCTCAAGGAGAAGAACTGATGTCTGACATCAACACCCCCGAAACCCAGCCGGAGAACGAGGGCTACACCCCCGCCTCCCCTGTGAAGCGGGCGCTGGCCTGGATCGGCGTGGTCTATATGGTCATCCTGATGGCGCTGATGACCTATTTCTACTTCACCGCCTCCACCCTTTCTGGCCTTGGCCCCCTGCTCACCATACCCGGCCTTGTGGGGCTGGGCAGCGTGTCCATCCTCAGCTGGCGCACCACGGGCCGGCCGGCCAAAAACCCCGCCATCCTGCTGGCCGTCGTGTGCTGGCTTCTGGCCCTGCTGACCCTGCCCATCGGCATCGCGGGGCTGATGACCAATTTTGTCTGACCCATTAGGAGGACGACCCTTGAAGGACATTATTTCTGCCGGACTGTCCCAGCTTGGCCTGTCCGACCGCGTACCAGACAATGCCCCGCAGCAACTGGCCGAATACGGCCGCCTGCTGCTGGAGAAAAATCAGGTCATGAACCTGACCGCCATCCGGGAAGAGGACAAGGTAGCCCGGCTGCACATGCTGGACTGCGCCGCCCTGCTGAACATGGCGGACTTTCAGGGCAAGTCCCTCATCGACGTGGGCACCGGCGCGGGCTTTCCCGGCCTGCCCCTGAAGATCCTGTGCCCCGACCTTTCCGTTACCCTGCTGGACAGCCTCGGCAAGCGGGTGACCTGGCTCAACGAAGTGGCCCAAACTCTCGGACTGGACGGTGTTTCCGCCATCCATGCCCGGGCAGAGGAGCAGGCCCTTGTAAAAGGCTTCCGGGACAGCTTTGACTTTGCCACCGCCCGGGCGGTGGCCGACCTGCGGCTTTTATGTGAGATTTGCCTGCCCTACGTCAAGGTCGGTGGCCTGTTCCTTGCTATGAAAAGCGTGGACAGTGCGCAGGAGCTGGACGGTGCTGCCCACTGCATCAAGCTGCTGGGCGGTCGGGTAGAGGACTGCAAGGACTACACCGTCCCCGGCACGGACATCGTCCACCGGGTGGTGCTCATCCGCAAGGTAGCGCCCACGCTGAAAGGCTACCCCCGAAAGTGGGCCAAAATGCAAAAAGAGCCCCTGTAAGCTAACTTTGTGAAATTTTTGTCAATTTCGTCATTGACGAAACTTTCATTTGTGGTAAACTATTTTGTAACCGGGAGGTGTTCCAATGGCAGGAACTGCAATCGTTGTCGCTTCCGGCAAGGGTGGGACCGGCAAAACCTCGCTGACCGCAGGTGTGGCCACCAGCCTTGCCCGACTGGGGCGCAAGGTGCTGTGTATCGACATGGACATCGGCCTGCGCAATCTGGACATCTCTCTGGGCATGACAGACCGGGCGCTCATGGACTTTACCGACGTGGTAGAGGGCCGCTGCCCCCTGTCCCGGGCGGCTGTCAGCCACCCCGACATTCCCGGCCTGTCCCTGCTCACCGCCCCCATGCATCTGCCCGAAACGGTCACCCCGGAGGGTATCACCGCTCTGCTGAATGCAGCCAGAGGCCAGTTTGACTATATCCTGCTGGATGCCCCCGCCGGTCTGGATGCCGGCTTCCGGCTGGCCGCCTGCGCGGCGGACCGGGCCATCGTGGTGGCCACCAGCGATGCCTCCTCCCTGCGGGACGCTCAGCGCACCGTGGGCGAGCTGAGCCACATCCCCACCGTCCATCTGGTGGTAAACCGGGTCCTGCCCAAGCTGCTGCGCAAGCTGCGCACCACTATCGATGACGCCATGGACACCGCCGGTCTGCCCCTGCTGGGTGTGGTGCCGGAGGATAAAACCGTGATTCTTGCCGCCAATGCCGGCAAACCCGTGTGCTTCACCGGGCGGCAGGGCGCGGCCAACGCTTATTTGAATATCGCCAAGCGTCTGGAGGGGAGACACACTCCCATCATGCGCATCCGCTAACGAGAAAAGGAGGTCCTGTCATATGAATATCGCCCTGATGAGCCACGACAACAAAAAAGAGCTGATGATCCAGTTCTGCATCGCCTACTGCGGCGTTCTGGCCCGTCACACCCTGTGCGCCACCAACAGCACCGGCCGTCAGGTCAGTGAGGCTACCGGTCTGCCCATTAACCTGTTCCTGTCTCACGAGCACGGCGGTATCCAGCAGATCGGCGCCCGCATCGCCTATAACGAGATCGACATGGTCCTCTTCTTCGACGACCCCCAGTCCAACGAGCTCAGCGACGATGTACGCTACATCTGCCGCCTGTGCGACCAGTACAACGTGCCCTTTGCCTCCAACGTGGCTACCGCCGAGGTGCTCATCCACGGCCTGTCCCGGGGCGACTTGGACTGGCGCGACATCGTCAACCCCAAAACCGCGCCTTTTGCGGTGTAAACCTTGACTTTTCGTCCTGTTTAAGATAGGATTAGCTATAACCGTAATGACGGCGCATGAGTAACCGGAACACCCCGCCACAGAGAGAGTCTCCTTGGCTGTGAGAGACTTGCGCGAAGAGCCGGCGAAGACAGCGTTACCAGCGGCCCCGGAGACGGGGGCGGTCCCCTTCCCGCAACAGAAGGTCAAAGGGGCGCCTTGCGCCTGAATTTGGGTGGCACCACGAAGCGTATTACGCGCTCTCGTCCCAAACATGGGACGGGAGCGCATATTTTTTCCGTAACCACATCCACTAGAAAGGATTTTGATACTATGGCTAAAGTACAGCCCCGCACCCTGTCCGGCTTTATGGAACTGCTCCCCGCCCGACAGGCCCAGTTCGACCGCATGGCCGACACATTGAAAAAGACCTATGCCCTGTACGGCTTTACCGGTCTGGACACCCCCCTTATCGAGGCCTCTGAGGTATTGCTTGCCAAGGGCGGCGGCGAGACGGAAAAGCAGATCTACCGCTTTATGAAGGGTGATACCGACCTGTCCCTGCGCTTTGATCTGACCGTCCCTCTGGCCAAGTACGTGGCCCAGAACTATGCAAACCTCACCTTCCCCTTCCGCCGCTTCCAGGTCGGCAAGGTATACCGTGGCGAGCGTGCCCAGCGTGGCCGCTTCCGGGAGTTCTATCAGGCGGACATCGACATCATCGGTGACGGCAAGCTGGATATCAGCAACGAAGCGGAGATCCCCTCCATCATTTACAAGGCTTTCACCGCCATGGGTCTGCGCCGCTTCCAGATCCGGGTGAACAACCGCAAGGTGCTCAACGGCTTCTATGCCATGCTGGGTCTGACCGAGAAGTCCGGCGACATCATGCGCACCGTAGACAAGCTGGACAAGATCGGCCCGGAGAAGGTGGCCGCCCTGCTGGTCAGTGAGGACATTGGCCTTTCTCAGGCACAGGCGGATGGGATTTTAAAGTTCATCGCCATCAAGGGCAGCAATGCCGAGGTGCTGGCCGCTCTGGAGGGCTATCGCGGCCGCCACGAGCTGTTCGACCTTGGTCTGGACGAGCTGAACACCGTCACCAAGTATCTGGCGGCCTTCGGTGTGCCCGAAAGCCACTTCGCCGTGGACCTGACCATTGCCCGGGGTCTTGATTACTACACCGGAACGGTGTACGAGACCACCATGCTGGACCATCCGGAAATCGGCTCCATCTGCTCCGGCGGCCGGTACGACAATCTGGCGGAGTACTACACCGACAAGCAGTTGCCCGGTGTGGGCATCTCCATCGGCCTGACCCGTCTGTTCTTCGTGCTGGAGGATCAGGGCTATCTCAACGATGAGCTGAACACCGCTCCCGCCGACGTGCTCATCCTGCCCATGACTGAGGATCTGGCCCCCGCCATCGCTCTGGCCACCCAACTGCGCTCCGCCGGCATCCGCACCCAGATCCATGCCGAGCAGAAGAAGTTCAAGCAGAAGATCGGCTATGCCGATAAGCTGGCCATCCCTTATGCCATCTTCCTTGGTGAAGACGAGATCAACGCCGGCGTGGCCGCCGTCAAGGACATGAAGACCGGCGAACAGGTCAAGCTGACGGCGGACGAGGCCATCGCCCATATTCAGACCGGCCTTGCCAAGCTCAACGAGGGCCTGCCCATTCTGGACAAGGGCGAGTAAGTGGATAGCCCCAAAAGAAAGGCGCTCCGCCTGAAGGAGTATGATTATTCCCAAAATGGAGCGTATTTTGTGACGGTGTGCATCAAGCCACGTCTGCCTCTGCTTGGTCACATCGTAGGGGCGGGTCCCAGACCCGCCCACACAGAATTATCGCCCCTTGGTCAAATCGTCGTCGATACATGGAACGACCTGCCCAATCATAACCCCGGAATTGCATTGGGCCCGTTTATTGTTATGCCCGACCACATCCACGGCATCGTGCTTTTGGATGACCGGGCGGGTCTGGGACCCGCCCCTACCCCGTTGCCGGAACTTGTGCGACAGCTGAAATCTTTTTCTGCACGTAAAATCAACCTGCTTCGCGGAACACCCGGCACACCCCTCTGGCAGCGGGGATATTATGAACACGTGATCCGCAATCAAGAAGATTTTTACGCCGCGGCGGAATATATCCTCACCAACCCCACCCGACGGGTGGAACGTCTGGGAAAGGAGATGCTATGAAACAAAAACGTAATCTAATTCTCACCATTCTGGCAGCCGCTCTTGTAATTGGTCTGCTGGTCTGGCGGCTGACGCCCAGAAGTCTGGAATCCCTCACCGGGCTGGATTTTGACAAGGCGGTTTCGGTCAGTGCCCACGCGAAAACCACTGAATTTGTTGCCGGTATGCCCGTTTTTGTTCACCATCGTCTCGAGGACGAGGACACCCTCCCCGGCACGGAACACTTTGACCTCCTGCTGGAGATGTTTCGGGACATCAAGGCCCGCCCCTCCCTGACCAACCTCCTGCGCCCGTGGCTTCTCAACGGAAAGACACGATACGGTCCGGTGGACTTTCTGTACGGCGGTGTATCCTGCGGAGACTCTGCCAACATGTTCTACATGACCGACCGTGGCGAGCTTGAGGTGGGCCCCTACCTGTACTTCATTACGGACGAGGAGCAGTTCACCGCCCTGTGGGAGTACGTCACCACCCACGGAACCGAAAACAGAACGTAATATATTCTCCTATTAATACTGACTGGAGTTGATTTTTATGGATAACATTCAGAATTTCAAGCGCACCAACTACTGCGGCGAGTTCCGCATGGCCCACGTGGGCCAGACCGCCAGCGTGTGCGGCTGGGTCCAGCGCCAGCGGGATCTGGGCGGCCTGATCTTTGTGGATCTGCGTGACCGCACCGGCCTTGTGCAGCTGTCCTTTGATGACAGCACCGCCAAGGACATCTTTGACAAGGCCTCCACCCTGCGCGGTGAGTACGTCATCGCCGCCACCGGCACCGTGCGCGAGCGCGAGGCCAAGACCGACAAGATCCCCACCGGCGACGTGGAAATTTACGTCACCGAGCTGCGCCTGCTGGCCAAGGCGGAGACCCCTCCCTTCGAGATCGTGGAGAACTCCAATGCCAACGACGTGCTGCGTCTGACCTACCGCTATCTGGACCTGCGCCGTCCCGACATGCAGCATGCCATCGCCACCCGCCACAAGATCACCAAGATCGCCCGGGACTACTTCGATGAGCAGGGCTTCCTGGAGATCGAGACCCCCATTCTGACCAAGTCCACCCCCGAGGGCGCCCGCGACTATCTGGTCCCCTCTCGTGTCCACCCCTCCAAGTTCTACGCTCTGCCCCAGTCCCCCCAGCAGTATAAGCAGCTGCTGATGCTGTCCGGCTTTGACCGCTACTTCCAGATCGCCCGCTGCTTCCGTGATGAGGACCTGCGCGCAGACCGCCAGCCTGAGTTCACTCAGATCGACCTGGAGATGTCCTTTATTAACGAGGACGACATCATGTCCATTCAGGAAGGCTTCATGAAGCGGGTGTTCAAGGAAGTGCTGAACGTGGACGTTCAGACTCCCTTCCTGCGCATGCCCTACCGTGAAGCTATGGACCGCTTCGGCTCGGACAAGCCCGATATGCGCTTCGGCTTTGAGCTCAAGGACATTTCCGACATCGTGAAGGACTGCGGCTTCGGTGTGTTCTCCGGCCCTGTGGCCGAGGGCGGCTCTGTGCGCTTGATCAACATCGAGGGCGGCGCGGCCGCCTTCCCCCGCAAGAAGATCGACAAGCTGGTGGACTTCGTCAAGACCTACCGGGCCAAGGGCCTTGCGTGGGCCCGCCTCATTGATGGCGGTGTGACCAGCTCCTATGCCAAGTTCCTCACCGACGAGGAGAATGCCGCCATTCTGGAGCGCGCCGGCGCCAAGGACGGCGATCTGGTGCTCATCGTGGGCGATGCAAAGAACGAGGTGGTCTTTGCATCTCTGGGCGCCCTGCGGTGCGAGGTAGCCAAGCAGATGGACATTATCGACCCCATGGACTTCAAGTTCCTGTGGGTCACCGAGTTCCCCATGTTCGAGTACTCCGAGGAGGAGGGCCGCTATCAGGCCATGCACCATCCCTTCACCGCCCCCATGGTGGAGGACGAGGACAAGATCCTCTCCGATAAGGCCAACTGCCGTGCCCGTGCCTATGACATCGTGCTCAACGGCACCGAGCTGGGCGGCGGCTCCATCCGTATCAACACCCCCGAGATGCAGGAAAAGGCCTTCCGGGCTCTTGGCATCTCCGACGAGGACATTCAGGAGCGCTTCGGCCATCTGGTCAATGCCTTCAAGTACGGCGCGCCTCCCCACGGTGGTCTGGCCTACGGTCTGGACCGACTGTGCATGCTCATGGCGGGTGCCACCTCCATCCGCGACGTGATTGCTTTCCCCAAGGTGCAGAATGCCTCCGACCTGATGATGGCCTGCCCCGACGTGGTGGACGCCAAGCAACTGGATGACCTGTGCATCGCATGCACCAAAGTAGAGCAGGACGCTTAAGTTTTCACGCAAGGTCGCTTGGCGGCCACGGGCCCCATCTTGGATGGGGCGGCGCTGTGCGCCGTAATTCGGAGCGCAGCGGAGAATTGCGCAGGCGGAATTCACTTCCGCCGAGCATTTCAATCCCCCAACGGGTCCCCGCAAAATGCTTGCATTTTGTGGGTCGCCAAAGCAGCTGGACGAGCTGTGCATCGCATGCACCAAAACCGAGGAATAATGAAAAACGAAAGCGAGAGCACCCAACGGGGGCGCGGCTTTTTCTTATTGCTGGGCAGGGGACTGACCCTGTCCGCCGCCCGGCTTGCGGTGGTGGCGGCGGTGACGGTTGCGGTTGGGCTTCTTATCCCCCTCCGCCTTCTGTTCAGGGGCGGGCTGAGGTTTCTTTTCCTCCTGCTTGGGCTGGGCGGGCTTTTCCCCCTCCGGTTTGGGGCCGTTGCCCCGTCCGCGGCGGCGGCGGTTGCGGCTGCGGCGCTCTTCCTGTTCCGGCGCGGGTGCGGGCTCCGGCTCCTCGTGGGACAGCACCTGAGAAAGGGCGGCGGCAAGGCGGCTCTCCTGACGGACCGGAGCTTCTTCCTCCGGGTCAGGCTGCTTTCTCAGCTTTTCCAGTTCCTCCTTGGGCGGGGCCACATAGCCCTCCGGGCGCTTGCCCTTGCCGCTGCGCACCACGCAAACCTCGCAGTTGTGGTAGCAGTGGGGCGTTTCCGGGTCGTCCTCCAGCCGCACGTTTACCTTCTGGCGCAGCAGATTGACGGAGGAAACGGTACCCACACCGTCCGGAGTCTCCACGAAGGAGTCCATCTTGGGCGCGTGTTTGACCAGATCCTCGTAAGCGTCCTGCTCGTACTTCAGGCAGCACATGAGCCGCCCGCAGGTGCCGGAGATCTTGGTGGGATTGAGGGACAGGTTCTGGGTCTTGGCCATTTTGATGGAGACGGGCTGGAACTCGTCCAAGAACTGAGAACAGCAGAAGGGCCGTCCGCAGATGCCAAGTCCGCCCAGCATCCGGGCCTCGTCCCGCACGCCGATCTGGCGCAGCTCGATACGGGCATGGATGGCACCGGCCAGATCCTTGACCAGTGCTCGGAAGTCCACTCGTCCCTCCGAAGTGAAGAAAAAGACCACCTTATTGCCCTCAAAGCTGTACTGGGCTTCCACCAGCTTCATGTCCAGCCCATGCTGGGCGATCTTCTCCTGACAGATGGCAAAGGCCTTTTCCTCTTTTTCCTTGTTTCGCTCGGCGGCTTTATAGTCCTCCGGTGTAGCGGCACGGACCACGGGACGCAGAGGAGCCAGCAGCTCCATCTCGTCCACCATGGTGTTGCCCTTGACGCACTCGCCCAGCTCCATGCCGCGGCTGGTCTCTACCACCACGCCCTGTCCGGGCTGAAACTGAAGTCCGTTGGGGGAGAAATAGTACTCTTTTCCGCCGCTTTTAAAGCGGACTGAAATGATTTGTGTCATATTAAAATCCTCCGGGGATCAAAATTGCTTATTCTTCCGTACAGGCGGCGCACAGCCAGCCCGCCAGATGGGCCGGATTGACGTTGCGGGTCAGCGCCAGTCGGAATTGGTCCATGAGCTGCGTTGCTTTCAGTACCTTTCGCCGGTCTGCCGCAGTGGGCAGCAGATCACGCAGGTGGTCGGTCATATATCGGGTCAGGGCGGAAAACTGCTGGCGCGTCCACTTTTTCCGCTCGTATTCCGCGCACAGGGCCATCAGAGCCGCCTCATCCCCGGCCAGCCAAAGCTCGGCCATAGTCCGGGCCAACTGGGCAGTCTGCTCCTCCTCCGGGCCGGAAAGCTCCTGTTCCTGCCCAATCAGCGACAGGGTTTCGCACCGGGAGCGCACCGTGGTCAGCAGGCCGCCCTGATTTTCCGCCAGCAAGAGGAAGGCCGCATAGCTGGGTCCCTCTTCCAGCAGCTTGAGCATGGCATTCTGGCCCTCCACACGCATGTGGTCGGCCTGCTCCACAATATAGACCTTGCGCGGGGCCTCGTTGGGCCGCACATAGGCATCGGCCCGCATCTGGCGCACCTGATCCACGGTAATGGCCTTGCCTTCCTCAAGAGGAGCCACCGTAATAATGTCGGGGTGGATGCCACTCAGCGCCTTTTTACAGGCGGGGCAGCTGCCGCAGGGCTTGGTTCCCGTCCCAGAGCAGACCATGGCCCGGGCAAGAATGCGGGCAAGCTCTTCCTTGCCGCTTCCCGCGGTGCCGGCCAGAATAAAGGCATGGCCCAGCGTGCCACCGGACAGGCGGGGCATCAGCTGTTCCTTCAGGGCATGGTTGCCCACAAGGGTAGTCAGCGGCATGACTTACACCCGCTGGAACTGCTCCACATCCACCACAAAGATGGTGGCGCCGCCCACATTGACCTCTACGGGCATGCCCGCAGGGAAGTCACGGCTGATACCGGTGGCGGTGGAGATGATCTGGGTGCGGCTGTGGCAATGCTCCTTGATGATGTCCAGTACCTCGGACACCTTTTCCTGATCCACACCAACCATCAAAGTCACGTTCTTGGCCATAAGAAAGCCGCCCGTGGTGGCCAGACGGGTGCTGGAAAAGCCGTTTTTGGTCAAACTGCGGGTAACCACACCGGCATCATCGCTGTTAACGATAGCAAATATGAGCTTCATAGACAACACTCCTTTTGCTGCTTCGGAAGAAAGGGTGCATTGACACCCTTAATATTGTTATTATATCCTATCTTGTTCAAATAGGAAAGTATTTTTTTCATTCCTGTCCCCAATATAAAAAACAAGGCACAGAGCATCGCTCTGTGCCTTGTTGAAACGATCATTTCTCCGGTGCGTAAGCCACCACGGTGCGGCGGTTAGGCTCGGTTCCGGTGGAGTAGGTCGTCACACCGGGGTATTCCTGCAGCGCGCTGTGGATCACGTGGCGCTCGTAGGCATTCATGGCCTCCAGCGTGACGTTCTTGCGGTACTTGACCACTTTGCCGGCCACCTTGACCGCCAGCCGCTCCAGCGCCTCTTCCCGCTTGGCGCGGTAGCCCTCAGCATCGATATGGATGCGCACGCGCTTGGACTGGCTGCGGTTGATGGAGTAGTTGGTCAGCTGCTGGATGGCGTCCAGCGTCTCACCTCTGCGGCCGATAATGGCACCCAGATTCTGGCCCTGAAGAACCACCTGATAACCGTTTTCGGTAACGGAGATCTCGGGAGAGGCATCCACCTCCAGATGCTCCATCAGGCCCACAAGGAACTGACGGATGCGCTCTGCCTTGGCATCGTCGGCAGCGGCGGGAGTACGCACAGGCTCCTCCTTGGCAATGATGATCTCATCATCGGGCTGCAGCTGGGCCTCCTGCTTGGTCTGCACGGGGGCAGCGGGCTTGACCGGCTCAGCCTTTGGCTCTTCCTTGGGCATGGGAACGGGGGTTTCCTCCTCGCCCTCCACCTCGTAGCTCACACGGACCTTGGCAGGGTTGCTGCCGAAGCCCAGAAAACCGTTCTTGGGTCGCTGGAGCACTTCCACAGACACATCGTCACGATCCAGACCCAGCTGGAACAGGGCGGCGGCAATGGCGTCCTCCTCACAGCGGCCGGTGGTCTCAATAAATTTACGCATAATCAGACACTCTCCTTGTCCTCGTTCGACACAGGCTCATCCGCCTGCTTGCCCAGTCCGGTCAGGTCCATCTTTTCCGTTACCTTGACCTCCTGAGCGGCCAACGCACTCTTCTCCTGCTCCTTTCGGGTCTTGGTATCCACAGGAGTCATGGTGTTCGGGTCCACATACTCGGTGACCTCACCGTAGCGGTTGGGGATATAGGCACGGCCGCGGGCATAGGCGCGCAGACCCTCGCGGCTGTCGTCCTTATTCACACCCTCGGGAACGATGCCCTTTTTCTCTTCCTTGGCTCGGCGGGCACGCTCCTGACGGGCGGCTTCCTTGCGGGCCTTTTCCTCTTCCTTTTCCTGACGGGCACGCTCTTCAGCGGCCAGACGGGCCGTTTCATAGTCCTTCTTCAGCATCTTGGACGCCAGAAGCTCCTGCACCATGGAGAACAGGCTGTTGGCGATCCAGTACACACACAGGGCGGCAGGCATGGAGAAGCCGATCCACAAAGACATGAGGGGCATGGTCCACATCATGGTCCGGGCCGTCTTTTCCGACTGGGCATCGGCGGCCTGGCCACTCATTTTGTTGGTCATCATGGACACCTTGGACATGAGCACGCTCAGGCCGGTGGATACCATGACCAGCAGGAATGCACCGATCACGTTCCAGGAAGGATCTGCCCAGATCTTCCAGGTGGGCATAGTAGTCAGGTCCACACCCAGGAAAGAGAAGTTCATGACGAAAATGTTGACGCTCTCACCCAGTTTGGCGGCCAGCAGGGGCAGGGTCTCTGCCGTAATGAGAGAGGCCAGATACAGCTGCTCGTAGCCGCGGCTGACAAACTCGGTGGCGACTTCGCCGATCCAGCCGCGCTCAAAGGCCACGGTGCCCCAGTTCAAGGCCTCGGCCACCTGCTGGATCTGCTCGGGATTCAGGCCCATCAGATACTTCAGGGGCTCGCGGATGATGGCATACAGGGGCAGCAGAACGAAGATAGGCAGCAAAGACCACAGACAGCCGCCCATGGGGTTGACACCCTCTTTCTGGTACAGCTTCTGCATTTCCATGTTGTATCGCTGCTGATCCTTGCCGTACTGCTTTTTCAGCCGGTCCAGCTTGGCCGAGAGCATGCTGGTCTGGATCATGCTCTTTTTGCCCTTCAGACTCAGGGGGAACAGAATGATCTTGACCACCAGGCCAAAAAGGATAATGGCCAGACCGTAGCTGTTGAAAACACTGTTAAAAATATTCAGCAGCCAGGAAAACGGGAATACGATGTAATACATCAGATCCATTTTCATGCCTCCATAATCAAGTTGTAGTGGGCCGCTCAGGGCACCGGGTCGTATTCAAAGGATTTCTGCCTGTGGAAGGGATGACACCGCGCAAGTCTGCGCACAGCAAGCCAGCCGCCCTTCAGCGCACCGTACTTTTCCACCGCCTCCAGCGCGTACTGGGAACAGGTTGGGATAAAGCGGCAGCAAGGCGGACGCATGGGAGAGATATTCCGGCGGTAAAAGCGGATGAGAAAAAGCAAAACTGTTTTCATACCTTATCCTCTGCCGGTACAAGCAGTTCCAGCTTGCGGGCCAAGGCCAGAAAACTGCGCTCCAGCTCGTCATAGCGGGCATAGACCGATTTGACCCGGGCCACGATCACAATGTCCCAGCCGGGAGCCAGCCGGTGCTCGTTGGTACGGTAGATCTCCCGCAAGCGGCGGCGGACCCGGTTACGGCGGACCGCTTTGCCCAGCTTGACTCCTGTGGTCAGGCCCAGACGGCTGGTCTGCATCCGATTTTTCCTGCAATAGACAGCCAGAAAGGGGGAAGACGCAGTCTTCCCCTTGTTATACAGGCGGCGAAACTCGTGATTCAGCTTAAGTGAAACGGTGTGTTTCATCCGTCTGTCATCCTCCCTTGTGAGCGTTCGGAAATGTTGCTGCGCCTTCGCGCTTCTCGTTGTCACGCCTCGCCTGTTCGCGACGCACGGCTTCCCTCCGACTCGGAACACAAACAGTAAACAATGTCTGTTTGGTTTGTATTCCTCGCTCCAGTCCATCCGTGCTGCTCACAACGGCTCAGCGCTTCTGCTTGTCACGCTGCGGCGGCTGCGCAACGGACGATAACTCCTCCGACTACGGGCAGACTCAGACCGAACAAGCTCGGTCTTGGACTCTGCCCATCCGCTCCGGAGTCTATCGTCCTGCTCCGCACGCCTTCGCGCTTCTCTGAATGCTCACGCAGGGGCGGGGGATATTATCCCACGCCCCTACTTTAAAACGATGTCATCGCTTGTTTGCGCCACACCTTAGTAGGTCAGGCGCGCACGGCCCTTCGCGCGGCGGCGGGCCAGAACCTTTCGGCCATTGCGAGTGGCCATGCGCTTGCGGAAGCCGTGCTCCTTGGAGCGCTGACGCTTTTTGGGCTGATAGGTACGAAGCATGCGGGGACACCTCCTGTTACGAACTGAGAACCGCCAAAGGGCGGTACACCACAACAGCCGCACAGCGGCTGCGGTCGTCAAAATAAGCTATGCCGGAACATAGCGTGCCACTCATTATAGAACAAGAAAAGTCATTCTGTCAACCACAAATTTCATAGAAAAGGCGCGGTTTTTTCAATATTCCTGTCGGGGCACAAGATGTTGTGGAAAAAAGCGTTTCGGACCGCAAGTGGATTATGATTTATGAGAACAAACCTTCCCCTTGGGGGAAGGTGGCATTTGCAAAGCAAATGACAGATGAGGGGGCAGGGTTAGTAAGGCTTTCGGGAAATTGCCCCCTCACCCGTCCGACCTTCGGTCGGCCACCCTCCCCCCAAGGGGAGGGTCATGTAAATCATAATTTACCTCCCTTTTCCCCACCTTTTTTCTCTCGTTGTGGACAACTTTTAAAATATACCTTTATTATAAATAAAAAAGAGGTCAAAATCCTTGCTCTGTCCACATATTTTTGGTATAATAAAGTAGATTGACCCCTTGTGTCTTTGTAGGGGAAACACAGGCTTTTTTTCTGTTTTTTGGCGCCCTTTGCGCGCTTTTCTCACACTCTTTTTTCAGGAGGTTTTTTTCATGACAAACTCCGCCGCGGACATCTGGACCAAAGTGCTGGACCTGATGAAGGCAGACCTCACCTCCGTTACCATCAACACGTGGTTCAGCGACATGACCGCCGTGGAAATGGAGGACGGACGGCTGGTGCTGTGCTCTCCCAGCCAGACCAACCGGGACATTGTCACCAAACTGTATACAGACTACATAAAGAAGGCTTTGAAGGAACTGTTTTCCGCTGAGCTGGACGTGCTCATCCTCTCTCCGGAACAGGTGCAGGCCCGCCGTCAGCCCCAAAAAAGCTTTGGCTTTCCGGGCACGGATGACTATACCTTTGACAAATTCGTGGTGGGCTCCTCCAACAAGTTCGCCCATGCCGCTGCCCGGGCTGTTGCCGATGCCCCGGCTCAAAGCTATAACCCTCTGTTCATTTACGGCGAGTCCGGCCTGGGTAAGACCCACCTGCTCTATTCCATCGCCGATACCGTGGCCCGGGAGCATCCGGAATACCGCATTGTGTATATCAAGGGCGAGGCATTTACCAACGAACTCATCCGCGCCATCCGGGAGGGGCGCAATCAGGAGTTCCGGGAGCGGTACCGCTCGGCGGACCTGTTTTTGATGGACGACGTACAGTTCATTGCAGGCCGCGAGTCCACCCAGGAGGAATTTTTCCATACCTTCAATACCCTTTACGAATCCAAGCGGCAGATCGTGCTCACCTCCGACCGTCCGCCCAAGGAAATGCTCCGTTTGGAGGACCGTCTGAAGACCCGCTTTGAATGGGGCCTGCTGGCCGATATCCAACCGCCAGACTACGAAACCCGTATGGCCATCATTAAGAGTAAATGCATCCGCATGGGTGTGGACCTGCCCGACTTCCTGCTTCAGCTGATCGCGGAAAACATCACCGCAAATGTCAGACAGCTGGAAGGTGTCATCAATAAGATCCTTGCCTATCAACAGCTTATGGGTGATGACGTAGACAAAGAGACCATCATTAAGGCCATTAAGGACATGTTCAAGGACAAGGCAGATATCCTGCCCACCGCCGACGTGATCATTGACGAGGTGTGCAAGTTCTACAACACCGAGCCCGACCTTCTGCGTGGTCAGGGCCGCACCAAGGAGATCTCTCAAGCCCGACAGATCGCCATGTACCAGATCCGCCGCATGACCAACCTGTCCCTGAAGGAGATCGGCCGGGAATTTGACAACCGTGACCACACCACCGTTCTGCATGCCATCGAGCGCATCGAAAAGATGGTCAAATCCCAGCCCGAGGCAGCAGAGGTCATCAAGGATATTACTGCGAATATAAACGCGCGCTACGAATAAGCACACGAACACGCAAAAATAAAAAATCCACCGGGTTTTGTTGACATGTGGAAAACAGCCTGTGGAAAAACAGACTCCAAAAAAACACCTGTGGAAAACCCGTGCAACCCGTCCACAGCCCCTGTGGAGGCGCTTCACTTACTCCTGCAACACATAGCGGTATCTTTCCACAAAAAATTTGCCTACTATCTACTATCACTAAAAATATATCCTTTCCTCTCTTTAGAGAGCGAGAAGAAAAAGGAGGAACTCCCTCATGAAATTTTCCTGTGAAAAGGCCCTGCTCCAGACCGCGGTGGCTACCGCCTCCCGCACTGTGTCTCAGAAGAGTGCTATTCCCGCTTTGGAAGGCATCCTGATCGAAGCGGGCAGTGTACTGCGTCTGACCGGCTATAATCTGGAGACCGGCATCCGCACCATGGTGCCCGCCGACGTGACCCAGTCCGGCTCGCTGGTGCTGTCTGCCCGTCTGTTCGGCGAGATCGTGCGCAAAATGCCCGACGACGTGCTGTATTTTACCGCGGACAACTATATGGTAAACGTGCGCTGCGGCATGAGCGAGTTTAATATTCTTGCCACCGACCCCGAGGAGTTCCCCGAATTGCCCGTGGTAGATGACCTGAATTCCTTTTCCATTGAGCAGGAGGCTTTGCGCTCCATGATCAGCCAGACCCTCTTTGCCGTCAGCGACAACGAAAGCCGTCCGGTCCATACCGGCTCTTTGTTTGAGGTAGAAAATGATCAGCTCACCGTAGTCAGCGTAGACGGCTACCGTCTGGCCCTGCGTCGGGAAAAGATCACCCAGAAGAAGGGTTTGGACCAGTTCAAGTTCGTGGTGCCCGGCTCCGCTTTGAGCGAGGTGGAGAAGATCTGTGCCGGGGGAGATGCTCCCATCACCGTGATCGAGGGCGCCCGCCACATTATGTTCGACACCGGGGACACCATTCTGGTCACCCGCAGACTGGAAGGCGACTTCCTTGACTGGCGCAAGGCCATTCCAAAGAACAGCACCATTCAGGTTGAGGGTGAGAAGCGCGCTCTGCTGGCCTCCATCGACCGCGTGTCTCTGATTATCAGCGACAAGCTGAAAAGCCCCCTGCGCTGTGTCTTTGATGACGGAGTGCTGTCCATCACCACCAAGACCGGCATTGGCGATGCCGCAGACCAGTGCCCCATCACCGGAAACGGTCAGGGTCTGGAGATCGGTTTTAACAACAAGTACCTGATGGATGCGCTCAAGGCCGCTCCCGCCGATCAGGTTCGGCTGGAGATGAGCTCCGGTGTGGCTCCCTGCATCATCCTGCCCGCCGAGGGAGAGGAAAACTTCGTCTACATGGTCCTGCCCGTCCGTCTGAAGGCCAACTAAAAGAGGTATTTATGGAATCTCATGAGATCAAGATCCACACGGAATTTATTAAGTTGCAGGATCTTTTGAAATTTGCCGGCGCGGTAGAGACCGGCGGCGATGCCAAGCTCATCATTCAGGAGGGACGGGTCACCGTCAACGGCGAGGTGTGTACCATGCGGGGCAAGAAAATGCGTCCCGGTGACTGCTGTGCCATTGACAACGAGCTGGAGTTGGTCGTCACATGATGGTCAAATCGCTGGAGCTGGACTTTTTCCGCAACTATGTCCATCTGGAAGCGGAATTTGACCCCAGAGTCAATCTGATCTACGGGGAAAATGCTCAGGGAAAAACCAACTTGCTGGAAGCGTTGTCCTACCTGTCCACCGCCCGGTCTCACCGGGCCCGGTACGACAAGGAAATGATCCTGCTGGGCGTGGACGAGGCCTTTATCAAGGGGCAGATCTTTTCCCGGGAAAGGGACTTTACTCTGGAAGCCAGACTGTCCAGAGGCAAGAGCCGTCAGCTCTGGTCCAACGGGGTACGGCTCAAGTCCGCCGCAGAGCTGTCCGGTATCCTGACCACGGTGCTGTTCTGCCCCGAGGATCTGTATCTCATCCGGGAGGGTGGCGCGGCCCGGCGGCGCTTTTTGGACAGTGCCATCTGTCAGCTTCGTCCCCGATATGCCCAGGCTCTGGCGGAATATAACCGCCTTTACGAGCATAAGACCCGCATCCTGCGGGACTGGCCGGAAAACCCGTCCCTGCTGGCCACGCTGGACGATTTTAATCTGAGACTGGCTCAGACCGGCGCCATCCTCATCCATTACCGGGCCCACTTCGTCAAGCGGCTTATGGACCACGCTCCCGCCATCCACACGGATTTCTCCGGCGGTCGGGAGGAACTGGCGCTGACTTATGAGACAGTGTCCACCGTCACTGACCCAAAGGCCCAGCCCAGAGAAATTCTGGGCCAGCTGTTGGCCCATCAGGAGAGCCACCGTCAGGCGGAGCTGGACAGCCGCCAGTGCCTGTCCGGACCCCACAAGGACGACGTGTCTGTCTTTCTCAACGGCATGTCGGCCAAACTGTACGGCTCACAGGGCCAGACAAGGACTGCGGCCCTGTCCCTGAAGCTGGCCCAGCGGGAGATTTTCCAAGTGGAAACAGGGGAATGGCCGGTGCTGTTGCTGGACGACGTGCTCAGCGAGCTGGACCCCAAACGGCAGGCCTTCGTGCTCAACCGCATCCAGGGCGGTCAAGTCTTTATTACATGCTGTGAGGAAGACAAGCTGGACGGTATGGAGGGCGGAAAGGCCTTTCACATCAAGGACGGCAAGCTGATTTAAGGAGATTGGTATGTATCTTCATTTGGGCCAATCCGTGGTCGTCCCGTACCGGGACGTGATCGGCATATTTGATATGGACAATGCCAGCTGGGCCTATAAGACCAGAGAATTTCTGGACATGGCACAAGAGGAAGGCCGGGTCATCTGGGTCTGTGACGACCTGCCCCGTTCCTTTGTGATCACGGACAACGGCAGTGAAAACTGGCAGGTCTATGTGTCCCAGCTGTCTTCCGCCACCCTGATGGGTCGCGCGGAAAAGAATGGATTTGAATAAGTAATACAACGCGAAACCGGGAGGTTTGATTATGTCTGAAGAACTGGAACTGAACTCCACTCAGGTGGAACACGAATACGGCGGCTCGGAGATCCAGGTGCTGGAAGGACTGGAGGCAGTCCGCAAGCGCCCGGGTATGTATATCGGCTCTACCTCGGAGTCCGGTCTGCACCATCTGGTCTATGAGATCGTGGACAACTCCATCGACGAGGCTCTGGCCGGCTACTGCGATGAGATTACCGTCACCATCAACGAAGGGGACACCATCACCGTCACCGACAATGGCCGCGGTATTCCCGTGGACATCCAGCCTCAGACGGGCAAGCCCGCTCTGGAAGTGGTCTTTACCATTCTGCATGCCGGCGGCAAGTTCGGCGGCGGCGGCTACAAGGTGTCCGGCGGCCTGCACGGTGGAGGTGCTTCCGTAGTCAATGCCCTGTCTGAATGGCTGGAGGTGCAGGTGCACAAAAACGGCAAGATCCACCAGATGAAGTTCGCCCGGGGCCACATCACCCAGGAAATGACCATCATCGGGGACACCGACCGTACCGGTACCATCGTCACCTTCAAGCCCGACCCGGAGATGTTCGATACCACCGTCTATAATTACGAGACTCTGCATACCCGCATGCAGCAGCAGGCCTTTCTGAACGCGGGCCTGCGCATCTCCATTGCGGACGACCGCCTTGCCAGCGCCGAAAAGCCGGAGGAGGACCGCCGCCATTCCATGTGCTACGAGGGCGGTATCCGGGAGTATGTCACCTGGCTGAATGCCAACAAGACCCCCGTCCATCCCGAAGTCATCTATGTCTCCGGCGCCAAGGAGGACTCCATGGCGGAGATCGCCCTGCAGTATAACGACGGCTATCAGGAGAACATGGTCTCCTTTGCCAACAACGTGCGCACCCCCGAGGGCGGTATGCATGAGGAAGGCTTCCGCCGCGCCCTGACCACCGCCCTGACGAGCTACGGCAAGCGTATGAAGATCCTGAAGGAGGACGACAAGCTCTCCGGCGAGGACTGCCGCGAGGGTCTGACCGTAGTCATCTCCGTCAAGCTCACCGAGGCCCAGTTCGAGGGCCAGACCAAGGCCAAGCTGGGCAACAGCGAGATCCGTACTCTGGTCAACAACGTGGTCAGCGAGAAGCTGGATGTGTATCTGGAGGAAAATCCCCAGGTGGGCAAGGCCATTCTGGAAAAGGCGCTCATGGCCGCCCGCGCCCGGGAGGCCGCCCGCAAGGCCCGTGAGAACGTGCGCCGCAAGAACGGGCTGGAGTCCGGCCAGATGCCCGACAAGCTTCAGGACTGCAACGAGCGCGACCCGTCCCTGTGCGAGCTGTATATCGTCGAGGGCGACTCCGCCGCAGGTTCCGCCATCGGCGGCCGTGATTCCCGTTTCCACGCGATTCTGGCCATGTGGGGCAAGATGCTCAACGTGGAAAAGGCCCGTGTGGACAAGGTGTACGGAAATGATAAGCTGACTCCCTTGATCGTGGCTCTCGGTGCGGGCATCGGCGATGAGTTTGATATTGAAAAACTGCGCTACCACAAAATCGTCATCATGTCCGATGCCGACGTGGACGGCGCTCATATCCGCACCCTGCTGTTGACCTTCTTCTTCCGCTATATGCGGCCGCTGATCGAAAACGGCTACGTCTATTCCGCTGTGCCTCCCCTGTATAAGCTGACACAGGGCAAGGAGACTCGGGTGGCCTATTCCGACGAACAGCGAGACCAGATCTCTGCCGAGATGCGCGGGGCAAAGCCTAATTCCAAAATCGAGATCCAGCGCTACAAGGGCTTGGGCGAGATGAACAAGGAAGAGCTGTGGGAGACCACCATGGACCCGGAAAAGCGCACTCTGCGCCGCATTACGCTGGATGACGCGGTTCGGGCCGATCAGATTTTCGCCCTTTTGATGGGCGAAGAGGTGGAGCCCCGCAAGCACTGGATCGAGAAAAACGCCCAGTATGCTGAAAACCTGGATTTCTAAAGCAATTCTTTCGTAGGGGCGGGTCCCAGACCCGTCCGCAAGCAAGCAGACCTATCGGGCGGGTCTCGGACCCGCCCCTACTCCAACCAAAGGAGAACATATAACATGGCACATAATCGTTCTTACAAACCCGAAGACATCCTCTTCCCCGACCAGAAAATTGACGAATCTCATCTGGTGGAGGAGATGGAGAAGTCCTACATTGAATACGCCATGAGCGTCATCGTGGGCCGCGCCCTGCCCGACGTGCGGGACGGTCTGAAGCCAGTCCACCGCCGTATTCTGTACTCCATGCATGAGACCGGACTGACCCCGGATAAAAAGCCCAAGAAGTCCGCCTCCTGCGTGGGTGACGTGCTGGCCAAGTACCACCCCCACGGCGACAGCTCCGTGTACGACGCCATGGTGCGTATGGCGCAGGATTTTTCCCTGCGCTACACGTTGGTGTACGGTCAGGGTAACTTCGGTGACGTGGACGGCAACCCTGCCGCCGCTTACCGTTATACCGAGGCCCGCATGGCCAAAATATCTCAGGAGATGCTCCGGGATATCGACAAGGAGACCGTGGACTGGGACCCCAACTTTGACGAGAGCCTGAAGGAGCCCCGTGTCCTTCCTTCCCGTTTCCCCAATCTGCTGGTCAACGGCTCCAACGGCATCGCCGTGGGTATGGCCACCAACATCCCGCCCCACAACCTGACCGAGGTCATCAATGCCTGCATCTGCGTGCTGGACAATCCCGAGGCGGAGCTGGCCGACCTGATGGAGCACATTAAGGGCCCCGACTTCCCCACCCGGGGTATCATCATGGGCCGCAGCGGCATCCGCGCCGCCTATGCCACCGGCCGTGGCAAGGTGGTGGTGCGCGCCCGCACCGAGTTCGAGGAATTCGGCAACAACCGCACCCGTATTATTGTCAATGAGCTGCCATATCAGGTGAACAAGCGCCAGCTTATCAAGAACATCGCCGATCAGGTGAAGGAAAAGCGGCTGGAAGGCATTTCCGACCTGCGTGACGAGACCGACCGTAACGGTATGCGTATCGTCATCGAGCTGAAGAAGGATGCCAACCCGCAGGTGGTGCTCAACACCCTGTTCAAGCAGACCGCGCTCCAGTCCAACTTCTCCATCATTCTGCTGGCACTGGTCAACAACCAGAAGCAACCCAAAATCTTGACCCTGCGTCAGATTCTGGACGAGTACCTGGACTTCCAGAAGCAGATCATCGTCCGCCGGACCCGCTTCGACCTGCGCAAGGCCCAGGAGCGTGCCCACCTGTTGGAGGGTCTGCTCATTGCCCAGGACAACATTGACGAGGTCATCAAGATCATCCGCTCCTCCTATGACGATGCCAAGCTGAACCTGATGAACCGCTTTGGCCTTGACGACGTACAGGCTCAGGCCATCTGCGACATGCGGCTTATCGCCCTGCAGGGCCTGAACCGGGAGAAGCTGGAGAACGAGTACAAGGAGCTTCAGGAGAAGATCGAGTACTATAACCGCATCCTGTCCGACGATGGACTGGTGCGCGACATCCTCAAGGAGGAGCTGACTACCATCCGGGACAAGTACGGCGACGACCGTGTCACCGAACTGCAGGATGTGGAGGACGAGATCGACATCGAGGACCTCATTGAAGAGGAGCAGTGCGTATTTACCCTGACTCAGGCGGGCTACATCAAGCGTACCCCCGTCAGCGAGTACACCGCCCAGTCCAAGGGCGGCATGGGCAAGAAGGGCATGACCACCCGGGATGAGGACTGCGTGGTGGACGTATTCACCGCCTCCAGCCACGACTACCTGTTCTTCTTCACCGACACCGGCAAGGTGTACCGCAAGAAGGGCTATCAGATCCCCGAAAGCGGTAAGGCCGCCAAGGGCACCAACATTGTCAACATCCTGCAGGTGGAGCCCGGCGAGCGGGTGCAGACCATGATCCACACCAGAGAGCTTTCCGACGAGGCGGAGCTGTTCCTGATGATGGTCACCCGCAACGGCACCGTCAAGCGTCTGCCTGTCTCCGCGCTGAAGAACATCCGGCAGAATGGCATCCGCGCCCTGACTCTGGACGAGGGAGATGAGCTCATTGCCGTGCGGGAGACGGACGGCAATCAGAAGATCCTCATCGCCACCCACGACGGCATGGCCTGCTGCTTCGACGAAAACGACGTGCGTGCCATGGGCCGCACCGCCGTCGGTGTGCGCGGCATCAAGCTGCGTGAAGGCGACTACGTGGTGGGCGCCGCCCGGGCCGTCCCCGGCAAGGATGTGCTCACCATCACCGAAAAGGGCTACGGCAAGCGTACCCCGGTGGAGGAATACCGCATCACCAACCGCGGCGGTATCGGTATCAAGAACTACATGGTCACGGACAAGACCGGCAAGATCGTGGGGGTCAAGGTGGTGGACGGCAGCGAGGATCTGCTGCTGGTCACTCAGGCGGGCATCCTGATCCGCACCCCTGTGGAAAATATTAAGGTGACCAACAACCGCGCCACTCAGGGTATCATCGTCATGCGCTTCAAGGAGGAGGGCGACAAGGTCATCTCCCTTGCCCTTGCCGAGCATGAGGTGCAGGAGGAAGCAGAGGCTCCCGTGGAGGAGCAAGCCTGACCGGAAAGGGAGGATCGCCATGCGAAGAAAGGAAAAGGCCGTTGACCCCGCTGTTATTGCACTCATCCTGACCTTTTTGTTTTTGCCCCCGCTGGCACCCATCGCCATCATTTTTTTCCTGATCTATAAGCGCAGCAAGCAGGAAGCCCCTGCCCAGGATAAGACCGAGCAGGAAAGCTTCGGAGAAAAGCTCATCCGCCGTATGAAGGAGGAGGAGGTCCGGGAGCAGCCCTACAAGAGCAAGCCCCACGGACATACGCCCAGAGCCTATTCCTACGACTCCTGCGCCAAGGAAAAGCGGCTGGAGCAGCTGAAGGTGCTCAAGGACGCGGGTCTGCTGGACGATGTGGAATATCATCAGCGCAAGCAGGAAATTTTGGCCATGGGCTGAGAAAGGAGCGGTTATGAGCACACACAAACGAGGACGCATTACCGTCCAGTCCCAGCCCACCGGTGCCGCCCGTGGCATGCAGCGGCTGATGGGCGTAGTTCACGCGGTCTTTGGTCTGGTCTTTGTGATCATTGCCCTGACGCAGCTCATCCCACACATAGGACTGATTGGGCTGCCGTTTTTGGCCGCAGGTGCGTTTTTCTGCATCAACGGCATCCGTCTGGCCGTGAGCAAAAACGGCATGGCTCACCGGGTGGGCTACGACGTGGAAACGGGCATCGAGCAGGAGACCATAGTGGGTCTTATGGACGAGGTTTCTGACCAAAAGGCTGACGGAACTGTGGAGGAGCGGATGAAACAGCTTCGCTCCCTCTATGACCAGCGGCTCATTACTCCCGAGGAGTACGAGCAAAAGCGGCAGGAAATATTAAAAGAGTTATAAGCCTCCCCCCTCAGGGGGGGAAGGCAAAAGGACGCGGTCACGATTTCGTGACCGCGTCCTTTTATTACACTCCATGCTTCCGGGGCCGGAGCCTCCCTTGTGTAAAGGGAGGTGGCACGGCGGCAGCCGTGACGGAGGGATTGTGAACGCACAGATATTTCGTGGAATCGAACCGTTTGACGATTTACAACCCCTCAGTCAGCCTGCGGGCTGACAGCTCCCCTTACACAGGGGAGCCTTTGGGTGCGCCGCTTATCAGACAACGCAATATGAACAGGGACTTTATTTGAACTCGAACAGCTTATAAAGAGGGATATCCAGAGCGTTGGCGATGTTGATGAGAGTATCAACGCTGCAGCCAGCTGCGCCGGTTTCAATTCGCTGAATATGATTGCGGCTCATTCCATCCTCGCCGCAAAGGTTTGCCAACTGCTCTTGTGTCAGCCGCTGCTCCTTGCGATAATGCAGAATATTAAGTCCAATTTTAACCCAAATATCGTAGTGCTGAATATCCATTGGTGTTCACCTCAAAGATATTGTAGCCAACGGAAACAGATTAGTAAGCGCCGCCAAAAAGTGCTTTTGCACATGCATAATGTGCAAAAGCAAATAAATTGTGTTATTATACCATCCAAGAGGTGGTATACATGGACATAATAAAGGATGTGCTGCAGTATGTTTTCAAAGGGATTTTGATTTACCTGTCGATCCCATGGCTTTTTGCGTTCTTTATTGGCAGTTTCTCCCGCTTTTATGACCATCGTTCTATCTACTGGGCATTTGACTTTTTTGCGGATATCCTGTACCCTTGGAGATGGAATTGGAAGCAGCGCAAGCACGGGAGGCAAGGCATGAAAACTGTTACCATCTATACCGACGGAGCCTGCTCCGGCAACCCCGGTCCGGGGGGCTGGGGGGCCATTCTCATGTACGGTCAGCACAAAAAGGAGCTGTCCGGGGGCGAGGGCCACACCACCAACAACCGCATGGAGCTCACCGGGGTCATCACCGCGCTGGAGGCCCTGAAGGAGCCCTGTGTGGTGGAGCTGTATTCCGACAGCAAATACGTCATTGACGCGCTGGAAAAGGGCTGGGCCCGTGGCTGGCAGGCCCGGGGCTGGGTGAAGGCGGACAAAAAGCCGGCCCTGAATCCCGACCTGTGGCAGCGGCTTTTGGAGCTGTGCGACTACCATAAAGTAAATCTCCACTGGGTAAAGGGGCATGCGGAAAACCCGTATAACAACCGCTGCGACGAATTGGCGGTGGCCCAGAGCCAGAAATTTAAATAACCTGCCCCCACAACACATCGTGTCCCGTAAAAATCCTGCCCAAGATGTAGTATCCGGGATAAAAAGCATGAAAATTTCCTGAAAAAACGGCATTTTTTCCTTTACAGCGGGGAAAAACTGTGGTATAGTTACCCAGCATGAGTTTTCATGCGCATCTGCCCGTCTGCCTCGTTTCGGGATAACGGCTCACCCAACAGGGTGGGGCTTCACCCGCCCGTTACGCAGCTGACCGGGAAATATTTTTGAAAGGTGGAAACCAACCATGATCCGTAAGGACGAAAAGACGGCCGTTATTGAGGCCAACCGCACCCACGCTACCGACACCGGTTCTCCCGAGGTCCAGGTGGCCATCCTGACCGCTCGCATCAACGAGCTGACCGAGCACCTGCGCGTGCACAAGCAGGACAACCACAGCCGCCGCGGCCTGTACAAGATGATCGGTAAGCGCCGCAAGCTGCTGGACTACCTGATGAGCAAGGACATCGAGCGCTATCGTGCTCTGATCGCTAAGCTCGGCATTCGTAAGTAATGAGTTAAGAACAGGGTGGCGTGGAATACCATGCCACCCTTCCTTCCCATCTTGCGAACAATTCCAATCAACCACATTTGCCGGAGCAAACCCGCTTTTTTAGCAGTTGAATAAGCGTCCGAACCCTCGCGAACAGCACGGATGTTTATTCAAGTGCTAAAAGGTGGAAACCGCTCCGGACACAAAAGAAAAGGAGTGCAAACTATGTCTACCATTATCAAGCACAAGCAGTTCCCCAAGAACAAGAAGTGGACCATGGACCTGTGCGGCCGTCCCCTGACTGTGGAGATGGGCAAGATGGCCGAACTGGCCTCCTGCGCCGCCATGATCACCTACGGTGAGACCTCCGTTATGGTGGCCGTCACCGTGGCCCCCCGTCCCCGTGACGGCATCGACTTCTTCCCTCTGTCCGTGGACTTCGAGGAGAAGCTGTACGCCGTGGGCCGCATCCCCGGCTCCTTCATGCGCCGTGAGGGCCGTCCCTCTCTGCCCGCCGT
>JAZNTL010000071.1:0-35115 GCA_045591745.1 Lawsonibacter sp.
GGTAGGCATTGACCGGGTAGCCGGCCGTGCCGAACATATTGCCCAAATTAAAATACATGGACACCTTGTTCTTGCCGCTGTACTTGAAGGATGAGTTGACCTGATTGGACGGGATCAAACCGGTGCAGTGGGCATACTCGCCATCGATGGTGGAGTACCACCACAGGGGATTGTAGAAGTTCTTGAACACAAAGCCCTCGTTGGCCAGCTTGTAGAGGGTGGGGGTATAAGTGGGGTGGATGGCCCCGATCCAGAAGGCCTCACCGGTGAGCAGGATAAGATTCTTGCCCTTGAACATGCCGGTGTACTCGTTTTGCAGGGTAGGCTCGCGACTGCCGAAGTACTGGTGCATGCCCTTCAGGGTCTTGTTGGTCTCCTTCTCCGCAAGGGCATCGAAATCAATGTCAAGCACGTTGGGCTGGTAAACCGTTTCGGGAGGGATATCGGAGGATGTGTCTGCGGAGGAACTGCCGGATACTTCGGGCAGGAGCACATCGTCGTCGGGAATATCTACCCCGAACAGGGACTGTTTCACATCCAGCCGCAGGGTGGTCATTACACCGAAGCGGGAGACGGCCAGATCGGGGATGAGCATACCCTTGTAGAGTTCTTTTGTGGTCAGCAGGTCGGTGGAGGGGAGGTTAAGGCACAGCACGGCCAGCAGATGAAAGGCCAGTATACCGCCTCCAAGGGTCAGCAGCTCCGGTGCATCGGCACGGATGGAGAGGGTGATGTGATCACGCAGGAAGAAGAACACCACCAGCGGGGCGCACAGAAGGAGCAGGCAGGGGATAGTCTTTCCAATGCCCACCAGTGTTTCCCGCCAGTAGTTGCTCAGCGCGTCGCCCGCCATGCCGAAGGATTTGGTGACCAGCACCGTACGAAAGATGGTGAAATACACCGACTGGATCATGTACCACAGGGTGGCCAGACCCAGCAGCACCCCCGCGGCGATGCGGTTGCCCTTTTCGTCCCATACCGAGCACAAAATGGCACACAGCACAGACAGGGGGATGCTGAACAAAAGGATATACAAAAGCCCCCGGTCAAAAAACCGTTCCACGCAGAACAGCCGATATATGATCTCCAACCACAAAAAGGAGCACAAAAACAGCTCCAGAGGGCGGAGAATGTCCCAGGTTGAATTGCGGTGTCTCATAAAATCAATTCCTTTGCAGAAAGTGGAATGCAAATATGCGTTAGCATAACATATCATATTCCTGTAAAGACGGCTTGTCCAGAAGAATTTGTATTATTTAAGGAGAAAAACAGCTCCGCCTGTGGCGGAGCTGTTAAGTCAATATTGATCCACCCAGCCGGTGATAAACCATGCGGGGAGCAGCCAAAGGACCAGATAGACCAGCAGATTGACCGGCGCGATGGAGGCAAATGCGCCCACGGCGGTCAGGTAAGCGGACAGCAGCAGGCCCAGCACTGCGGCAACACAGGTCAGCACCGCGTTCAGTCGCACGGCCAGCCGCAGGCGGCGGGCACCGACTACCGCTTCGGAGAAGGGGTAGATGCCCTCCCGGCACAGCACGGCGGTGAGCGTGGTATTGTGGGGCTGTTCGGGGTCGGACAGCTCCCGGCGGCGCTCCACCGGGGGGAAGTCCATGCGGTTGGCGGCCAGCTTGAACCGCTGGCGCAGCATGGCGGGGATCAGGTTAAAGTCCCGGGTGGCCAGAACGGGAGAGATTTTCTCCTGCAGCAGGGCGGCCACACAGGGGAACACCACGTCAGGAAGCACATAGTTCAAAGCGAAGATACCGGCAAGGTCGCCGTCAATGGCACAAAATACGGCATTTTTTACGTTCAGACCCTGAGGCAGCTCCACATCCATCAGCTTCATAAAGGCGGCTGAGCCCACCAGGACCTGATCGCCGCGGATATTGGCGGACAGGCCGCCGCCCTCATAGCAGCACAGACGCTCCGCCTGACGATAGATGGCGCCCTGGGTACGCAGCAGGTCGCAAAACAGCTTGTCCAGTCCGCTACCCGAGGCGCGGATGAGGGTGGCTGTGTAGCCGATGACCCGCTCGGTGGACCAGTCGCCAAAGACCTTGATGCCGTTCAGGGACACGCAGCCGGGGGGGAACAGGTCAAGGTCGGTGAGCAGGATACCAGAGCCGCTGCGGGAATAGGCCGCACCGGGCCAACCGGCCAGCGCGCCGCCGCTTTGTACCAACCGGCGGGACAGGCGGTGGAAGGGCCGGCTGAAAATAAGGGGAGCGCACAGAGCGCAGGAGGCGGTGAATACACAGGACAAGGACCAGAGCAGCTGCTCAGGTCGTCCGGAAGCGACGCAGGACAGGACGGGCAGAAGCAGGCAGCCGATAAGCAGGGGCGGGCACACCACCCGGAAGATACGCTGAGCGCCGTCATCCGCTTGAATCTGACTTCCAAAGCCGTCCGGGGCGCCGGAGTGCTTGGCATAGGTGTCCCGACCGTTCCACTTGCCCTCGTCCAGTGTGACCAGATAGGGCTCGGCACTGGCGGCGGCTGCCCGGCAGGCCAGCCGCAGACCCCGGCGGCGGTGATATTCCCCCCGCATGGCCAGCCACAGGGCCAGAATGTTCAGCACGCAGCAGGGCAGCTCCTCACGGGGCAGGATAAACTGCATGGACAGGGCATCCGCCAGAGTGAATACGCAGGCGGGCAGCAGCAGGCTGTCCATACCAAAGCGCAGCTTTGTCATTCGGATGACAGAATTTTTCAGCACATCCCAGCACAGCAGCATGGACACGGCCAGCAGGCCCGCGCAGGTCCAGATCTTGATGGGCTGGGTGAGCAGAGGCCGGGACGAGTCGCCGGGGAAGGGAATTTGAGGCAGGGGGAGCATGTGCTCCAGCGTCAGGTACAGGGCAGGCAGCAGAAGCAGGAACACCAGATGCATCCGGGTGCGCAGGCTTTTGATGCCCTTGCCGTATTTTTGGGCCAGCTCCTGGGGTGACAGGTCCGGCTCCGGCGGGTCCTCCCGACGGGGGCGGCGCTCCCGCTGAGGGCTGTCCTCCCGGTCAACACCGGGGATAAGCTCCTCCATGCGCTTGACTTCGGGGCTGGAGGGCATATCCTCTTCTTCGAACATGCGCTCGGCATAGTCGTCTGCCTTTCGGGACAGGTCGTGAAGCAGGGCGGACAGGGGGCTTTCCTGCTCCGGAAAGGCCACCACGTTGTCTGGTGAGGTATCGGGGCGGTCGTCTTCTTCGGCAGGCTCGTTCTCTTGCTCCTGAGGAGGAACGGCCGCATCTTCATCTGGGATTTCGTCCTCGTCCTCTATCTCCTCTTCCTCTTCCGGTGGGGGAGGGGGCGGGTCGGGCAGGATGGAGGGGAACAGAAGCAGATTGTCTTCCTCCTCTTCCCTCTGGGTGGGCATGGTGACAACACCGGGCGGCTTTCGGTCGGAATACTCGGCCAGAATGTCGTCCAGAGAATAGTCGTCCCCCTGCACACCGTCTACCAGAGAGTGCAGCTGGGCAAGCTCTTTGTCCTGATTCAGTTGTTTTTCGTCCTGCTTGCTCATTTCTGACTCCTTGGGGGGTGAAACTGGTTTTATTACCCTTGACGTTGCCGTACAGCTTCGTACAAAAGGATGGCTGCTGCGGCGGAGGCATTCAGGGAGTTGATGTGTCCCTTCATGGGAATACTGACCTTAAAGTCGCAGTTTTCCGTGACCAGACGGCCCATGCCGTCCCCCTCGCTGCCAATGACGATGGCGGCGGGGCCCTTCAGGTCGGCCTGATACAGGGTGGTGTTGCCGTCGGCGGCGGTGCCGAACACCCACACACCCTGCTGCTTCAGGTCTTTGAGCAGGGCGGGGATATTGGGAACACGGGCTACGGGCATATGGGCCACGGCACCGGCGGAGGTCTTGGCCACGATGGCGGTCAGACCGGCGGAGCGGCGCTTGGGGATGATGACACCGTGGGCTCCGGCACACTCGGCGGTGCGGATGACAGCGCCCAGATTATGGGGGTCGCTGAGCTCGTCACAAACCACGATGAGAGGGGGCTCACCCTTTTCCCGGGCGGCATTGAGGATATCCTCCACGCTGACATACTCACGCACGGCGGCCAGAGCAATGACACCCTGATGGGAGTGGGTGCGGCTCATGCCGTCCAGCTTGCGGCGGTCGGCATCCACCACCACGATGCCCTTTTCCCGGGCGGTAGAGGCGATGTGGCCCAGCGTGGCATCAGTCTCGCCCTTCATAATGAAAATTTTATCAATGGTCACACCGGCGCGCAGTGCTTCGATGACTGCGTTGCGGCCCTCAATCACGCCGTCGTTTTCCGTCTGGATGGGGGCGGAGCGGCGCAGGGGAGTGCGTTCTTTCATATTGACCTCCGGCAGCTGCCGCGTCTGGGCGGCAAAATAAAACGGTTAGTTTTATAATTATAGCACATCCGCGTTGGAGGGAAAAGGGTAAAATGGTGTGCCGGGACTGAAAAGTTTTGGTTTTCACAGAAAGTTTACAGGTGCTTTTCTTGTATTTGAGGTTGGCATATGGTATGATGCACACGATGTATTGAGAAACAGTCCCTGAATTTTGGGATGGAATAGGAAAACAGGAGGAACTGCTCCAAATGAATCAGAAGAAAAGAGGACCCGGCAAAAAGCCGAATCGTTTTATGGGGCTGATCAGCATCGTGCTGTGGGCCCTAATGCTGACCTACTTGTTCCAGGGCTGCATGATGGGCGGCGCGGCCAACGAGGTGGACGTGGACTACTCTACCTTCCGCCAGTGGGTGGTGGAGAATAAGGTGGACGAGGTCAAAAAGGTCTCCGACTACCGTTATAAATTTACCCTGAAAGACGGGGTGGAAGTGGATCTGGGTGAGGAGGATGAGCAGACCAATCTGCTCATCGAGATCCTGGGCCAGCACGATGTGCCTGTGATCTATTACACGGATGCCATCAATTTGGGTAACGACGGACTGCAGACCCTGCTGGACGAGAGTGGTGTGGTCTATGACGGCCCTGAATTGGAAGAACCCTCTCTGCTGCTGAGTCTGTTGACCAGCATCCTGCCTATGCTGCTGATGGTGGGCCTGTTCATTTTCCTGTTCCGCGGCATGGGCAAGGGCGGCGGTATGGGCGGCATCGGCGGCGTGGGCAAGGCCAATGCCAAGGTTTACGTGGAAAGGTCCACCGGAGTTACCTTTGCCGACGTGGCCGGACAGGACGAGGCCAAGGAGTCCCTGCAGGAGATCATTGACATTCTTCACAACCCCGGAAAGTACACTGAGATCGGCGCCAAGCTGCCCAAGGGCGCGCTGCTGGTGGGCCCTCCGGGCACCGGTAAGACCCTGCTTGCCAAGGCTGTGGCAGGCGAAGCGGGTGTGCCCTTCTTCTCCATCAGCGGCTCCGACTTTGTGGAGATGTTCGTGGGTGTGGGCGCAAGCCGCGTGCGTGACCTGTTCAAGGAAGCGGCCAAGATGGCCCCCTGCATCATCTTCATCGACGAGATCGATACCATCGGTAAGACCCGCGATAACCGAATGGGCGGCAACGACGAGCGGGAACAGACCCTAAACCAGCTGCTGGCGGAGCTGGATGGCTTTGACCCCACCAAGGGCGTCATTGTGCTGGCTGCCACCAACCGGCCTGAGGTGTTGGATAAAGCGCTGCTGCGTCCCGGCCGCTTTGACCGGCGCATTACCATTGACCGGCCCAATCTGGCCGGCCGACTGGCCACCCTGCAGGTACACACCCGCAAGATCAAGCTGGCAGAGGACGTGGACCTGAAGAAGATCGCTCTGGCCACCGCCGGATGCGTGGGCGCCGACCTTGCCAACCTGACCAATGAGGCCGCTCTGCGCGCTGTGCGCCGTGGCCGCCGTTTCGTCAATCAGGAGGACCTGCTGGCTTCCTTTGAATTTGTCATTGCCGGAAGCGAGAAAAAGAACTCCGTGCTTACCCCCTTCGAGCGCAAGCTGGTTGCCTATCACGAGGTGGGCCACGCTATGGTGGCCTACAAGCAGAAAAATGCCGAGCCGGTGCAGAAGATCACCATCGTGCCCCATACCGAGGGCAGTCTGGGCTATACCCTGCTCATGCCCGAGGAGGATAAGACCAACCTGCGCACCAAGGAAGAGCTCATGGCCAAAATCGCTGTGTCCATGGGTGGACGCGCCGCCGAGCAGGTGGTGCTGAACACCATGACCAACGGTGCCTCTCAGGACATTCAGGAGGCCACCGACATTGCCCGCAAGATGGTGGCTATGTTTGGTATGAGCGAGGAGTTTGGCATGATGGCGCTGGCCTCCATCCGCAACCAGTATCTGGACGGCGGCTATGGACTGGACTGCGCTCAGGACACCGCCGCGGCCATGGATAAGCAGGTCAAGCTCATTCTGGATGCCTGCTATGAGGACGCGGTCAAGGTCATTCGGGAAAATCTGGAGGATATGCATAAGGTGGTGGAGTACCTGCTGGACAAGGAGACCATCACCGGCGGCGAGATGGTTGCCATCATCGAGGGCAGAGACCCCGCTCTGGTGGAGGATGCCTACGCGTCCACCCACACTAAGAGCAGTCTAACCGGGGACATCGAGCCTCCCGCCCGGAACATCCACATGGTGAGCGAGCCTGTGGCCGCTCCGGCACCCGAGGAGGAAGTCGAGCCGGAACAGCCCGCCGAGCCTGAGCAGGAAAAGACCGATGAATGAGTTTGACCCCGTTGTGCTGTGGCTGGTGGCAGTCAATGGGTTGGGCTTTCTGATGATGGGACTGGACAAGTGGAAGGCCAGGCGGGGAGCATGGCGCATTCCGGAAAAGACCCTGTTTATCGCCGCTCTGCTGGGCGGAACGGTGGGAGTCATTGCCGGAATGCAGACCTTTCGCCACAAGACCCGACACCGTAAATTCAAATACGGCCTGCCTGCATTGCTGGCCCTTCAGCTGGCGGCAGCGGCATGGCTGCTGAAACAAATTTGATAAAACGGTGCTTTCCGAGGGAAAGCACCGTTTTTTGCTGTACCGGGGACGAAAAGGGTGATACAATAAAAAAGAGGTGATTCTATGCTGCACATCTATCACGGCGACGGGAAAGGGAAAACCACTGCGGCCATGGGCCTTGCTCTGCGTATGGCGGGGCGGGGAAAACGGGTGGTGGTGGCCCAGTTTTTGAAATGCGAGGACAGTGGGGAGCGGTTTGCACTGGCCCGGCTGCCCGGAGTGGAGCTGCTGCCGCTGCCGGACTGCCTGCCCTTTACTTTTGAGTTGACACCCGACCAATGCCGGCAGGAGCGGGAACGGTACGCACGTATGCTGGCCCGACTGGGTGAGCTTGTTCCCGGAGCGGATCTGCTGGTGCTGGACGAGGTGTGCGATGCCGTTGACGCGGGGTTGGTGGAGCTTTCCGGTGTGTTGGCCCTGCTGGACGGCTATGGGGGTGAAGTGGTGCTCACCGGAAGACAGGGACAGCAAAGGTTGCTGGAGCGGGCGGATTACGTGACCCGGATGGACAAGCAGCGCCACCCCTTTGACAAAGGGGTGCAGGCCCGCATTGGGGTGGAATGTTAAAATATACAAGCCAAACTTGAAAAAACAACACAAAATCATACCAATAGCAGTTGCAATTTTTCCTGCAAGAGGGTATAATATTTGCGCAACTTTGTAATATGCAGGGATGCGCCCTGCAGAAAAGGTGCGCTGCGGCGGACAAGCTCCGCTGGCAATACGCATCTGAAAAGACCCGCCGCAAAGGCGGTGGGTTTTTCAGATGCGTATTCAAAGAATAAGAAAGGAATGATTTGCAAATGGCACACAAGTATCTGTACCTCTTCTCCGAGGGCAATGGTTCCATGCGCGAGCTGCTGGGCGGTAAGGGCGCCAACCTGGCCGAGATGACCGGTCTGGGCATGCCCGTTCCCCAGGGCTTCACCATCTCTACCGAGGCTTGTACTCAGTACTATGAGGATGGCGAGAAGATCAATGACGAGATCCAGGCTCAGATCATGGAGTATATCGTCAAGCTGGAGGAGATCACCGGCAAGAAGTTCGGCGACATGGAGAACCCCCTGCTGGTCAGCGTGCGTTCCGGTGCCCGTGCCTCCATGCCCGGCATGATGGACACCATCCTGAACCTGGGCCTGAACGAGCAGGTCGTTGAGGTCATTGCCAAGAAGTCCGGCAACCCCCGCTGGGCCTACGACTGCTATCGCCGCTTTATCCAGATGTACTCCGACGTGGTTATGGAGGTCGGCAAGAAGTACTTCGAGGAGCTCATTGACAAGATGAAGGAGGAGCGCGGTGTCACTCAGGACGTGGAGCTGACCGCCGAGGATCTGAAGACCCTGGCCGAGCAGATCAAGGCTGAGTACAAGAGCAAGATCGGCTCTGACTTCCCCTCCGACCCCAAGGAGCAGCTCATGGGCGCCATCAAGGCCGTGTTCCGTTCCTGGAACAACCCCCGCGCCATCGTTTACCGCCGTATGAACGACATCCCCGGCAGCTGGGGCACCGCCGTCAACGTGCAGTCCATGGCCTTCGGCAACATGGGCGACGACTGCGGTACCGGTGTTGCCTTTACCCGCAACCCCGCCACCGGCGAGAAGAAGCTGATGGGCGAGTTCCTGACCAACGCTCAGGGCGAGGACGTGGTCGCCGGCGTGCGTACCCCCATGCCCATCCAGGAGATGGAGCAGAAGTTCCCCGAGGCCTACGCCCAGTTCGTTGAGGTGTGCGGCATTCTGGAAAACCACTACCGCGACATGCAGGACATGGAGTTCACCGTGGAGAACGGCAAGCTCTACATGCTGCAGACCCGTAACGGCAAGCGTACCGCCGCTGCCGCTCTGAAGATCGCCTGCGACCTGGTGGACGAGGGCATGATCGACGAGAAGAAGGCCGTGTCCATGATCGACCCCCGCAACCTGGACACCCTGCTGCATCCCCAGTTCGACCCCGCTGCCCTGAAGAAGGCCACCCCCGTGGCTTCCGCCCTGCCCGCCTCTCCCGGTGCCGCCTGCGGCAAGATCGTCTTCACCGCTGAGGACGCCAAGCAGTGGGCCGAGCGTGGCGAGAAGGTGCTGCTGGTCCGTCTGGAGACCTCTCCCGAGGATATCGAGGGCATGGTCGCCGCTCAGGGCATCCTGACCGTGCGCGGCGGTATGACCTCTCACGCCGCCGTTGTTGCCCGCGGCATGGGCACCTGCTGCGTGTCCGGCTGCGGCGCCATCAAGATGGACGAGGAGAACAAGAAGTTCGAGCTGGCCGGCCGCACCTACGTTGAGGGCGACTGGATGAGTCTGGATGGCTCCACCGGCAACATCTACGGCGAGGCTATCCCCACCGTGGACGCTTCCATCTCCGGCGAGTTTGGCCGTATCATGGCCTGGGCCGACGAGTTCCGTCAGCTGAAGGTCCGCACCAACGCCGACAATCCCCGCGACACCGCTCAGGCCGTGAAGTTCGGCGCTGAGGGCATCGGCCTGTGCCGTACCGAGCACATGTTCTTCGAGGCCGACCGTATCCCCGCCATCCGCGAGATGATCTGCTCCGACACCGTGGAGCAGCGCGAGAAGGCTCTGGCCAAGCTGGAGCCCATGCAGCAGGGTGACTTCGAGGCCATGTACGAGGCTCTCGAGGGCCGTCCCATGACCATCCGCTTCCTGGATCCCCCCCTGCACGAGTTCGTGCCCACCGAGGAGGCTGACATTGCCGATCTGGCAAAGGCCATGGACAAGTCCGCTGTCGTCATCAAGGCCATCATCTCGGGCCTGCTCGAGTTCAACCCCATGATGGGTCACCGCGGCTGCCGCCTGTCTGTCACCTATCCTGAGATCGCTGCCATGCAGACCCGCGCTGTCATCAAGGCCGCCCTGGCTGTTCAGGCCCGTCACGCTGACTGGAACATGGTCCCCGAGATCATGATCCCCCTGGTGGGCGAGATCAAGGAGCTGGCCTTCGTCAAGAAGGTGGTCACCGAGACCGCTGACGCTCTGATCGCCGCCGCCGGTTCTTCCATGAAGTACATGGTCGGCACCATGATCGAGATTCCCCGCGCGGCCCTGACCGCCGACGAGATCGCCAAGGAGGCTGAGTTCTTCTCCTTCGGCACCAACGACCTGACCCAGATGACCTTCGGCTTCTCCCGCGACGACGCCGGCAAGTTCCTGGAGGCTTACTACGCCAACAAGATCTACGAGAGCGATCCCTTCGCCCGTCTGGATCAGACCGGCGTGGGCAAGCTGGTGGACATGGCCTGCAAGCTGGGCCGTTCTACCCGTCCCGAGCTGAAGCTGGGTATCTGCGGCGAGCACGGCGGCGACCCCTCCTCCGTGGAGTTCTGCCACAAGACCGGTCTGGACTATGTGTCCTGCTCTCCCTTCCGCGTGCCCATCGCCCGCCTGGCTGCCGCTCAGGCTGCCATCGCCAACCCCCGCGGCTAATCAAAGGGAAACTGAATAAGTTGAACGCCCCCGGTTCCGACTGGAACCGGGGGCGGTTTTATATTCTCCCCCCTTGTGAAAAGAGCGAAAATACAATATACTGAACCTATAAAATCAAAGATTGGGAGGGAATAGCCGTGCGGGGAACAACCAAAGATATTGTGGTCATTGCGACGGTCAGCTTCGGCATCCCATTAGCTGTCTTAGCTGTGGCCTGTTTGTTTGCATGGTGGCTTTTTACCGGGCTGTTCCTTGAAACGGATGCGGAGATGATGGAAATACCAAAGCCGCCCATTCGTTTTTCCCAGTACACCAGACAAGGACATTATCGCGGGCATTGGTATGATGGTGCTGAAGAGATGGAATACAATGAATACTACTATTGGAACGTGTCCTTTGCCGATCAACCCAACTTTCAGCCGGTCACGCAGGAGAATATGCCCGAGATACTCACCTTTGTGCAAGACTATGAGCAAGAGCTGGATGCCGTAAGAGACGTGACACAGGAGGATGTTGAGCAGTTGTGCCGCGAGTATCGCTATGACGCGGAAAGCCTGTCCCCGGGCGATTACTATCGGGTGGACGTATGGGATGAGGAACAGCCGTTCTCCGACTATAAACTATATATTTTTGACCACGAAGCGAACACATTGTATTACTTATATTATCGGGAAATAGAAATATGAAATGAACGAAAAACAGGAGGATGGCATTTGCCATCCTCCTGTTGCATTACTCGGTGGTATAGTTGTCGAAGTAGCCCTGGATATAGACGAAGGGAGTACCCTTGTCGCCGGAGCCAGAGGTCAGGTCGCACAGAGAGCCGATCAGGTCGGTCAGGCGGCGGGGGGTGGTGCCCTCAGACACCATCTGGCCCACCAGATCGTCGTCTTTGGCCTGGATCTTGTCCTTGATGGCCTGCTTCAGAGCCTCACCGGACAGGGCGGCAAAGTCGTTGTCGGCCAGATACTTCAGCTTCAGCTCGTTGGGAGTACCCTCCAGACCGGCGGTGTAGGCGGGGGAGACAACGGGGTCAGCCAGCTCCCAGATCTTGCCCACGGGGTCCTTGAAGGCGCCGTCGCCGTAGACCATGACCTCCACATGCTTGCCGGTCTTGTCCAGCAGGCGCTTCTGGATGTCCTCCACCAGATCCTGGCAGTCGCGGGGGAACAGCTTGACCTGATCCTCGGTGGCCTTGTTGGAGCCCAGCAGGCCGTACTTTTCATTGTAGCCGCTGCCGTTGATGGGAGTATTCATGATCTCGTCCAGACCGAACACCTTTTCCGCGCCAGCGGCCTTCAAAAGGCGCTTGGTGCGCGCGCGGGTGTGGATGTCGCAGTTGAGGACGTTCTTGGTGTAGCTCAGCACAGCGCGGGGGTCGTTGGCGAAGATGATCTCCACCTCGGCACCGCAGCTGCGGATCAGCTCTTCGTAATAGGCCACGTAGTCCACACCGGTAAAGGGGTGCTTTTCATAGCCAAACAGCTCACGGTACTTGGCCAGAGTCAGCACATCCTTGTAGGGGTCCACACCGGCGGCATCCATAGCATCCAGAGAGATGAGGTGGTTGCCCACTTCATCAGAGGGGTAGGACAGCATCAGGACCACCTTCTTGCAGCCCTTGGCGATGCCGCGCAGGCAGATGGCGAAACGGTTGCGGCTGAGAATGGGGAAGATGACACCCACGGTCTGGCCGCCAAACTTGGCATTTACATCGGCGGCAATATCATCCACAGAAACGTAGTTGCCCTGTACCCGGGCCACGATGGACTCGGTAATGGCGACCACGTCACGATCACGGATGGCAAAACCGTCATCGGCGGCAGCCTCCAGCACGCAGTCGGTGACGATCTTGGCCAGATCTTCGCCGGCGCGGATGATGGGAGCGCGGACACCGCGGGAAACAGTACCTATCATACGGCTCATAACGGAACCACTCCTTGACAGCACGTCCCTTGGAACGGCTGAAAAATTCGGGGGAAATGAAACCCCACACTTCAGTATAGCAAAAACATGCGGTTTTGTAAATCAGTATGCCCTGATTTTTTATTTCTTTCCCTGCGATTTATTGCTTTTTTATGTGTGCGGTGTCCTTGAGTTGGGCGGAATGTGCATTTTGACGATTGTGGTCGGCCAGAGAACGGCTGATCTCGCCCTGAGTTTGTTCCAGCTCTTGATGGAATGCGCGGGCGGACAGGCGCAAAGCGCCGTGGCCCAGAATGATGAGCTGTTCCAGCGCGTCGGAGGTGGCGACACGGACCTTATGGTTTTTGCTCAGGTCGTAGGTGGTCTTTTCAATATAGGAGTCGGCGGTTTCCGCCTCTTTGGTGTAGACAACATAAATGCCGTTGTATTTCTCCACCGAGCCGGGATTGCCCTTGACCTTGTAAGCGTCGAAGACCACGATGACCTCACACTGCTTTGCGCCCCGGTAGTTGACCAAGAGGTCGCACAGGGCGGCACGGGCGGCGGCAACATCCTGCCGGGCCAAATCCTTCAGCTCGTCCCAAGCGAAGATGATATTGTAGCCGTCCACCAACAGGTATTCCGGGCCGGTCTTCTGGGGCTGGAATTTGTATTCCTTGTCCTCCAGACTGGTGCGGGCGGGCTTTTTGGCCGGTTGGAAGGCCTTTGGCTCCACCTTGCCATAGGTGCGCTCAAAAATTTTTTGCAGTTCCTTGTCCTGCTCCAGCGAGCCGGTGTATTGCCGGGAGCTGCCCCCGGCGGGGCCAATAGGAACCGGAGTGTCCTCTTTTTGTTGCTTCAAGGGACTTTCCACATGGGCATAGTCCGCCACCTGATGCCACGGGACCACAAAGCCCGCGCCGTGGTCGCAGAACACGGAGTCAGCGGTGTTGTTGGTGTCCCGTTCGGGCGCATAGCCTATGGCGGCAATGACCTCATCGGCATTGTGACAGGGCTGGTAGCCCTGCACCTGACAGGAAAGCCGTCCCCGCCCCCGGGTATAAGCGGTGACCTCTTTCCAGTAGTCTCGCAGACCGGCCACCGGAGCGCAGCCGGTGAGCAGGGTCAACCCTCCCTGAGGCTCGGGGGCATCAAAGCTGCCGCCCATGGTCTGAATGTCCGTCATGGCCCGGCCCACATTGTCGGCGGGCACTTCCAACCGGAAGGAGTACCACGGCTCCAGCAGAACGCTTTGAGCCTGCATCAAACCGTGACGCACGGCCCGGTAGGTGGACTGGCGGAAGTCGCCGCCCTCGGTGTGCTTGGGATGGGCCCGCCCGGCAATGAGTGTGATTTTCATGTCGGTGATGGGCGAGCCGGTGAGCACACCCAGATGTTCCTTTTCTGCCAGATGGGTCATGACCAGCCGCTGCCAGTTCAAGTCCAGCGCATCGGTGGAGCAGCCGGACTCAAAGCGCAGGCCGCTGCCCGGCGGGCCCGGCTCAAGGAGCAGGTGGACCTCGGCATAGTGGCGCAGGGGCTCGAAGTGGCCGATGCCTTCCACCGTATCGGAAATGGTCTCTTTATAAACGATGCTGCCCGGACCGAAGGTCACTTCCATGGCGAAGCGCTGGGCGATGACCTTGGACAGCACTTCCAGCTGTACTTGCCCCATGAGCTGAATGTGAATTTGGCGCAGGAGCTGATTCCAGACGATGTGCAGCTGGGGGTCTTCTTCCTCCAACTGACTGAGCTTGCCCATGGCCACATGAGGGTCACAGCCCTCAGGCAGAATGAGCTGGTAGGTGAGCACCGGCTCCAGAATGGGCAGGGTGTCCCCGGCCTCGCTGCCCAGCACCATGCCGGGGCGGGTGTGGGTCAGGCCAGTGACGGCACAGATACTGCCCGCTTCGGCGGTGTCGGTGGAGGAGAATTTTGCTCCGGAGTAAAGGCGCAGCCGGTCAGCCTTTTCCTGCCAGCACTCCTCGCCGCTGCCGCCGGACAAAATCGTTTTGGCCTTGAGCGTGCCGCCGGTGACCTTCAGCCATGTCAAACGTGTGCCCTGATTGTCACGAGAGATTTTGAATACCCGTGCGCCAAACGTATCCGGACGCTCCGGGCGGGGAGCGCAGGTCTCAAGGGCGGTCAACAGCTCGTCCACTCCGGTCAACTTTAAAGCGGAGCCGAAGAAGCAGGGGAATAGCTTGCGTCGGGCAATCAGGTCGCACAGGGTGGCTTCCGTCAGCACGCCGGTGTCCAGAAATTGCTCCAGCGCACCTTCATCGCACATGGCGGCATGCTCGTCCCGGTCAGGGGCGGCAAAGTCTACGCAGCCCTCGTCCAGCTGACGGTGCAGGTCGTTCATGAGACTGTCCCGGTCGGCGGGCAGGTCCATTTTATTGATAAACAGGAAGGTGGGTACACGATAGCGCCGCAGCAGGCTCCACAGGGTCCGAGTGTGGCCCTGTACTCCGTCGGTGCCGCTGATGACCAGCACGGCACAGTCCAGCACCTGCAGGGTGCGCTCCATCTCGGTGGAGAAGTCCACATGCCCCGGTGTGTCCAGCAGGGTCAGCCCAACAGTGGGCAGGTTTAAAAGCGCCTGCTTGGAAAAGATGGTGATGCCCCGCTCCCGCTCAATGTCATCTGTGTCCAGAAAGGCATTGCGGTGGTCCACCCGGCCCAGCTTCTGAATGGCGCCGCCGCGGTAGAGCATGGCCTCGGACAACGTGGTCTTGCCTGCATCTACGTGGGCCAGCATACCAACAACCAGTTTTCGCATGTGCACACCTCCTTTAAAGGCAATAGTCACATCATTATAACACAGGTTGGGGAAATAGGTAAGCATTCCGGAAGGAAAGTGCAAAATGATTTTCGAAATGACTTTACAAAATACCTGATATTGTATATAATGACCGAGACAAGAAAACAAAGGGAAGGACGGTGTCCATGGAAGAACTGAAACAGCTCAAGGAAAAGCTGGAGCGGGAGCGCCCGGTAGCATGGGAGGACCTGCCCGATATTGCCCTGTATATGGATCAGGTTATTTCCTATATGCCCCGGCAGCTGATCAACTTTAAAGAGGAAGAGCAGCTTACCTCCGCCATGGTGAATAACTACATCAAGGACGGCCTTGTGCCCCGGGCGGACGGCAAGCGCTACGGCCCGGTCCATCTGGGCTATTTGACGGCGGTGTGCGCCATGAAAAAGGTGCTCAGCGTTAAGGACATGCGTGCCATGCTGGACTCCGTGCCTGATGGTAAGGAGCCCGAAGCCATCTATAACTATTTCGGCCGTGCGTTGGATGTTGCCCTGAGTGAGGCAGCGGCCAATCTGGACACGGATATCCCGGAGGAGCAGCTGCCCAATCTGGCCCTAAGTCTGGGCCTGCGCAGCTATGCCAACCAGCTGGCCTGTGCCCGGGTGCTGGACATTATCCGGGAACGCAGCGGCCAAGAGGACAAGAAACATAAAACGGACAAGGAGTGAACGATATGAACCAGTTTGTGATTTTGACCGATTCCTGCGCTGACCTGACCGCCGAACTGGTGGAGCAGCTGGATGTGCAGGTGCTGCCCCTGAGCTATGATATGGAGGGCAAGATCGTTTATAACTATCCCGACAACCGGGAGATGGATCCTCACGAGTTTTACGACCTGCTGCGTGCGGGCAAGATGGCAACTACCTCCGCCGTCAACGTGGCTCAGTTTACCGAGGCTATCGAGCCCCACCTGCAGGAAGGCAAGGACGTGTTGGTGCTGGCCTTCTCTTCCGGCCTGTCCACCACCTATAATTCCGCAGTCATTGCCGCAGACGACCTGAAGGAAAAATATCCCGAACGCAAGGTCTATGTGGTGGATACCCTGTGCGCCTCCCTGGGACAGGGAATGCTCGTTTATCTTGCCGCACAGGAGCGCGCCAAGGGCAAGAGCATCGACGAGGTGTATCAGTGGGCCGAGGACAATAAAATGAGCGTGTGTCACCAGTTCACGGTCAATGACTTGTTCCACCTCAAGCGCGGCGGCCGCGTTTCCGCCGCCACCGCCGTGGTGGGCACCATGTTGGCCATTAAGCCTGTGCTCCACGTGGACAACGAGGGGCACCTGATCAACATCGCCAAAGCCCGGGGTCGCGCGGCTTCCATCAAGGCCCTGGCAGACAAGATGGAACAGACCGTGATCCGGCCGGAGGAACAGGTGATCTTTATCAGCCATGGTGACTGTCTGGAGGAAGCGCAGAAACTGGCAGACATGGTCAAGGAGCGCTTTGGAGTAAAAGAGGTCATTATGAACTATGTAGGTCCCGTCATCGGTGCCCACTCCGGTCCGGGAACTGTGGCTCTGTTCTACATGGGAAGTGAGCGCTGACGCGATGGATGAACTGAAGTGGCTGGAGGTGGCGGTCAATACCACCACCGACCGATTGGACGAGCTGAGCGGAAAACTCATCAACGCAGGCATGACCGGCCTTGTGGTAGAGGACGAGCAGGAGTTCCACCGCTTTCTGGAGCAGAACAGACAGTACTGGGACTATGTGGACGAGGAACTGGAAAAGCGCATGCAGGGCCTGAGCCGCATCAAGTTCTATGTGACCGACGGTGCGGACGGAAAGGCTATGCTGAATAAGTATGCCGCCCTGCTGGGCTGTGAATACACCGTCACCCCGCTGGGGGATAATGACTGGGCCTACAGCTGGCAGAAATACTATAAGCCCCTGCCTGTGGGCGAAAAGCTCTATGTGGTGCCCGAGTGGGAGCGCAACGAGCCTGTTCCGGAGGGGAAAGTGCCCTTCTACCTCAATCCCGGCCTGACCTTTGGCACCGGCTCCCATGCATCTACCCAGCTGTGTCTGGCGGGCGTGGAAGAGCATACCGCACCGGGCAGCAGCGTGCTGGATCTGGGCTGCGGCAGCGGTATTTTGTCCATTGCCGCTCTGGTGCTGGGCGCAGATCATGCCGTGGCGGTGGACATTGACCCTAAGGCGGTGGACGTGGCCTATGAAAATGCCGGGTTGAACGGCATTGGAAAAGACCGCTATACGGTTCGGGCTGGAGACGTGCTGTCCGACCGCGTGCTGGCGGAAGAACTGAGTGCCGAGCAGTACGATCTGGTGCTGGCCAATATTGTGGCCGACGTGATCATCCCCCTGTCCGCGCAGGCCCCCGGCCTGATGAAGGAGGACGGTGTGTTCATCTGCTCCGGCATCATCGATACCCGCGCCCATGAGGTGGAGGCCGCTCTGGTCAAAAACGGCCTTGCCATCATCAAGCGCACCGAGCAGAACGGCTGGGTGTCTCTGCGAGCGAAAAAAGTCTGATTTTGGTGGTTTTAACCCTATATTTTATGGTATAATACCATTAAGGAAGCGTCCGCAGCTCCGCGGGCGCTTCACTTTTTGCGGAAAAGAGACAAAGCTATGCTGGACTTCCATCCCCTGACAGAGAAAGACCTGAACGTTCTGCGCCCCTTTCTGGGGCGCAATCCCCACAGACTGTGCGACCTGACGGTGGGTGGCATCTTTATCTGGCGGGACTATTATAAAACGGAATGGGCTATCCATGAAAATATCCTGTATTTTAAGGTGGACTATCCCGGCTTTGGGACGCTGTTTACCCTGCCTCAGGGCGGCGACCGTAGGCGGGAGTACGAGCAGGTGCGGGAATATTGTCAGCGGCGGAACATGCCTCTGACCTTCTACCCCATCCCAAAGGAGGAGCTGGAGCCGCTGATGGAGTGCTTTCCCTGCGCCACTGCCATGAGCGACCGGGATACTTTCGACTACCTGTATCTGGCGGAGGACCTGAAGTTTTTTAAGGGAAAGAAGCTGGGCGGTCAGCGCAACCACGTCAACCGTTTTCTGCGTACCTATGACAATTGGAGCTTTGACGTGCTGACAAGGGCGGACGCGGCGGATGTGGAGGCCTTTCTGGACCGCTATGCCGCCGGAACGCAGAAGGACAGCGGCACCTTTCAGGAGGACATGAAAAAGACCCGGGAGGTGCTCCGGGACTTTGCACGCTACGGTATGGTGGGTGGTGTGCTGCGGGTGAATGGTCAGGTGGTGGGCGTTTCCATCGGCGAGGTGGTGGGGGATACCCTGTTTATCCACATTGAGAAGGCCGATCGGGACTATGAGGGCTGCTATCAGATGGTGGTCAGTCAGTTTGCCCAGAAGTACGCGGTGGACGGTGTGGAGTATATCAACCGGGAGGACGACACCGGTGACCCCGGCTTGCGCACTTCCAAGCTGTCCTATAAGCCGGTGGAGCTGCTGGAAAAGTACGCTGTGGTGGTGGAGGATGGCCCCTGCCCCGGGCGAGAGGGCAAATGGACGGTCTTGGAGGCCGATATTGGATGAAAATATTGAAAAACAGCGCGATTTTGCTTGACAAGGGCGAAAATGGCTGATAAACTATGTAAGCCGCATTGAGCGGGTATGCAAGTGAGTGGGTATTTTGCCTGCTCCGCCCGGGAGAGCGAGCCCGTAAATGAAGGAGTTGAAAATTACATGCACGCTATCATTGAGACCGGCGGTAAGCAGTACAAGGTGGCTGAGGGCGATGTGATCTTCGTGGAGAAGATTGAGGCCGAGGCCGGTGCTGCCATTACCTTCGACAAGGTCCTGGCTGTCATCGACGGCGAGAAGGCTACCTTCGGCGCTCCCGTTGTGGAGGGCGCTTCCGTGGCCGCCACTGTTGTCAAGAACGGCAAGGGCAAGAAGATCATGATCTTCAAGTATACCCCCAAGAAGGGCTATCGCAAGCGTCAGGGCCATCGTCAGCCCTACACCAAGGTGCAGATCGGCGCCATCAAGGCCTGATGACCACCGTAGCCTTTCATCTGGAAGGCAGCCGTATCGTGGGCTTTGAGGTCAAGGGTCACAGCGGCTATGCCGACGAGGGCAGCGACATCGTCTGCGCCGCCGTCACCAGTGCCGTCCGCCTGTGCGAGTGCACCATCAACGATGTGCTCGGACTGGAAGCGTCGGTCAAGGTGCGGCAAAAGGACGCGTCCATCTCCCTCAAGCTTCCCGGCAGCCTGGGTCAGACCAACGAGAGCACCTGTCAGGCGCTCCTGACCGCACTCATGGTCTATTTTACCGAGCTGCACGAGGAATATCCTGAAAACATATCTGTCTTGGAGGTGTAAGACATGCTGAAAATCGGTTTGCAGTTTTTCGCCCATAAGAAGGGCGTTGGTTCTACCCGTAACGGCCGTGATTCCGAGGCCAAGCGCCTGGGTGTCAAGCGCGGCGACGGTCAGTTCGTGCTGGCCGGCAACATCCTGGTCCGTCAGCGCGGCACCCACATCCACCCCGGTGTGAACGTGGGTAAGGGCAGCGATGACACCCTGTTCGCTCTGAAGGCCGGCAAGGTCAAGTTCGAGCGTCTGGGCAAGGATCGCAAGCAGGTCTCCATCGTGGAGATCGCTCAGTAATCCATTTTACTGACATAGAAGCCGCAAACGCAGTCCGTTTGCGGCTACTTTTTCTCAATTCGACACTTAAAGGAGGTGCCTTTTATGGCAGCACCCTTTGTAGATACCGCGAAGATCACCGTGCGTTCCGGCAACGGCGGAAACGGTGTGGTGTCCTTCCATCGTGAAAAATACGTGGCCAACGGCGGCCCGGACGGCGGTGACGGCGGCCGGGGCGGCAACGTGGTGGTCACCACCGACAGCCACATGTCCACATTGATGGACTTCCGCTATAAGCGCAAGTACGTGGCCAAAAACGGCATGGACGGCGGCGGTAAGCGCTGCACCGGTCGAGACGGCGAGGATCTCGTGCTGAAGGTGCCCCGAGGCACCATCATCCGGGACGCGGAGACTAACGAGATCATTCACGATATGGCCGATGAAAAACCCTTTATCCTGTGCAAGGGCGGCAAGGGCGGCTGGGGCAACCAGCACTTTGCCACCCCCACCCGGCAGGTGCCCCGCTTTGCCAAGGCGGGCATGCCCGGTGAGAGCCGGGACGTGGTGCTGGAGCTGAAGCTGCTGGCAGACGTGGGTCTTGTGGGTTTCCCCAACGTGGGCAAATCCACCCTGCTCAGCGTGGTCAGCCGCGCCCAGCCCAAAATCGCCAACTACCACTTTACCACCCTGTTCCCCAACCTGGGTGTGGTGTACGTGGAGGAGGGTGTCTCCTTTGTCATGGCCGATATCCCCGGCATCATCGAGGGTGCGGCTCAGGGCGCCGGTCTGGGGCACGATTTCCTGCGCCATATCGACCGCTGCCGCCTGCTCATCCACGTAGTGGACGTGGCGGGCAGCGAGGGCCGTGACCCGGTGGAGGATTTTGAGACCATCAATGCCGAGCTTGCCGGCTGGTCGCCCGAGCTTGCCCAGCGCAAGATGATCGTGGTGGCCAACAAGATGGACATTATGACCGACCCCGAACTGCTGGAGCGCCTGCGTGCCCATGTGGAGAGCAAGGGAATGGAGCTGTTTGAGCTGTCCGCCGCCGCCCATCAGGGCACCCGTGAACTGGTGAAGAAGGCGGCACAGGAGCTGGCCCAGCTGCCTCCCGTTACCGTGTACGAGCCCACCTATGTGGAGCGGCCCCCTGTGGTGGACACCACGGGCGAGGTCTCCATCGAGCAGTACGACGACACCTGGGTCATCGAGGCCCCCTGGCTGCAGAGGCTCATTGCCAACGTCAACTTTGGTGACTACGAGTCCCGGAACTGGTTTGACCGTCAGCTGCGTGAGTCCGGCCTGTTCGACAAGCTGGAGGCCATGGGCATCAAGGACGGAGATATCGTTTCTCTGTACGATTTGGAATTTGAATATCAGAAGTAAAAGAATTGATCCTCCCTATGAGATTATCATAGGGAGGATTTTTGTTTCGCGGCGGCACGGCAGCACCCAAGGCTCCCTTGTGTAAAGGGAGCTGTCAGCGAAGCTGACTGAGGGATTGTCTTACCGCGGTATCAATATACTCGCAAACTCCACGGAAGTTTCCGGTGACTTCGTTGTTAGGAATACGAATCACGCGAAGTCCGTATCCGTCCAGAAAAGCAGTACGGTCTGCATCGTTTTGCATTTCATCCGTCTCATAGTGCTGAGAGCCGTCCAATTCAACGACAAGCTTTGCTTCCGCACTGTAAAAATCAGCGATATATTTTCCAAGCACTTTCTGTCTGGAAAAGCGGATAGGATAGGAGCGAAGAAAATCATACCAAAGATGACGCTCTTCTTTGGTCATTTCTCTTCGCAGATGTTTTGCCAGTGGAATCAACTGCTTATTGTGCTTTCGCTGCATGACAATCCCTCCGTCACGGCTTCGCCGTGCCACCTCCCTTTACACAGCGCAGCCGTTGGCGACAACCCCTCAGTCACCGCGAAGCGGTGACAGCTCCCCTTACACAGGGGAGCCTGGGGGGTAAGCCTACGGATGCGGCGTGCCCCTTGCGGGTGCAAGGGAGGCTTTTGTGAAGTGTACTCATTATCTGTTCAACAAATTGGGCTTTATCTATTTTGGGGTTTAAATAAGGAGATACTATTAAGAGTGATAGAAAGCAGCGTAAGCATCAAGATGCTTACCGACATCGATGGAACCACATCCTCCAAGGCGCTCCAATCTTTTTGCAAAACCCACACGGCAGCTTGACAATAAAATGCACACAATGTTAATGCGGTCGAAGAAAGGCTGATAAAACGACACCATTTTGCATCTTTCCCTGTTACAGTCCGAATGATGTTAAATCCTGCTGCAATAATTGCACCAATTCCAAATACGAACCACATAACCCCAAATATGTACAACATCTTATTCCCTCCATTGTCAAATTCTTATTTATCGGCTTATATAAGTTATTTTATCATGTGGCTGCAATATATACAAGAACAGACCCGGCAGGATTATCTGCCGGGTCTGAACTGTTTTGCGGACACTCGCTATTATGTTTGGACGTTGTTTTTGCTGTTCAGGCGAACTGCGAATTGTAGAGTGTGGCGTAGAAGCCGCCCTTGGCCAGCAGTTCATCATGGGTGCCCTGTTCGGAGATGGCACCGTTTTGCAGCACCAGAATGGTGTCCGCATTCTTGATGGTGGAAAGCCGGTGGGCGATGATGAAGCAGGTACGGCCCTCCATGAGTTTGTCCATGGCCTTCTGAATCTGAATCTCCGTGCGGGAGTCCACGTTGGAGGTGGCCTCGTCCAGAATGAGCATGCTGGAGTTGCTGAGCATGGCCCGGGCGATGGTGATGAGCTGACGCTGACCCTTGGAGATGTTCACGCCGTCGTCGGACAGGATGGTGTCATAGCCGTTGGGCAGGTGCTCGATGTAGGAGGGGATGCGGGCGGCCTTGGCGGCGGCGCTCACTTCCTCACGGGTGGCGCCCTCCCGGCCGTAGGCGATGTTGTCAAAAATGGTGCCGTGGAACAGCCAGGTATCCTGCAGCACCATGGTGTACGCACCACGCAGGCTGTCCCGGGTCACCTGACGAATTTCCTCTCCGTCCACGTAAATGGCGCCGTCATTTACGTCGTAGAAGCGCATGAGCAGGTTGATAATGGTGGTCTTGCCTGCACCGGTGGGACCAACGATGGCGATGGTCTTGCCCGGCTGTGCATGGACGGTGACATCATGGAGGATGGTCTTTTTCTCGGTGTAGCCGAAGGTGATGTTGTCAATATCCACCTGACCCTTTACGTCGGTAAGGGTGATGGCGTCGGGTGCATCGGCAGGCTCCGGCTCCTCGTCCAGAATGCGGAACACGCGCTCGGCGGCGGAGAAGGCGGACTGGAACTCGTGCATGATGTTGGCAAATTCGTTGATGGGGCCGGCGAACTTGCGGGAGTACTGTACGAACTTGGCCACACCGCCAAGGGTGATGAAGAAGATGGAGGTGGCGGCTACCGTTCCGTTCTGGGAATACAGGTACAGGATGCCGCCAAATATGGCGATCAGGCTGATAGACAGGTTGTTGATGAACATCATGCCCGGGCCAAGGGCCGCGCCGTAATACTCAGCGGCGTAGTAGGCGTCCATGGTGTCCCCGTTGCGCTGGTCAAAGCGCCGGACGATCTCGTCCTCCCGGCCATAGGCCTGAATGGTGCGGCAGCCGGACAGCATCTCCTCGGCGTAGCCGTTCAGCTCGCCCAGCTTGCGGGAACGGGTGCGGAACAGGGGGCGCACCTTTTTGGAGCGGAAGCGGGCGTAGAAGATGGAGATAGGCACGGTGACGGCAAAGACCAGAATCAGAGGTTTTGAGATGCGCCACATGAAGAGCAGGGAACCGAGCACGGTGTAAATGCTGGTCATTACCTGCACCAGATCGTGGGACAGGGAGGCGTTCACCGTGTCAATGTCGTAGGAGATGCGACTGATGATATCGCCGGTGGCGTGGGTGTCGAAATAGCTCACGGGCAGGGAACTGAGCTTTTCAAACAGCTGCTTGCGCATGGTGTAGACGATTTTCTGGCTTATGCGCATCATCAGTTGGGTCAGGGCAAAGGACAGCACAGCGGACAGGACGTAGCAAATCAGCATTTTGCGCACGTTTTCCCAAACCACCTCAAACTGCACGCCGCCCTCCGCCGCAATGGCGTCCAGCGCATCGCCGGAGTAGTTGGGGCCCAACAGGGCCAGCTGATTGGACAGCAGAGTCAGGCCAATGGCCAGCAGGAACAAGAACCAGTGCTGAAGGATGTATTTGCCCAGACGCAGCATGACACTTCTGGTGCGTTCGGCGCTGAGCTTTTCTATGGGGGTATTGGGGTCGCGCCCGCCGGGATTGCCCCGGCCGCCGGGGCCGCCAAAGCCGCCACCGGGTCCTCCGAATCCGTTACTCAACGAAAGCACCTCCCATCTGAGATTCGCTGATTTCCGCGTATTCCGGGCAGGTGTTCAGCAGATGCTCGTGGTCGCCTGCACCAATGATCTTCCCGTCGTCCAGCACCAGGATCAGGTCACAGTTTTTGATGGAACTGACACGCTGGGCCACCGTGACCACGGTGGTGTCCTGCATGCGCTGGGACAGGGCCTGCCGCAGGGCGGCATCCGTCTTATAGTCCAGCGCGGAGGAGCTGTCGTCCAGTACCAGAATGTCCGGGTCGGCAGCAACCGCGCGGGCGATGAGCAGCCGCTGCTTCTGACCGCCGGAGATGTTGGTGCCCTTCTGGGCCAGCATGTGCCCGTAACCGTCGGCAAAGCCGGCGATGAAGTCGTGGGCCTGAGCGGTGACGGCGGCCTGCTCCACCTGCTGCTGGGTCAGCTCCCGGCCAAACTTGATGTTTTCCTCCACCGTGTCGGCGTAGAGGAAATCAAATTGCATGGCGGTGCCGAACATCTCATACAGCTCCGGCTTGGGAATGGTGCGCACATCTCTTCCGTTGATGCGCACTGCGCCGGAATTCACGTCATAGAAGCGCAGCAGCAGCTTGACCAGCGTGGACTTGCCGCTGCCGGTGGCACCGATGATGCCCAGCCAGCCGCCCTTGGGCAGAGAGAAGCTGATGTGGTCCAGATTGTTCTTTTTGCCCAGATAGGAGAAGCACACATCGTCGAATTCAATATGGGCGGTGGTGTCCCGGCGGGGGAGGTCCGCCTCCGGAAGGACCTGAAGGTCCTCGGGAGTTTCCAGCACCTCGGCAATGCGGTGGGCGGAGGCGGCGCTCTTGGTGTAGGAGGTGAACATGCGGTTGACCGTCATCAGGGCCATGGAGATCTGGGTGAAGTACTGCATGAAGGCGATGACGGTCTCCGGGTCGGAGGTGCCACCCGCCACCCGGAAGGCGGCCAGAGAGACCACAGCCACGATGCCGCCGTTCATCAGAATGTTCATGACCGGGTGGAGCAGGCTCATGACGGTCCTGGCCCGCAGTTCCTCCTTGACTAGCGCCCGGTTGACCGCGTCATAGCGGCGGTGCTCATAGTCCTGCTTGGACAGGGCCTTGATGACCCGGATGCCCTGGGTGTCCTCGCGGACCACGCGGATCATATTGTCCACCGAGGTCTGTACTCTGGTGAATAGAGGTACGCCCTTACGGGAGATAGAGAAGATGAGTACGAAGACGACGGGCATCAGGGCCAGCATGATGGTGGCCAGATGCCGGTCCATGAACAGAGTAATGCAAACACCGCCTACCAGCAGAATGGGGGCGCGCACACCCATGCGCTGCATCATGCCCACGAACTGATGGACATTGTAGGTGTCCGTGGTGATCCGGGACTCCAACGAGGGGATGGTAAACCGGTCGGTCTGGGCCGCGGACAGGTGCAGTGTACGCCGAAACAGGTCATGGCGTACCGCCCGGGAGAAATTGCAGGATACCCGGGTGGCCATACGGTTGGCGATGATGTTCATACCGGCTGCCAGCAGGGCGCACAGGATCATCACGCCGCCCCAGCGCGCAATGGCGTACATATCCTGCTGAGCCACCACCTCCTTGAGCACGTGGCTCAGGATCATGGGCAGCAGCAGCTCTGCCATGGTGCCTCCGATTTTGATGCAAAGTCCCAGTATCATTCGGGGAACAAAGGGTTTTAGATATTTGGCAAGCAGCTTCATCCCTCGATCACATCCTTTGAATTGACATATTCCTGCGCCCGCCGTGTGATTTTCAACAGCGTGGCATTGAATTGCTCCAGTTCTTCTTCGGACAGGCCGTCAAACAGGAGGGCGTCCCACTCATCGATGCATTGCCGCACCTGGGGCAGCAGATCCAGCATCTTTTGGGTGGGATAAACCAGCATGACCCGCTTGTCGTTGTCGCTGGGACGGCGCTCTACATATCCGTTTTCTTCCAGTTTGTTCAGGTGGCGGGTCACGTTGTACTTGTCGAAATAGACCCGGCGGGCCAACTGTTCCTGAGAAAGGCCAGGGTTGCGGCAGATGGGGATCACATAGTTATAATGAGGCGGGAACAGACCGCTTTCCCGCAGGCGGTTGGCCCGGTACATGCCCTGGCAACGGCCCAAAATACTGAGCTGTCGGGTGATTTGGGACATATTATCCCTCCTGAAAGTTGCATTTGCAACGATTATACAGCGATGGGAAGAAAATAGCAATAGCGCAACGGCAAAAAACACGGCTTTTCTTTCGAAAAGCCTTGTTTTTTACAGGTAAAACCGGTGACAGCCGATGGTAGTGTAATAGGTGCGGTTGTTGACGATCCACGTGCCGGGAGAGAGGTCGGGGGCAAAGAAATACATGCACTCACCGATCACCTGTGCCCCTTCCAGGCACAGCTTGGCGGCAACAATGGACAGGTGGTAGGGGTCGTTATAGATGGTGCCATTCTCCACCGGCTCAAACTGATCCTTCTGGAAGATGACGCCGTAGAGGGTGTCGGGGAAAATGTCGCTGTTCAGCCGATTGAGTACCACGTTGCCCACGGCGATCTGGCCGGTGAGCACCTCGCCCCGGCTCTCGGCGGAGATGACTCTTGACAGCCAGTACAGGGTGTCCGAGTCGTAAAAGTTGTCCCCATGCTCCAACGGCTGAGTTCCTTCCGTGACGGTGACGGTGCGGTTCTGGCCATCCCAGCTGACTTGTGCGCCGTATACCTGCGCCAGCGTACGTACGGGCACCATGGTGCGGCCGGATACCAGGCGTACCTCGCCGGGAACGTACAGACAGCGGCCGCTGGCTTCCAGCCACTGTTCGCCGGGGGCGGCTGTGATGGTTATGTCAGGGGAGGATACCTGTGCCCGACTGCCGTCCCAGTGGGCGGTGTGCTCGCCCATGGTTTGGGCAAAGGTAACCAACGGAACATAGGCGATGCCGTCTTCGATAAAGGGAGCGGCATCGCCGGACAGAGGCCCGGATGGGGTATGTATCTGCACCTGTTCTGAAGCGGCACTTGCAGGCGGCGTGGCGCAGCACAGCAGGAGAAATGTGCAGATCAGTGCGGCGGCACGGCGGAAGATAGGCGGTTTCATGGAGGGTCTCCTTTCTGTCTTTGTAACCAAATTGTAACCTTTGAGGCGGGAAAAGGGCAAGCTGTAAATACTGGAAGGGGGAGCAACCCGTTGCGGCACAAAAAATGCGCCCGTCATAGACGGGCGCGTTGGGATCAGGGCGCAAGCAGTTCATAGGTGGTTTTGTAATCGTTGGCTACCATCAGCAGTACAGTGGTGCCTCGGCGCTCCAGAAACACTTTTTCCAGCTTAGCAAGCTCGGCCGGACGGTAATCCTTGTTGGTTTGGATCTGGTTTGTGATATACAGATCCAGCACGTTAGCTGCGGTCTGGGCCGACGGCTCATCGGTGAAGGTGAGCAGGGAAAGTTCCTCGCAGGTGGCACCGGTGGAGCGGTAGGACTGGGCCTCGGTCAGGGATTCCCGGGCAAGACCGGCATCCTCCAGACCGTAAAGGACCCAGATAAGGTCTGCTTCCAGTGACTCCAGTGGCTCGGAAAAAGCGTCAGTTTCCAGAAGCTGCTGGGGGAGATTCGATTGGAACGGTGCTTTCGTCGGGGACGGGGAGCAGGCTGTCAGCATCAGCAGTGCCGTCAGCAGGCAGGTCAGTCGTTTCATGGTCGGGCGCCTCCGCTTCGGGTTTTGGTTGGGGGTAGAGGGTGTCAAAGTCTACGGTATGGCACCGAAGATAGTCCAGCTGCTTCTGGCTGTACTCGCGGTTGATGTGGATGCCGTCCCGGCTGGCATCGGCGGGCAGACTGCCGTCCACAACAAGGGCGGAATATATGTCCAGAAGGGGAATGCATTTTTCCTGTGCCGCCTTGCGGATCAAATCGTTATACAGCTGCACCCGCTCGTTGTTCAGATGCTTTTTGCCGCCGGTGGCAGCCACCTGATTTTCATTTACGGGGGCCATGGTCTGGGCATAGACCACAGCATAGGGCTGACAGGCGCGCACGGCATCAATGGTTTCGCAATAGGCCTCATAAAAGGCATTGGTATTGATATAGCCCAGTTCGTTGACACCGAAGCCCAGATACACCTTGGCATATTCTTTTGCGGAAAGGGCTTCCAGTGCGGTGCCGCGTGTGCCGTTGACGGAAAAGGACTTCTTTTGGGGGAAAGTGAACACGGAAAGGCCGGAGGAGGAAAGGTTTTTTCCCCGCTTGACCCCGTACAGGTAGAAGCCCTCGCTGCGGGAGTCTCCTACAAAAGCAGCATCGGAAAAATAGCTCAGTTCCACCGCTTCACGCTCCGGGACAGGCTGGGAGAAATCGTAGTCCGAGGCGGATGCGTCGGGAACGGGAGGACGGACGGGCTCTGGCTGCGGATCGGGTTCGGACTGGGTGGGGGAGGGGGGCGCAGAAACCGGCTGCGCGGATTCCGGAGCAGGCGGCTTGGCAGACGGAGCCTCCGGCTCGGGCTCCGGGATAAAAATGGCGGGGATGGAAGCTTCGTCCAACACGGGAACGTCAGGGAGAAGATCGCTGTCCTGCTGGGAAAATTCGGGGGAAGATGTGGTCGGCGGCGTGGGCTGCACGGGCACGCAGGCAGTGCATATCAGTAGTCCGGCAATGGTGCAGGCCAGAAGAAAGGAACGTAAATTAGGCATTTGACGGACCTCCGGATCCTTTGTGCAGTTGGTTGAAGATGGGGAACATCATGCGAATGAAAGACGAACCCAGCACCGCGCCCAGTGCCAGCGAGCCGGCGATGCCCATGGTGCGCATCAGCGCAGACAGGAACATCTGCGTATCGCCGCGGACACAGTGGAGCATGGCCTCGTAAATGCCGCCGCCGGGGACGAGGGGGAGCAGGGCGATGATAAGGTAGCCGGTCACCGGACAGCGCCGGATCCGGGCCATGATCTCGGAAAACAGGGTAATGAAAATGGCGGCCAGCAGGAAACGCAGGATCACGTTGTGGGTAACGAAGTCGGCCAGCAGGTAAACCAGCCAGCCCAGCGCTCCGCCGGTGCAGCAGATGAGGATGCCGGGACCATGGATATTGAAAACAAGACAGAAACCGGCGCAACCAAGAAATGCGTATAAACAGGGTAAAACCCAGCAAAAAAACAACTCGGTCATGGGACTGCCTCCTTACAGGAACTGGCCCAGCGCCAATGCGGCACCGGTGCCCAGCGCGATGGCGGTAGCGGTGAGCAGAGACTCGGCCAATCGTGTGACTCCGGACACCATATCGCCCGCCATGAATTCGCGCATGGAGGTGGTCAGAGAGACACCGGGGACCAACAGCATCAGCGCGCCGACGGTGATGGCATCTGCGTTGCCCGCAGTGCCGAAACGGACCAGAAGTTGTGCCAGCAGGGAGGACACAGCGGCAGACAGCAAGGTGCGGAAGAAAGCGCTTGAACCGGCAATGTGACGCAGCAATCGTGAGGACAGAGCGATAGACACACCGCACAGGCCGCCGCACAGGGAGTCCAGCACATTGCCGCCAAAGAACGGAGTGAAGAATGCACCTACCAGAAAATGTCCCAGAATGACGGCACGGTCCGAGTAGATGGGGCGGCTGTGGGGGACAAGGGATACCTGTTCCAGCGCCTGCTCCAGAGGGGGTGTGTCCTGACACAGAGTTCTGCACAGGGCGTTGCACAATTCCAGATGGTCCAAATCGGTGCCGTGGGCAGGGATGCGGCAAATGCGGGTGATGGGTTCGCCCGTGGGTGGGGTAAGGGAGACCATGAGGCAGTTGGGGATGGCGAACACGTGAGCGTTGCTGATGCCATAAGCCTGCATCAGCCGCTGGATGGAATCCTCAACACGGGAGATCTCAGCACCACTGGCCATGAGCTGACAGCCCAGCTCCGTGCCCAGATTTAGCAGACCATTATAGTCCATGGGAAGCCTCCCTCCTTTCAATAAAGGTATTATATACCTGTTTTTTCGTGCTGAAAAGAGTAAAATGCGGGTGCAGCATAAAATAAAAGCGGAGCGGAGACTGAAGTGGAAGGCAAGTTCCCCACTTGATTTTGTGGCAGAAGATATACTATAATAAAATATATTGTGGCTGTAACCGTTCTGTAATTACATAGGTGGGCCAAACTGGTATAATACCATCATATATATTAACTGCGGGCGGCTGCCTTTGCGGCGGTCTGTGGGAGGGGATCGTATGGAAGAAAACATGGAGACCAAGGGTTTGAGCAAAGGGAAAAAGATGGCGCTTGCCGTATCGGGCGGCATTGCTGCCTTGATTTTACTGGTTTATTTGGGTCTGTGTATTTATGTGGGAGCGTCCCATGGGATACTCCCCGGAGTGTGGGCCTCTCAGGTGGATCTGGGCGGAATGACCCAAGAAGAAGCGGATTTGGCTATGAACGCATGGATAGAGCAGGCATACGCGGATGCGCAGTATGACCTGCGGTGCGTTGACAGTACCGCTCGTTTGAGCGGTAATCTTGCGCATCTGGAAAGCGCCGCCGTAGCGGAGAATGCTTACATGGTGGGCCGGTCTGAACCGTTCCTGAAGCGGGGCGCGGTGATTCTGTCCCATCTTTTTGGTGGAAAAACCCGGATCGACTGCCCTGTGGAACTGAACGACTCCGGAAAAGAGCAGATGGAGCGGGCGCTGCAGGAGCTGGGCGAGGCTGAGAATGTGGCGCTGGTGGAGACCGTTTGGACGGTAAAGGGCGACAAGCTGAGCGTTGTTCGGGGCATTACCGGAGTGCAGGTGGATCGAGAGCAGGCTATGCAGGCTTTGCTTGAAGCCTTGCAGCAGCCGGGCGACCGGGAGATAGAAATCTCTGTGATCAAAACAGAGCCTGCGCCGCTGGACCTGCAGCAGGTACACGATCAAATCTGCGCACAGGCGGCGGATGCCTATGTGGAGCGGGACGAGGCGGGCCAAGTCCAAGTCGTTCCTCACGTGGTGGGTATTGACTTTGATGCAGCTCAGGCGCAGCAGCAATTTGATGCCGCGGCCGAGGGAGCTGTGGTGACGATCGCGCTGATACTCACTGTGCCCGAAACCACGCAGTCCAAACTGCAGGGTCTGCTTTTTGCCGATGTGCTGGGAGAATGTACCACCAATATCGGCGGAACGGAATTTCGTCTGAATAATGTAATCGTGGCGGCAAAGGCTATGGATGGAAAGATCCTGATGCCCGGAGATGTGTTTTCCTATAATGAGACCCTTGGGCCGCGAACTGTTGCCAACGGCTATCAGCCTGCACCTGCCTATATCGGCGGAAAGACAGTGGATGAAGTGGGCGGCGGTATCTGCCAAAACTCCTCTACCCTGTATCTGGCTGTTCTGCGTGCCAATCTGGAGATCGTAGAGCGTACCAATCATATGTATACCGTGGGCTACGTGCCGGATGGACTGGATGCCACCGTGGCATACAACGCGCTGGACTATAAGTTCCGCAACAATACCGAGCACCCCATTCGCATGGAGGTCAAGGTGAACGGGCGTAAGTTGACCATCAAGCTTCACGGAACGGATACCAAACATCTTACCGTGAAGATGGAGACGGAAACTCTGTCCACCACACCCTATAAGGTGACCTACAAGCCGGATGCCACCGTGGGAGTGGGCAAGACGGTGGTGGATACCACGGCCTACACCGGACGCAAGGTTCGGGTGTTCCGGTGCGTGTACGATGCGCAGGGCAATCTTGTCAGCCGCACGCAGGAGAGCATGAACAACTACCGACATCGCGACAAGGTGATTCTGTATAACCCTGCGGATGCGGAAAAGCTGGGCTTGGTGGATGAGAACGGTGTGGTGCATACCACGGTACAGCCCAAGAAGCCTGCCCCTGTAACTCCGCCCCCCGTTCAGCCGGAGCCCGAGACTCCGACGGCAGCGCCTCAGCCGGAAGTGGAGCAGCCTGTGCAGATCGAAACGCAGGAACCTGTGCAGCCGGAGGTGCAGGAAACTCCGGTGCAGCAGGAGACAACAACAGAAGGAGTTTAATATGTTTCAGGGATTTACCCCGGAAAGCATCGAGTTTTTGTGGAATGTACGATTCAATAATGAGCGCGGTTGGTTTGAAGCGCACAAACAACAATATATTGATCTGATTCAGAAGCCGCTGCGCGAGTTGGGTGTTCAGGTGCAGCAGGAGGTAGCTCGGCGGCATCCGAAACGGCAGTTTAATCTGCACGTTTCCCGCATCTACCGGGATGCCCGGCGGCTGCATGGCAAAGGACCGTACAAAGATCACATGTGGATCGTGCTTCATCTCCCGTCTCAGGACACCAACGGCAGTAATGCGCCGGCATTCTATTTTGAAATTGCGCCGGAGTATTACAGCATCGGCATGGGGTTTTACTCGGCTACCCCGCTGACCATGGCCAAGCTGCGTGCCCGCATTGACCGTGATCCCAAGCCTATGGAAAAGCTGGCCCGCCGCCTGAACCGACAGAAGACTTACCTGTTGGAGGGAGAGCAATACCGCCGCCCCAAGGGGGAAAAAGGGGCGCTGCTGAATCCTTGGTATAACCGAAAAAGCATTGCCATCAGCTGGGACAGAGCCTGCGAAGGAAGTTTATATGAGCCGGGTCTGGTACAGGAAATTGCGGATGGGGTGGATTTCTTGATGCCCTTTTTTGACTATTTCAGCTCTCTGGATGCCGACCCCGAACCGAAAAACAACTAAAATGAAAGAGAAAAATCGAGAGCTTGCATAACGGCTGGCTCTCGATTTTGTTTTTCAAAAAATTTTTAAAAAAATGAATAAAATACGGTTGACAAATTGCAAAAGATATGGTACATTATAGCCAGAAAGGATGAGTCCAATGTACTAAGAAGCTTACCCCAGCCGGATGCCAAAGTCGGTAGCAAGAAAACAAGCAAACCTCAGCGTAGTTTCCCAGCGAGTTTCGGATCAAACGCATTGCAAATATAATTTATCTAGTGCAAAAACGAGGCAACCTGACCGACAGGCATCTGAACACGCCGAGCCGAATCATTGGCAAAGGAAAGACAGACCCGATCGCGAGGCCTCAGCTGGAGGCATATGTGCCGAGTATGGCAGCATGAAATTAGGTTGTGTGTTTTGATCTGGAAACTGCGTAGCAACCGGCTTAGCGTGATCCAATAGAAAGAGAGGTAAACAATTGATGTTAGATAATAAGAACGAACAGAACTGACCCTCTGCTGATGGATAAGACAGCAGAGGGTCAGTTCTTTTTGCTCTTATTATTATAATGTATATAAAACGCGGCGGAGCCTTCTTGCTCCGCCGCGTTTATGGTCTTATTTGAGGGTGCGCAGGTCGTAAGGGGTAGTCTGGTACACATAATAGTTCAGCCAGTTGGAATAGAACAGCTGAGCGGCGGAGCGCCAGTGGACCACAGGTGGATTTTTCGGGTCGTTGTCGGGGAAGTAATTGTCAGGAACCTGAATATCCAGACCCTTATTTACATCCCGGAAATATTCGTTGGCCAGCGTGTCGGGATCATATTCCGGGTGGCCGGTAATAAAGAAGCGGCGGTTATCCTCGCTCTTCACGGCAAAAACACCCGCTTGGGGGGAGACGGACAACAGCTCCAGCTCCGGGCGGGCCAGAATATCCTCGACTCGGTTTTCCGTGTACCGGGAGTGGGGGACGAAGAATTCGTCGTCAAAGCCCCGGAACAGGGGGGACTGGACCTTCAGTGCCTTGTGGGGGAATACGCCAAACAGCTTTTTGTCCAGGGAATACTTGGGGATGCCATAGTGGTAGTACAGGCCGGCCTGTGCGCCCCAACAGATGTGCAGGGTGGAATGGACGTGGGTTTTCGTCCACTCCATGATCTGACACAGCTCATTCCAATAGTCCACATCGGCAAAGTCCAGATTTTCCACCGGAGCGCCGGTAATGATCATACCGTCATATCTCTTGTCCTTGATCTGGTCAAAAGTGGTGTAGAAGGAGGACAGGTGGTCGGCGTCTGTGTTTTGGGAGGTGTGGCTGGCGGTTTGCAGCAGCTCTACGTGTACCTGCAGCGGAGAATTGGACAGCTTCCGCAGCAACTGCGTCTCCGTCACGATTTTAGTGGGCATCAAATTCAGGATCAGAACGTTCAGCGCGCGGATGTCCTGATGCATGGCTCGGAATTCGGTCATGACAAAAATATTCTCGCTCTCCAGCACCGCGCGGGCCGGCAGCGAATCGGGAATACGAATGGGCACGTGAGCACCTCCTGATTCGTGTATTTGATAGGCATACATTATATACTATGTGTTCTCCACTAGAGTATCATAGTTTTCTGACCGGCGCAACCGGTTTTTTGGCGGCCGTTTGTCCGCCTGTCGTGGACAAAGGCGAATCCATGAAAAAAACTTCGAAAAAACTAAAAAAAGGTGTTGACAAAGTGAATGGTGGGTGGTAATATAAGCGAGCGCCTGAACGAGGGGCGGCTGAGCGGGGGTCGGCAGCAGCTGACGCAAGGCTTAGAGCCACAAGGGAAAGCGCAGGTATCACGAACAGGACCGGACACAAGATTTCGAAGAAATTTGAAAAAAGGTGTTGACAAGGGAATGTGGATGTGGTACTATAAAACTCCCGCCGCGGTTGGCGGTGTGCACCTTGTAAATTAAACAACGTAAAGAAACACGAAGCACCAGAAAAAGGACAAGAAGTCCTTTTCTAACAAGCAATTGTTTGGAAAGGCTCTTAAGACAATTCTTTGAAGCTAATGGATAGTTTCGATAAAGATGATTTGAGCGACCGCAAGGTTGTTTAAATACCATTTTATTGAGAGTTTGATCCTGGCTCAGGATGAACGCTGGCGGCGTGCTTAACACATGCAAGTCGAACGAGAATCTGTGGATAGAGGAATCGTCCAATTGAAACAGAGGAAAGTGGCGGACGGGTGAGTAACGCGTGAGGAACCTGCCTTGGAGTGGGGAATAACAGTCCGAAAGGACTGCTAATACCGCATAATGCAGTTGGGTCGCATGGCTCTGACTGCCAAAGATTTATCGCTCTTAGATG
>JAZNTL010000072.1:0-6776 GCA_045591745.1 Lawsonibacter sp.
CCAATCCGGATTCCAAGTTTGGCTGGCACATGACCTGGTCCTACTCGCCGGAGTACGCTAAAATGGGCTATACCTACTCCAAGCAGTTCTCCGACCTGTTCCAGGCCAGCGATGTGACCATGTTCGAGGCCATCTCCTCCACCGTTCAGGAAAAGGTTATGCGAAACAAACAATTCGTCGACATGATCCCCGCCGGTACCGCCATCCAGAACGCACGCTCCAGCTACTTTGGCGACAGCCTGAATCGGGACACCTATCACCTGAACGAGTTGGGCAAGGTGATTGCCGGCTACACCTGGTACTCCTGTCTGGTGGGCAAACCCCTTGAGTCCATCCCGAAGCCCTTTGTCGCTATGACCGACACGGATAAGCTGGTGGTTATGGAAGCCGTAAACAATGCCGTAGCCAACCCCTACGTCATCACCCCCTCCTCCTATCCGGAGCGGCTGGATCCCCGCGCCCTCAACCTTACCTGCGCCGTTGCCTCTGTGGACGGCCAGACGGCAACCACCGCCGTAAAGGACTCGGAAGTGACCCTGACCTACACCGTACCCAGCAAGGATTTTGTCTTTGAAGGCTGGAAGGTAGTCAGCGGCAACGTCACCCTGGCCGATCCCAACAGCCCCGTCACCACCTTTATCATGCCCAACGAGGACGTGACCATCGAGGCAAATTACGTCAATAAGTGTCCCTCCCAGAACATGAAGGATGTAAGCCCCTTCCAGTGGTATCACGAGGCGGTGGACTACGTGCTGAACAACGGCATTATGGGCGGCTACAATACCGAAACCTTCGGCCCCAACGATAACCTGACCCGGGCCATGGTAGTGCAGGTACTCTACAACAAAGAGGGCAAGCCCGCCGTCACCGCCGAAAACAAGTTCCCTGATGTCCCCGCCGACCAGTGGTACTGCAACGCCGTGGGCTGGGGTGCACAGAAGGGTGTGGACAGCGGCTACGGCGATGGACGCTTCGGCCCGGATGACAACGTAACCATCGAGCAGGTGGCCGTTATCCTGCACAACTACTCCGGAAAACCCACCGCCGAGGGCGACCTGTCCGGCGTGGGCGCCTATGATGATTGGGCGGCCGGTGCCCTGCAGTGGGCTGTGGCCAACGATGTTCTGAAGAATGTTCCCTTTACCAACGCCACTGAGACCGCCACCCGCGCACAGACAGCACAGATGCTGATGAATTATCTGAATAAGTAATTGTTTTAAGAGGGATGGACTCTTGTCCATCCCTCTTGTTATATCCTTACAAAAAAAGCCATCAGTTTCCGCAATCCTCTTGCCTTTTTCTGCCCTTTGTATAATAATAGAATGGAAATTACACAAAGGAGCGAACACCATATGGAACACATCAAGAAATCTTTGCGTTCTCTGCCTGCCGTCATCCTGTTGATTGCAGCTTTACTGCTGGCCAGCCTGACAGGATGCGGCAAGAATCCCTCCCCCTCCGGAGTCCAGTCCTCCGGTTCGGGTTCGATTTCTCAGCTTCCTGATGAGAGCGTTGAGACTCCTGACCCCGCCATTTCTTCTCAGCCGGAGGAACCCGAACAGCCGGAAACTCCCGAGCAGCCCACTCCCGCAGTTCCCGAGGTCAAGGAGCCGGACGAGCCCGTGCAGCCATCTAAGCCTGCACAGCCTGTCAAACCCTCCAAGCCTGCACAGCCCTCCGCTCCCACCATTCAGGGCGAGCTGTCCATGCGCTACGATGACCGTCTGGATATGACCGGAAAGGCTGTGCGCGTGGTCATCGCGGGTAAGCCCACCTCCTATCAGGTTGGCTACGGCGTGGAGGAAAACAAGGTGCTTGACACCGCCGTGGTGACGCTGAATGGCAATGTACTTACCGCCACCGGCATTGGCAAAGCCGTAGTTTCCATTGACGGCGTGTATCACGAGGTCACAGTGACCCCTGCTCCCATCTCCCTGCTCCTGCTCATCGGACAGAGCAATATGGAGGGCGGCGAAGGCAATGCCAAACAGTCCATCATCTGCCCGGACGGTGAGGTTTATGCCACCTACGGTGCCCGTTCCAAGATGACCGTGGACAACGCCACAAGCTACGCCGCCAGCGCCCTGACCGGCACGTACCGGGACATCAACGTAAATGGTACCACTGAATGGCTGGAGTCCTACCCCATCTATTCCCTGAACGAGGCCGGCGAGGGCAAGGCCGGTCCCGACAGCGGCTTTGGCTATGAGTGGGTCAAGTCCACCGGCGAAAAGGTGTGGGTGGTCAACGCCGCCCACGGTGGCTCCGCCATCAAATCCTGGCAGCAGGACGGCGCCAACTTTAAGGAAGCCGTGGCCCTGTTCGGCGCCTGCCAGGAGACCCTGCGCAAGGAGATCGCCGCCGGCCACTTCACCCTGTCCCACATGGGCTATTACTGGTGTCAGGGTGAGTCGGACGAGACTATGACCGCCGAAACTTACGCGAAGAACTACCTGTCCATGCATGAAAACCTTAAGACTGCCCTGCGTGCCGACATGGACTCCGATCCCAACACTCCCGATCAGACTCTGGAGTTCGGAAATATTATCATCACCCTGGCCGGACACGAAACGTACACCGGCTATCGCTACGAGGACGGTGTTTACGATTCCAACACCCCTCCGTTCTTTATGACCTATGAGGAACTGGAAATGCGCGGTCAACGCGTGGCTCAGCTGTGGATGGCCTCCAATCCTGAACTGCCCGACATCAACATGGTGTGCAATCTGGGCGACAGCTGGGTGAGCATGCCCGACGGCTCTGATCGTGTAGCTGAGTACTTCCTGACGCACTACGAAAACGGCAAGGTAGACTACCCCACTCAGGTGGAGCAGAAGGAAAGCTGGTACTCCCCCACCACACCCAAAGAGGTCAAGGACACCATCCACTACAACCAAATCGGCTATAACGAGGTGGGCCGTGAGGCAGTACGCAACACTCTGTACCTGCTGGGCATCAAGCCCGAGCAGGACGTTCCCACCACCGTCACGTTCTATGATTGGACAGGCTACCGCACCGTGTCCGATCTGGAAGCGGTCATCAGCGGCTGCTCCGCCTCTCTGGTGGTGCCTGTGGTCTCCCCCATCTATCGTTCCAAGCAGGTCACCTATCAGCTGTCCGATGGACTGCACTATGACTATTACGATCTGACCGCCGACACTCCTCGCACCAACGGCACTCTGACCGCCACCGGAGCCCAGGGCAGCGTAACGGTGACCAGCCGCGATTTTACTTCCTGGCAGTGGGATTACGAAGCCAAGAAACTGGCCAGCGTTGGGCTGCAAGCCAACGCCCCCACTCGCATCGGCGGCTCGGTCAGCAGCGGTGCATTTGAACAGGCACACTATCAGCTCACGACCCCCTTCCTGCTGTACCATGACCAAACTTGGCTGTTAGAGTGGAAGATGACCGACCCCATGTACAGCGCAGCTGACATTCGTCTGTTTTCCGCTCCGAACGGTACGGACGGCATCTCCATCACCTCCGACGGCCGCATCACCCTTGCCTGGAACGGCAGCATGTATACCGCTCCGGCTACTGACCTGACCGGCACACATATTTACCGCCTTGCAAACCGTGCGGACGGCATCTGCCTGTCTGTTGACGGCAGCGAAATTGGAACACTGACCTGCGCCGACACAGGCAGCACCCTTCCGGATCTGGTCATCACCGGCTTTGGCACTACAGAACAGCCCATCAACGCGGGCGGTCTGGAATACATCGCCGTGCAGGAGGCCAACGCTGCTGCCGACACCCACATTCACGACTGGACCGACTGGACGATTGTGACCAAAGCCACAGCAGAAAGCACCGGTCTGAAAACACGTTCCTGCCAGACCTGCTCCGCGCAGGACAGCAGCATTATCCCCGCCCACATTGTCTACCGCTGGGAGCTGCAGGATGACAAGCTGGTCAGCACAGGAAGAAACGAAAACGCTTTGACTGCGCTGGGCGGCAGCATTGAGAACGGGGTTTACTCCTCCATCCGCTATCAGCTCCAGACCCCTGTGGAGCTGCTTCACGCCAAGGATTGGGCCGTAGAATTCAAGCTCAGCGGCAACTGGGATCCCAGCACCATGCGAAAGATTCTTTCCAGCACGGATGCCACCGGCGGTGGTACCTGCGCGATTGCACTCAGCAGCTCCTCCAATCGCCTGACCATAAACCAATATAGTTCCCGCGCCGGAACCCATTATCAGTACGGACTGTTTTTGGACGAAAGCTTCGCGTTGGAGCAGCCCCACGTGTTCCGGCTGGTCAACCACGTGGACGAAAACGACATGGGCACCGTCATACTCTATGTGGATGGTCAGCAGGTGACCTCTATGAACACCCCCATAAAGGACACCTATCCCGCCAACCTTCTCGCTACTCTGGATATGAAGATGCAGAACATCGGTACCCAAAAATATCACCTGACCGGCGGCACCCTCCACTACCTGCAGGTAGAGCAGAGCGGCGCGGCAGACACTCAGCAATAAATATCAGTCAAGGGATGAGCAAGTTGCTCATCCCTTGACTTTTTGCCGCAAAATGATACAATCCAATGGAACGAGTTTAATGCCCCATCTGCGCTATATCAGAACAAGGATTGATTCATCATGTATTTCGACACCCATGCCCACTACGGCTCGGAGCTGTACGATACCGACCGTGACGAGCTGATTGCCTCCATGCCCGAACGAGGCGTGGAACTCATCATCAACCCCGGCTGCACGCTGGAGTCCTCTCTGGGTGCGGTGGCTCTGGCCGAGAAGTTCCCCCACGTGTATGCCGCCGTTGGTGTGCACCCCTCCGACTGCCACACCTGGTCGGACGAAGTAGAACAGGGCATTTTGAGCCTCACCTCCCATCCCAAGGTAAAGGCCATCGGCGAGATCGGTCTGGATTACTATTGGAAAGACAACGCTCCCGCCGAACTGCAAAAAGAGGTCTTTGTCCGTCAGCTGGACATCGCCCGCCAGACAAAGCTGCCCGTCATCGTCCACAACCGGGATGCCCACAAGGACACGCTGGACATCGTGCGGCAGTACAAAGACGTGCAGGGTGTGTATCACTGCTATGCAGGCAGCATCGAGGATGCCAAGGTACTTGTAAAAATGGGCTGGATGCTTTCCTTTACCGGTGTCATCACCTTTAAAAATGCCCGCAAGGCACTGGAGGTCATCCGCTGGCTTCCCCTGGACCGGATCATGATCGAGACGGACTCCCCCTACCTGACTCCCGAGCCCTTCCGGGGTAAGCGCAACGACTCAGGCTACGTGCATTTCGTATCCGAGAAGATCGCCGAGCTCAAGGGCATCACTCCCGAGGAGGCCGCCCGCATCACCACGGAAAATGCTAGACGTTTCTTTAACATCCATGACTGAGAGGAATCCCATATGACCATCACCTATGAATACGAAGGCGCACTTTATGTCAACCTGACCAACAAGTGCAACTGCAACTGCGAGTTCTGCCTGCGCCACGGCAAGGCACAGGGTTCCATCTATACCGAGGACTCCCTGTGGCTGGAGCGGGAGCCCACCCGACAGGAGGCTCTGGACAGCTTTCTGGGCCGGGACGTTTGTTCCTATCGAGAGATCGTCTTCTGTGGATACGGCGAGCCAACCTATCGGCTGGACGACCTGCTGTGGTTGGTGGACGAACTGAAGCTCCGCTTTGGTGACAAGCTTCCCCCGGTACGCATCAACACCAACGGCCATGCCAATCTGATCAACGGCCGCAACGTGTGCCCGGAGCTGAAGGGCCGCATCCACACCCTGTCCATCTCTCTGAACTCCACCAATGCCACAGACTATGTGGCCCTGTGCCATCCCATTCAGGGTGAGGCCGCTTACCATGCCATGCTGGACTTTGCCAAAGAGTCCGCCGCCTATGTTCCCGAGGTCATTCTGACCATCGTAGACAAGGATAAGACCACTGACGAAATCGAGCAGTGCAAGGCTATCGCTGCTGACTTGGGCGTAAAGCTGCGCATCCGCAGCTTTATCGACTCCTGAGGTACCTATGGTCCCTATCTTTTACACCGTGCAGGCCATCAACGGCGACTACGCCGAATTGATGAGCGACGAGGGGCAGCCCCACTCCATCACCATGTTCCTGCTGCCCGAGGGGACAACCGTGGGCAGCCGTCTGAAGCTGGAGTGCTTTGTCTGGGAGCTGATCGAGTAATGTATCAGGAGATCATTCGTCCCAACGGGGCCCGTCTGCTGCTGGAGGAGGTTCCCGGCGCCCGCAGCGCGGCTCTGGGCTTTTTCGTAGGCGCCGGGTCCCGGCACGAGTCTGCCGCCGAGAACGGCTCCGCCCACTTCATTGAGCATATGCTCTTCAAGGGAACGAACCGCCGCACCGCCGCCGATCTGGCCATGGATATGGACGCCATCGGCGGGCAGATCAACGCCTACACCACCAAGGAGAACACCTGCTGGTACAGCCGCAGACTAGAGCGCCATCTGGACCGGGCGCTGGACATTCTGAGCGATATGCTCTTCTGCTCCAAATTCGCCCAGGAGGATGTGGAGACGGAGCGGGGCGTCATTCTGGAGGAGATCGGCATGTACGAGGACACCCCGGAAGACCTGGTGGCCGAGCGACTCTCCGCGGCTGTCTATAAGGGGACCGCTCTGGCCCGTCCCATTCTGGGCACCCAGGCCACCCTGTCCAATATGACGGGGGAGAGCCTGAAAAACTGGCAGAAGACCCACTACCGGGCGGGCAACACCGTAGCCGCGCTGGCGGGCAGTTTTGTTCAGGCACAGGTGGACCAGATCCTC
>JAZNTL010000073.1:0-7834 GCA_045591745.1 Lawsonibacter sp.
ACACCGTTGGCCGTCACCGTCAAAAAGTCCTGACCGCAGTCAGAGGAAAAATAACGATTCATGGAATTCTCCTTTTCGCTTGATTTCAGCGATGTGGCTTTGCCACATACCAGTCTATTCCCTAATCGCGCAGATGGTTCAGGCAAAAAAATATCCCGACCAAAAGGTCGGGATATTTCGGGATGTGATTATACCTCGTCCGCCTCGGCATCGTAGACCGGACGAGTGGGGGCCGCAGACGGGGTACCAGGTGCGCCGGCAGCGGCGCGGAAGCGAATGCGGGACTTCTTGATCTCATCATAAGCCTCGGCCACAGCTTCTTCTGTGCGGCGCAAGGCATCCTCGCAATACTCGTTGGCAGAGCGTTTGAGCTCACGGCTGCGCTCCTCCGCCTGCTTCATCATGTCGTTGCTCATCTGGCGGGCCTGATTGAGCACCTCGTTCTCGGCCAGCATCTGCTTGGCCTGTTCCTCCGCCTGCTGGCGGATCAGGTCAGCCTCACGCTTGGCGGAGGCAATGTACTCCACCCGGGCGGCCAGCAGCTTTTTGGCCTCCGCCAGCTCCATGGGGAACTGGGCACGGATGTCGTCGATCAGGTCCAGAGCCCGATCGCGCTCGATCATACACTTGTCGCTGGACAGGGGGACATTCTTCGCCTCGTCCACCAGTTCAAATAACATATCCAGTAATTCTTCCACTCCGCTTGCCATTTCAGGGTCCCTTCCTTTCCTGTAACTGTTTCATTCGTGCATTTACATCGTCCACGATCTCTCTTGGGACAAAATCGGACAGGTCTGCCCCGTATCGGGCCATCTCCTTGACGATGGTAGAGCTGAGGTAGGTATACTTCTCACTGGAGGCCAGAAACATGGTTTCCAGCCGGGGGTTCAGCTTACGGTTGATGACCGCCATCTGGACCTCCTGTTCAAAGTCGGACACAGCGCGCAGGCCCTTGACCACCACATGCGCCTTTCTGCGCTTGGCATATTCAGCCAGCAGTTCATCGGAAAAGTCCACTTCCACATTGGAAAACCGCTCGGTGGCGCGGCGCAGCAGTTCCACCCGCTCCTGAGGTGTGAACACCCCCTGCTTGTTGGAGTTGATCATGACGCACACGATCACCTTTTCAAAGCATTGGCTTGCCCGCTTGATAATGTTCAAATGGCCCAGAGTGACCGGATCAAAACTTCCGGGATAGATGGCAACGCTCACAGTTCCTCACTCCCCTGCCGGCGGTATACGGTCAGCTTGATCTTGCCGTAACGGTACTCCCTGCCCTTCTCATAGGGGGCATCCAGCTCCGGCAGCTGCTTTTCCTGCGCACTTTCACATATCATTATACCATGTTCCGACAGAATGTCAAACTTTGCGACAGCTTGAATACAGTTTTCCAGCAGCTGGGTCTGGTAGGGAGGATCGAGAAAAATCAGATCGTATTTCTCCCGGCAGCCGGACAGAAACGCCATGGCATCTCCCTGCTGCACCGCAGCACGGTCAGTAAATCCCACCGCAGATACGTTCTCCCGGATAATGGCCGCCGCCTGACGGTTCATGTCCACAAAAGTACACCGGGCCGCACCTCGGGACAGGGCCTCGATGCCCAGCTGTCCGGTGCCGCCAAACAGGTCCAGCACCTTTCTGCCCTCAATGTCAAACTGAATGATATTAAAAAGAGATTCCTTCACCTTGTCGGTGGTGGGTCTGGTATCCATGCCGGGCAGCTCCTTCAGCCGCCGGCCACGGGCCGTTCCGGAAATCACTCTCATGCTTCCTGCTCCTTTTCCCGAAAGTATTCATACACCGCCTTGGCGGTATTTTGCGGCACAACCTCTGACAACTGCTCCAAGGTTGCTCCTTTAATGGCCTTAATGGTCTTAAAGTGCTTCAAAAGCTGCTGTCTGCGCTTTTCCCCCACTCCGGGAATTTTGTCCAGCACCGAGGTTTTTACATGCCCGGAACGCAGTTGACGGTGGTATTCGATGGCGAAGCGGTGGGTCTCCTCCTGAATTTGTCCGATCAGAGCAAACAGGGCGGGCACCGCCTGAATCCCGATCTCCCGCCCGTCCGGTTGCACAAGGGCCCGGGTGCGATGCCGGTCATCCTTGACCATACCGTAGGCAGGAATGTCAAGGCCCAGCTCCTGCAGCACGTTCTGTGCCACCCGCACGTGCTCCTGTCCTCCGTCAATGAGCAACAGGTCGGGCACCTCCACAAACTTCTCGTCCCCGTCCAGCATGCGCCGGAAGCGGCGAGTAAGCACCTGCTCCATGGCGGCATAGTCGTCAGGGCCGTCCATATCCTTCAATTTAAAGCGGCGGTAATCCCGCTTCAGCGGCTTGCCGTCCACATAGACCACCATAGAAGCCACGATGTCACTGGACCCGGTGTTGGAAATGTCATAGGACTCCATGCGTCGGGGCGGGTTTTCCATGCCCAGCATGCGAGCCAGTGTGGCAAGCAGTTTGTTCTGACGCTCTTCCCGGGTGGTCGCCCGCTCCACTTCCTCTTTGGCATTGCCGTTGGCCATACGGATCAGATCCATTTTCGCCCCACGCTGAGGGGTCAGCAGCTCCACTTTGCGCCCCACCCGCTCACTGAGCAGCCGGGTCACCGGCACACGGTCGGCAATCTCACAAGGGAGCAGGATTTGCCTGGGCAAACTGTTTCGCCCGCCGTAGTATTGTTTCACCAACGAGGATACGATATCCTCCGCCTGCTCCTCCATGGGTGTTTCCAGCAGTTCCATGTCCTTGGCCGCCAAATCACCGTCCATGTAGTGCAGCACCACAAAGCAGCTTTTTGCCTCACCACGGAAAAAGCCCACCACATCAGTGTCTGCCAGCGAGCCGGCCACCACCTTTTGCCGCTTGCCCAAAAGCTCGATGGCCCGCAGCCGGTCACGAATTTGAGCCGCCTTTTCAAAGCGCAGCTCCTCCGCCGCCCGCTCCATTTCCGCCGTCAGGTCGACCATCACCTCTTTATACCGCCCCTCCAGCAGAGAAACGGCCTGGGCTATGGCCTCGTCATGGTCGGCTTTCATCTGCGCGCTGCGGCAATAGCCGGCGCACTGGCCCATGTGGTGGTTCAGGCAGGGGCGCTGCTTGCCAATATCCCGGGGGAACTTTTTGCCACAAGAGGGCAGGCGCAGGGCGCCGCGCAATGCCTCGATGATGGCCTGTGTACTGCCCCGACTTCCATAAGGCCCAAAGTATCTTGCCCCATCCTGTGCCGGGCGGTTGACCAAAGAAAACCGGGGATACTCCTCCTGCACGGACAGGCGGATATAGGGGTAGCCCTTATCATCCTTGAGCAGAATGTTATACCGGGGCTGATGTCGCTTGATGAGGGAACACTCCAGTACCAACGCTTCGAACTCGCTGTCAGCCACGATCACATCAAAGTGGTCGATCTGGCTGACCATGGCCCGGGTCTTTTCCGTGTGAGACGCGGAGTCCTGAAAATACTGGCTGACCCGGTTTTTCAGCGCCTTGGCCTTACCAATGTAGATCACAGCCGACTGCTTGTCCTGCATGATATACACACCGGGCTTCAAGGGCAGGCTGTGGGCTTTTTCCTTTAATTCTTCAAAGGTCATGGTGTTCCCTCCTTTCCCGCGATACTGAAAAAGGCACCGCATAGCGGTGCCTTTTTAGTGCGTTGCTTATTCAGCAAAATCGGAAGAGATCAGCTTGATCAGCGCCTCGACAGCTTCTTCCTCATCGGAGCCGTCTGCGATCAAGGTGATCTCGGTACCCTTGACGATACCCAGAGAAAGAACGCCCAGCAGGCTCTTGGCATTGACCTTGCGTTCCTCGCGCTCCACCCAGATGGAGCTTTTGAACTCGTTGGCCTTCTGGATAAAGAACGTCGCGGGTCTGGCATGCAGGCCGACCTGATTGTTCACGACCGCCTCTTTGCTATACATACTTGCACCTCCGCCTCACTCGGCAAATTTACATTCATAGCATATCAAATTCAATCTGCGTTCGTCAACGGCATTTTCAACAAAATGCAGCCCGTCACTTGTTGAAAATCACAACAAGACGCGACCTCGCGCATTTTTAATTCCGCATTCTTTTTGTTTTATCGGCACTTTTCATCTCAGTTCTGCCACCGTCACACCATCCTCACCTTCACCATAGCGGCCGGGGCGGAAGGATTTGATATAGCGGCTGCGCTTGAGATGCTCCCGCACGGCACTGCGTACCGCGCCGGTGCCCTTGCCGTGGATGATGCGCACGCTCTCCAGATGGGCCAGCAGGGCATTGTCCAGAAACAGGTCCAGACTGGCCAGTGCCTCGTCCACCATCATGCCCCGCAAGTCCACTTCGTAGGACGCTCCGGCGGTACGCAGCTTGTACTCCGCCTGACGAATGATGCGCTTGGCATCCTGTTTGGCCTTGGCTTCGCTGCCCTCCACCACCCGCACTTCCTCCTGCTTGGCGGAGATTTTCAAAATGCCCGCCTGCAGCTGCAGGCTGCCATCCTTGTTCACCGCAATAACAGTGGCCTTTGTGCCCATGGACACCAGCTCCACTGTATCTCCGGCCACAGCAGGCCGGGTGGGAGGGGGCACATCCTCCTCCGGAGCCGGTCCGCCGATGCCCCGCTCCGCCTCGTTGAGCAGATGCCGGGCCGCTGCTCTGCGGTCATTCACCGCCTGCCAGTTGTCTTCTTTACGTTGCTGGCGGCGCATATCCTTCAGTTCCGCAAAGACCTGGTCGCTGGCATCCCGGGCCTGCTGGATGATATCCCGGGCCTCGGCCTGCGCCTTTTGGACCACCTTGGCCCGCTCCTCCTCCAGCTTTTTCCGGTATTCCCGTGCGGTCTTGGCGCTGTCCTCCATCTCACGGCGCAGTCTGGCCGCCTTTTGCTTTTCCTGCTCCATCTCCTGACGCTGCAGGTCCAGCTTGGTCAGCACGTCTTCAAAGCGTACATTTTCCGCATCCAGCCGGGCGGCAGCCTTCTGAATGATGTCCTCTGACAGGCCCAGACGGCGGGAAATAGCAAAGGCATTGGACTTGCCGGGGATGCCGATAATGAGCCGATAGGTAGGAGCCAGTGTCTCCACATCAAATTCGCAGGAGGCATTCTCCACCCCCGGTGTGGTCATGGCATATACCTTCAGCTCCGCATAGTGGGTGGTAGCGGCCACCATCGCCCCCAAGCGGCGGGACTGCTCAATGATGGCCGCAGCCAAAGCCGCGCCCTCCACCGGGTCAGTGCCCGCACCCAGCTCGTCAAACAAAATCAGCGTCTCATCGTCTGCCTGCTCCAAAATTCCTACAATGGTAGTCATGTGAGAGGAAAAGGTGGACAAAGATTGGGCAATGGACTGCTCGTCACCGATGTCGGCCAGCACCCGCTTAAAGATTCTCACTGTACTGTCCGCCCCGGCAGGGATGTGCAGACCGCACTGGGCCATCAGGGTCAAAAGGCCCATGGTCTTCAGCGTCACCGTCTTGCCGCCGGTGTTGGGGCCGGTAATCATCAGTGTGTCAAATTCCTCGCCCAACGTCAGGTCATTGGCCACCGCTTTTTTCTTATCCAACAGGGGATGTCGGGCCTTGACCAAATACAGTCCCTTTTCCGACAATCGGGGCTGCGTGCCTTCCATCTGCACAGACAGTCTGGCCCGGGCAAAAATGCAGTCCAGCAGCACCAGCAGATGATAGTCCTGCAGAATGTCCTCCTTGTGGGCCGCCGCCTCGGCGGACAGCTCGGCAAGGATGCGCTCAATTTCTTTTTTCTCCTTGGTCTGCAGTTCACGCAACTCGTTGTTTGCCTTAACTACCCCCATGGGCTCGATAAAGAAGGTTGCTCCGGTAGAAGATACGTCATGAACAAGACCGGGTATCTCGTTTTTATACTCCGACTTGACCGGCACCACATAGCGGTCGGAGCGGATGGTAATAATGGACTCCTGCAGGTAGCGGGACTGGTTGGAAGAAACGATTTTCTGCAAAATCTCCCTGGCTTTTGCTTCCGTTGCCCGGATATGGCGGCGGATGGAAGCCAGCTCCGTGCTGGCCGAATCGGCGATCTCGTCGTCACCCAGAATGGAGCCGCTGATGCGCTCTTCCAAAGCGCGGTTGGCAGTCAGGGAGCGGAACAGGTGGTCGATGCAGCTTTTTTCCCCTGCCCCGTCACCATACTCCTTCACACCACGGGCACAGCGCAGCACACCGGCAATATCCAGCAGCTCCCGTGTATTCAGGCTGCCCCCCATATCCGCCCGCTGCAGGCTGGCACCCACCGGCTTGACCCCGGCCAGGGCCGGGGTGCCACGCAGAGTCAGCATGGCTACGGCAGCAGAGGTCTCCTCCTGCGCCCGACGCACATCGTCTGCATCAGTCATGGGCCGCAGGGCGGCGGAGCGCTCCTTCCCCTCCCCGGTCACGGCTTGCCGGGCAAGCAGTTCCAGCACCTGGGGCAGTTCCAGCGTCTGTATGGATTTTTCAAACAGGTCGGTCATAAGCATTCCCTCTGCTTTGCATACATCGTTTCTCTTATCATACACCAAACCGCCCATAAGATGCAAGAACCACCCCCCGTCCGCCAACATACATTAAGGCAGATACTGTTCAAAACGGAGGGTCGGTCATGCCGAACATTCAATACTTTCTCGGAGCAAACTCGCCCCGGGGGTTTTATTCCCTGTACGACCAGCTCATTCCAATCGAAGACGCATCCGCCGTCTATATCCTCAAGGGCGGTCCCGGATGCGGAAAATCTACGCTCATGCGTCAGGTGGCTCTGGCCGCCGAGGACTCGGATGTGCAAGTGGAATACATCCTGTGCTCCGGCGATCCGGACTCGCTGGACGGGGTGGTTCTGCCCCATCTGGGCATCGCACTGGCAGACGGTACCGCACCCCATGTAATAGAGCCGAAATACCCCGGCGTTATCGAACGTTATGTCAACCTAGGCGACTGCTACGATACCACCGCCCTGTCCCCCCTGCGCCATGAGATTATGGGATGCATGACGGGATATAAACAGTGCTATCAGCGGGCCTACCGTTGTCTGGGCGCGGCGGCACAGATCATGGCAGACATGCGCGACACCCTGCTCACCCCTGCTTTGGAAGAAAAAATGCAAAAGCGGGCATCGGGCATTCTGAGTCGGGAGGTCCATCGCCAAAAAGGGCACGCACCCGGCAGGGTAACACAGCGCTTCCTCAGCGCTGTCACTCACAAGGGACAGATCACTCTGTTCGAAAGCGCCCAGGCCCAGTGTTCCCGAATTTATGAATTGTCCGATAGCTACGGTCTTGCCCACTCCATGCTCACCCACCTGCTTTCCCATATTACGGCAGCTGGCTATGACGTTGTTGTCTGCCCCTCTCCCATGGCCCCGGAGCGGCTGGAGCACCTGATCATTCCCCAGCTGTCGCTGGCATTCCTGTCCGTCACTCCCGCCCAATCATTCCCCGGCCGGCCCTACCGCCGTATTCGGCTGGATGCCATGGTGGAACCGGAGCTGCTGCGCCGCAGCCGTCCCCGGCTGCGTTTTTCCGGAAAGGTGGTTGGCTCGCTTATGGAGGAAGCAGTTTCCTCCCTGGCCCAGGCCAAAGCCATGCACGATGATTTGGAAGCGCGCTATAATCCCCACGTGGATTTTGAGCGGGTCAACGCTATGGCGCAAAACATTATTGCAGAGATTCTGGCATAAAAAATGCCGCTCCCAACTGATGTACTGCCCCAGATTGTACGGACAGTACAAAAAAGCCCCTTTGTAGGAAAATATTAAGGTTTATGCTGAGTGGCGCTGCGTGAGCGGCGCCACTCCAGTCTTTGTCTGGATGCGCTCATAGTTGTAGAAATGAATGTAG
>JAZNTL010000074.1:0-7393 GCA_045591745.1 Lawsonibacter sp.
AATTAAGCTCACCAGGTCCTTGGCCCACAGAACGAGATGGCTACGATCCTACTTGCTCACAATGTGAGGTGCGGCTTTTTATCGATTATTCGACACGCAGGCTGGCAATGAACTGCCGGGCCGACCGGGGTGTTCTGCCCCCGTGGCGGATGTCCCACTGCATGGCCGCAAAGTGGAGCTTTTCCGCATCCATCTCAATGCCCTCTCGGGCCGCCAGATGGTCCACAAGGGCCAGATAGCCCTTCTTGTCCATATTTTGATAGAGGATGCGCAGGCCAAACCGTTCGGACAGGGCGGTCTTTTCCGCAATGGTCTCAAAGGTGTCGATTTCCTCCCCTGCCCGCTCGCTGAAGGTCTGACGCACCAGATGGCGGCGGTTGGAGGTGGCATACACCGCCACATTAGCCGGTCGGGGCTCCAACCCGCCCTCCAGAATGGTCTTCAGGGCGGAGAACACCTTGTCGTCCTGATCAAAGGCCAGATCGTCAATAAAGAGGATAAACTTCTGGGGCTTGCTGCGCAGGGTGCGGATGAGCCGGGTCATGTCGGACAGGCCGTCCTTCTGCACCTCGATCAGCCGCAGAGACTCCAGCCCCGGCTGGGTCAGCAGGGACTTGACGGTGGCAGATTTGCCCGTACCACTGTCGCCAAACAGCAGCACGTTGTTCACCGCATGTCCCGCCACAAGAGCTCGGGTGTTGGCAACGACCTGTTCCCGCTGCATCTCATAGCCCAGCAGTTCCTCCTGCTTGGGGCTGTCCGGCCGCTTCACCGGGAACAGCTGTCCGTCCTCCCACAAAAAGGCGCGGTACTTTGCAAACAGGCCCGCGCCGTGCAGACGGTAAAACTCGGTCAGCTCATCAAAGTCGACCGTCTTACCAACCGACCAACGGGGCAGGTCTGCCACCGTGTCGGTATAGTCCTCCCCCAGCAGGCCGCTCAAAGCCGCAACGAACTCACTGCCGTCGCTTTGGCTCAGGAGATTGAACACAGCCACATCCTGCCGGGCCGCCTGCACCAAAGCAGGGTCTTCCCCACCCCGTGCAATCAGGTCCGCATAGGGATTTTCCTCGTACCGCAGGGCGCTGTCCAGCCAATGGCCCAGACCCGGCGCCCCCTCCTGCCGCAGGGTGTAAAACAGGGTGGTATACGCTTCCAGTGCCTGCTCTCCAAACCCTGTGCACAGGGCATCCACCAGCCCGGTCAATGCCGCCATCACGGGTTTTTCCATCACATGCTTATAGGCACACACGCACTTGAGCGCCCCGCGCAGTTTCTGTATCTCCATGGAAAACTCCACCTTTCCGACGAAAAACGATGGGTCTATTGTACGCAATCGCCCCGCCCTTGTCAACCGCACCGAGCTATGTTAAAATACATTGAAATTTTTAACGAAAAGGAGGGTGCGGATATGGTAGACATCGGCGGTGTCAAAATCGACAGCCGACTGGCCCTGGGCCCCATGGCAGGGGTAACGGACATGGCCTTTCGCACCATCTGCCGGGAGCAGGGCGCAGGCCTGACCATCACCGAAATGGTCAGCGCAAAGGCCCTGTGCTATCAGGATAAAAAGTCCATCCCCCTGCTTCAGCTGGGAGATAACGAACACCCTGCCGCCGCCCAGATTTTCGGCAGTGACCCGGCGTGCATGCAGGAGGCGGCCGCCATCGCCCGGGAAGTGTCCGGTGCCGACATCATCGACATCAACATGGGCTGTCCTGTTCCCAAAATCGCCAACAGTGGAGACGGCTCCGGTCTCATGCGCACCCCCGACCTTGCCGTAAAAGTAGCGGAAGCGGTCATCAAGGGCGCAGGCTGTCCCGTCACGGTGAAGATGCGCCTCGGCTGGGACAAGGGCAGTATCAACTGCGTGGACTTTGCCAAGGCCATGGAGCAGGCCGGTGTGTCCGCCGTAGCCGTCCATGGCCGCACCCGCACCCAGATGTACGCAGGCACCGCCAACTGGGACTGGATCCGGGAGGTCAAAAGTGCCCTGCACATCCCCGTCATCGCCAACGGTGACGTGTTTGAAGCAAAGGATGCCGTGCGCATTTTAAGCTATACCGGCGCGGATATGGCCATGATCGGCCGTGGTGTATTCGGTAACCCGTGGCTCTTTGCCCAGTGCAAGGCCGCGCTGGAGGGCCGGGACATCCCCGCCATCCCTCCTCTGTCCCAGCGGTGTGACACCGCCGTGCGCCAGTTCGAAATGGCCGCCCGAAACAAGGGCGAGAAGGTGGCCTGTCTGGAGGCCCGCAAGCAGTACGCATGGTACCTCAAGGGTGTGTCCCATGCAGGTTATTATAAGGAACAAATCTGCAAAATCACCACGCTGGACGATGTGTACCGGGTCACCGCCGGTATCAAACGGGACCTATGCTGACACAATATTTTTAAAGGAAAGGCGGTGAGAACGCCGTGACGGAACAGGAACTGGTCGCCCGCGCCAAAGCGGGAGATGACGAGGCCTTTGCCCAACTCATGCGTGACAACGAAAAACGCATTTACAACCTGACCCTGCGTATGACAGGCAACCCGGAGGACGCTATGGACCTGGCTCAGGAGGCGTGTCTCAACGCCTGGCGGGGCCTGAAATTCTTCAAAGGGGACAGCGCCTTCTCCACATGGGTGTACCGTCTGGCCTCCAACGCCTGCATCGACCACCTGCGCCGCAAAAAGCGCAGGCAGGACATTTCCGCTCCCATGCCCACGGACGAAGAGGACGACAGCCAGCCCGACATCCCGGACGACCGCTTCCGCCCCGAACAGGAGCTGGAGCGGCAGGAATTGAGAAGAGCCGTGGCTCAGGGGCTGGACCTGCTGTCTGATGAGCACCGGCAGGTGCTGGTCATGCGGGAGATCAACGGTCTTTCCTATCAGGAAATCGCCGACGTTCTGGATTTGGAGGCAGGCACGGTAAAATCCCGCATCGCCCGTGCCAGAAATTCCCTACGAAAAATTCTGGTGGAAAGCGGGAACTTTTCCATCCCCCCATCGTCTTAACCATCGAAACCACTCAGAAAGAGGTGACCCGACATGAGCTGTGATAAATATCTTGACCTGATCAGCGCCCGGCTGGACGGCCAACTGACTGTTCAGGAAGAATCTGACCTGACCGCCCATCTGCAAACCTGTCCCGCCTGTCGGGCCATTGCCAAGGATATGGAGGACCTGCACAGCGCCCTTGCCTGTGTGGGCGAAGTGGATGCCCCTGCGGCGCTTTCTCAATCCGTCCTGTCCAAAATCAGGTCAGAAAAGCGTCCTGCCCGCCGCCATACTCTGCGCCAATTGTCTGCCCTTGCCGCCTGTCTTGTGCTGTGCGTGACCGCTTGGTACGTTAGTTTACCCGACCTCAATTCCGCCCCGCAGGTACTCTCCGACGCATGGAACACCGCTTCTGCCGGGCAGACCGTTCCCTCCGCCGCCCGGTACGTGGCAGAGGACCCCAAATTCAAATCCCTTCCCTTCAGCATCGACGTCTATTCTCTTTCCCAAACAGACCTCTCCACCACCCCCTCCGCCCACCTGCTGGCCAGTGCGGACGGTCTGGCGCGTTTTCTTGCGCAATTCCCCGCTGACGACTTGTCTTTGGTTAAGAACACCTATGACGAGGCCTTTTTCCTCACCAACCGCCTGTTGGCCGTAGTGGTGCAGGAAACAAGCAGTTCCATCACTCATACCATCTGCGAACTGACGCAAGACTCCGTCACCATCCTGCGCGACACTTCCGCCCCCGGTGACAACGATCAGCCCCGCTGGCTGATGCTGATCCCCACCCAGCTGACCGGTCCGGAGCGCGCTTTGAGCGTAGAATTCGTAAACCAATAAATCTCGCCAAACGGGACGCATATCGCGTCCCGTTCCTTTTTCTCTGCTCTTTTCCACGCTAAATCGCTCATTTACATTTTCGTCAAAAAACTGTTGTAATTTTCGTCGTTTTATTATATAATAGCCAACAGCATGATATTGCTCCGAATGTAACGGAGCTTGTCGCAGAAAACCCCCAAATGTAAGGAGTGGAAACAAGCATGAGTTATTCTGTTCAAAACATCCGCAACGTCTGCCTGCTGGGTCACGGTGGCAACGGAAAGACCGCTCTGGCGGAAAGCCTGCTGTTCATGACCGGCGCTCTGGACCGCATGGGTAAGGCCGTAGACGGCAACACCGTGTGCGACTACGATCCGGAGGAGACCAAGCGTCAGATCTCCATCACCACCGCCGTTGCTCCTCTGGAGTACAAGGGCTGTAAGATCAATATTCTGGACACCCCGGGCGGCTTTGACTTCGCCGGTGAGGTGGTCGCCGCCCTGCGCGCCGCCGATGCCGCTATCATCGTCTGCTCCGCCAAGGACGGCCTGTCCGTCGGTCTTGAGAAGGCATGGAAGTACTGCGAAGAGCGCAATATGCCCCGCTTCATCTACATCTCCAAGACGGACGAGGATAACTCCGATTATAATACTACCTTTAACGCTCTGCGTGAGCGCTACGGCAACAAGATCGCTCCCGTGGTCGTTCCCATCTGGGACGACAGCAAGAAGGTCACCGGCCTGATCGACGTGCTGAACAAGCGCGCCTACGAGATGCAGAACCTCAAGCGGGTGGAGATCGAAGTGCCCGAAGGCAAGGAAGCGGTCATCACCGAGTTCAACGACGCGCTGAAGGAGTCCGTGGCCGAGACCAGCGAGGAATTCATGGACAAGTTCTTCTCCGGCGAGGACTTCACCTATGCCGAGATGATCACCGGCCTGCGTCAGGGCGTGCGCGAGCTGTCCCTGTTCCCGGTGCTGTGCGGCTCCGCCGTCAACTGCATGGGCTCCCTGATGCTCATGGACTACATCGTGGACCTGCTCCCCAACCCCATGGAGGGCAACTACCACAAGGCCACCCGTCAGGACGGCGAGAGCGAGGAATTCGTGGTCTCCCCCGGCGGTGTGCCCACTGCGTTCGTGTTCAAGACCGTCTCCGACCAGTACGGCAAGTACTCCTTCATCAAGGTCCTGTCCGGTGAGATCACCTCTGATCTGACTCTGGTCAACTCCCGCACCGGCGAGAGCGAAAAGCTGGGCCGCCTGTACGACATGCGCGGCAAGAAAGCTACCGAGGTCAAGATGCTCTCCTGCGGCGACATCGGTGCCATCGACAAGATGGACAGGGTCAAGACCGGCGACACCCTGTGCGACACCCGTAAGGTCGTCTCCCTGAAGGCCCTGCCCTTCGCCGAGCCCTGCTACTCCGTGGCCATCGCTCCCAAGACCCGCGGTCAGGAGGACAAGGTGGCTCAGGGTCTGGCTCGCCTGAACGAGGAAGACCCCACCTTTACCGTGGTCAACAACGCCGAGACTCACCAGATGGTGGTCACCGCCGCCGGCGATATCCAGATCGACGTTCTGGTTGCCAAGCTGAAGAGCCGCTTCAACGTGGATGTCACTTTGGACACTCCCCGTGTTGCCTATCGTGAGAAGATCCGCAAAACCGTGTCCAAGCAGGGCCGTCATAAGAAGCAGACCGGCGGCTCCGGCCAGTTCGGTGACGTGTGGATCCGCTTCGAGCCCAACTTCGACGAAGAGCAGATGGTCTTTGCTGAGGAAGTCTTCGGCGGCTCCGTGCCCAAGAACTACTTCCCCGCTGTGGAAAAGGGCCTGCGTGAGGCCTGCGTCCACGGTCCTCTGGCCGGCTACCCCGTGGTCAACCTGAAGGCTGTCCTGTACGATGGCTCCTACCATCCCGTGGACTCCTCCGAAATCGCCTTCAAGACCGCCGCTCAGCTGGCCTATAAGGCCGCCATGCCCGAGGCTAACCCCGTGCTCATGGAGCCCGTGGGCGAGCTGAAGGTCACCGTGCCTGACAGCTACATGGGCGATGTCATCGGCGATTTGAACAAGCGCCGTGGCCGCGTCATGGGTATGACTCCCACTGATGGCGGCGATCAGGTCATCGAGGCCGAGGTCCCCATGGCCGAAATGATGTCCTATGCCATCGACCTGCGTGCCATGACCCAGTCCCGCGGCTCCTACACCTTCCACTTCGTCCGCTACGAGGATTGCCCCCCTGCTGCTCAGCAGAAGGCCATCGAAGCGGCCAAGGCTATGCAGGAAGACTAAGCTATCCCAAAAGCCCACCCTGCAAAGGGTGGGCTTTTTCATGGGCGATCCTCGTAGTTCGGCGCTTTTGCGCCGTAAATTCCCGGCTGAGCCGGGAATTGCGCAGGGCGAATTCACTTCGCCCGAGCAGTTCAAATCTCTAGGGACCCCATCGGCACTTGTGCCGATGGGAACGGATTGCCCCCCTGCTGCTCAGCAGAAGGCTATGGAAGAAAATTAAAGATCGTCCAAGCAACAAAAAATCCGTCTCCCAAAAGAGAGACGGATTTTTCGTTCTCTTATTTACCCCAACAGCACATCGCTGACCAGCATCACACAAAAGCCAACCAACAGTGCGTAGGTCGCCCCCCGCTCACTTCCGTGGGCATGGGTCTCGGGAATCATCTCGTCGCTGATGACGTAGAGCATAGTCCCACCCGCAAAGGCCAGCGCAAAGGGCAGGATAGCAGTGGAAATGCTCACGGCGAAATAGCCCAGCAGTGTGCCCGCCACCTCCACAAGGCCGGTGACCATAGCACAGATAAAGGTCCTGTGCGGCGTGACCCCGGCGGCCAGCATGGGGCCAATGATGACCATACCCTCCGGGATGTTCTGCAGGGCAATACCTCCGGCGATCATCAGCGCCTGTCCCACATCGTCCGAGCCAAAGCTTACACCTGCCGCAATGCCCTCGGGCAGATTATGAATGGCAATGGCGGTAACAAAAAGAAGCACCTTGCTCAGGCCGACACTGTTGGTGTGTTCCCCGTCCGCCCCCACCAGCTTGTGCAGATGGGGCACCACCTTGTCAATGACATTCAGACACAGGGCCCCGGCAAAAATTCCCGCCACCGTGACCAACAACCCAAACCGACCTCCATACTCCACCGAGGGCAGGACCAATCCCAGCACCGCGGCGGCCAGCATGACCCCGGCGGCAAAGGCCAGCACAATATCGGAAAATCTGTGGGATATTTTCTTGAACACAAAGCCCAGCAGGGAACCGAACACGGTGGCTCCACCCACTCCAAGGGCTGTCAGCAGTACCATTCTCATAGAAAACCCTCCTGTCAGCCCCAGTATATAAAAATTCCGCCCCCGCTGTCAACGCGGCAATGGTGATTTTATCACAGAGATAATCCTTCCAATACGGTATCGTATCATCAGAATCAAAACGAAGACCTGCTAACAAAAGTCAAGTAGATTTTTCAGCAATTTAAGCGGTGCAAAAAAGGCATACCAAACCAAGCCACTTCGCATCTTAGATTTCAGATGGTGGCTATCCACAGAAGATTAAAGGGTGTTATGCCTCG
>JAZNTL010000075.1:0-4603 GCA_045591745.1 Lawsonibacter sp.
CTCCACCACCGTGGTCACCCGGGGCAAGCTGGAAATCTACAACAAGCTGGGTAAGCCCATGCCCCAGGGCTGGGCGCTGGACAAGGACGGCAAGCCCTCCTCCGACGCGGACGATGTTCTGAAAAATATCACCGCCAAGAACGGCGGCGGCATCATGCCTCTGGGCGGCGATACCGAGCAGTTCGGCGGCCACAAGGGCTACGGCTACGGCATGGTCTGCGAGCTGTTCTCCTCCATCCTGTCTCTGGGCGCTCCCTCCCACCTGACCACTGTGAACAATCAGGGCCTGATCTGCCACGGCTTTATGGCCATCGACCCCAACATCTTCGGCGACGCCAAGGCCATCAAGGACCACCTGTCCCACTATCTGCAGGAGCTGCGTGAGTCCCCCAAGGCCGAGGGCGCCCAGCGTATTTACACCCACGGCGAGAAGGAAGTGGAGGCTGTGGCCGACCGTATGAAAAACGGCATCCCCGTGCTGGACAACACCATGGTGGAGGTGCTGGACCTGTGCAATTATCTGGGTCTGGACTTCTCCTCCTACTTCGGCAACTATCTGCCCCCCAAAAGCGACTTCAAGGGAAATACGTTCTAACAAACCAAAAACACCGGAAGCCAACCGCTTCCGGTGTTTCTTCTTACTTTGCAAACACAAATTTCTCAATGGCGTGAGCCACCCCGTCCTCGTCACAGGTCAGGGTAACGTAGTCCGCCGCCTCTTTCAGTCCGGGATAGGCATTGCCCATAGCCACGCCGATGCCGGCATTTTGGATCATGGTCAGATCGTTGCTGCCGTCGCCAAAGGCCATGGTGTCCTTCACATCCACCCCCAGCACTTCGCACAGGTTCAGCAATGCGCCGCCCTTGGTGGCTTTTTGTGCGTTGACCTCGATGTTGTTGACAATGGAACTGCTGATCGCCGTATTGGGAAACAGTTCTTTGGCCCGCTCCAGCTCCACCGCCCGGCGGTCCATATCGTTGAAAAAGGCCATAATCTTCTGGGCCTTGTGCTGCGCCAGAAAAGCCTTCATGTCGTCCACCGGGGTGCGCAGTTCCTTGAGCATCTTCGCCACGTAGGGCACGGTGGCAAACTCGTCAATGCGGGCATAGTAGCTGCGATCCATATAGCCCCACCCCTCCACATAGGCATCACACAGGGCGGGCAGGCCGGACAGATACTCGTAGACGGCCACCGCCTCTTCCGGCTCCAGTTCCTCGCGATGAAGAACCTTCTTCTCCTTGACATCGTAAATCTCCGCGCCGTTCACCGAGACCACGTAGCGCACAAAGGGCAGGTTGCGCACCACTTCGGGCATGCCCTCATAAAAGCGCCCGGTGGCGGGAACAATGTGTACTCCCATAGCCGCTGCCCGCTCCAGCGCGGAATAGTTGCCCGGAGAAACGGTCTTGTCGCTGTTGAGCAGGGTTCCGTCCAGATCCAGTAAAATTACCTTCACCGACATCTCAGCCCTCCTCCAGCATCTTGTCCAGCAGTGCCCGCAGGGACAGGGCACTGGATCGATTCATAACGATGCTCACTACCTGCTCGGCGGCAGGGGTGGACACCGTCTCCACCCCCTTTGAGGTGACGGTCATGGCCGTTTCCATGTACTTATAGGTGGCATCCAGTGTGATCTCCATGATCTCCCCTTCGGAGTTGCACACCTTGCGCAGACCAAATGTGTTGGCATAAACAGGTTTCATATTCGTTCCCTCACTTTATCTGTGTCCCGTTGAGCACCGCCTGCACCAGCGTTTCCCCTTCGTAGCGCAACTTCAGGGAAAAGAAGGGCACATCCTGCTTCAAAAGGCGCAGGAATATCTCGTCCCCTTCCCAATGGGGGATCTTGGTCAGCATGTCCCACGGCAACCACTCCAGTTCTCCCTCATCGCAGGTCTTCAGGTTGCCGGTAAAGCCGGTGGCAGTGAACAGGTGCATGTATTCCGTGGGCCAGCGGTCAGACACGAAGGTGACAATGCCCCGATAAGCATAGTCGGTCAGGGTCAGGCCCGTCTCCTCTCGCACCTCGCGCAGCAGGCAGTCCTCCGGACTCTCCTTGTCCTCAAACTTACCGCCGATGCCGATCCACTTGTCCTTGTTCAGGTCGTTTTCCTTCTTCACCCGGTGGAGCATCAAACATTCATCCCCACGCAGGATATAGCAAAGAGTCGTATTGATCAAGCGCGTCACGCTCCTTTTTGGCATTACACCATGAAGCCGCAGGCGTAATGGCATAATGTGCCATCTTTTCCGCTTGCCGCGCAGCGGCGAGGAAAAGGGCTGAAATCGAAGTATGATAACTGTTTATCAGTTATCATACCACATTTCCCGGGCAAAGAAAACTGTACGCTGGACTTTTTTCCGGTTTTCCGTTAAACTGGAATGGAAATTACCCAAAGGAGAGCACCCCTATGGAATTACTGATTCAAACACTGGCCAAAGAGCTTGGCCGCCCGGAATCCCACATCAAAAACGTCATTGATCTGATTGACGAGGGGGCCACCATCCCCTTTATCGCCCGCTACCGCAAGGAACTGCACGGCTCTATGGACGACCAGCTGCTGCGTACGCTGGCTGATCGGCTGCAGTATCTGCGCAATCTGGCCCAGCGCAAGGAGGAGGTCAAAAACTCCATTGCCGGTCAGGACAAGCTCACCGACGAGCTGGCCGCCGCCATTGATGCCGCCGCCACGCTGGCCGAGGTGGAGGACCTGTACCGCCCCTACAAGCAGAAGCGCCGCACCCGTGCTACCATGGCCAAGGAAAAGGGCTTGGAGCCGCTGGCCCTGCTGTACTTTGCCAAGGGCGAACCCTGTTCCGACCCGGAGGGCGCGGCCGCGGCCTACGTTGATCCGGAGAAGGGGGTAGAAACGGTAGCCGATGCCATTCAGGGCGCCAGCGACATTATTGCCGAGATGATCTCCGACGATGCCGATGTGCGCAAGGAGCTGAAGGAGCTGTACCACAAGCGGGCCATGCTGGTATCCAAAGCGGCGGAAAAGGAGCCGGAGGACAGCGTCTACCGCCTGTACTACGACTTTTCTTCCCCTCTGTCCAAGGTGCAGGGCCATCAGGTGCTGGCTATCAACCGGGGCGAAAACGAGGGCATTCTCAAGGCCGGGGTGGAACTGGACGGGGACACCGCCCGCATCACCGTGCGCCGCTGCGTGGTCCCCGGTGTGGCCGCTATGGACATTGTGCGCGCCGCAGCCGACGACGCTTACGACCGTTTGCTCCAGCCCTCTCTGGAACGGGAGATGCGTGCGGAACTCACCGATGCCGCCGCTGAAGGTGCTATTCAGAATTTCGCCCTCAACCTGCGCCCCCTGCTCATGCAGCCCCCGGTCAAGGGCAAGGTGACAATGGGCCTTGACCCCGGCTACCGCATGGGCTGCAAGGTGGCTGTGGTGGACGGCACGGGCAAGGTGCTGGACACCACCGTGGTCTATCCCACCCACGGCCAGCGGCAGAAGGAGGAGGCCATTACCGCCCTGTCCCGCCTGATTGCAAAGCATAAGGTGGTCCATCTGGCCATTGGCAACGGTACTGCCAGCCGGGAAACGGAGCAGATGGCGGTAGAGCTGATCCACCGTGTTGGCGGTGGAGTGAGCTACGCCATGGTCAACGAGGCGGGCGCTTCCGTCTACTCCGCCAGCAAGCTGGCCGCCGAGGAGTTCCCCGAATACGATGTCAACCTGCGCAGTGCGGTGTCCATCGCCCGCCGCTTGCAGGACCCCCTTGCCGAATTGGTCAAAATCGATCCCAAGGCCATCGGTGTGGGTCAGTATCAGCACGATATGCCCCAGGCCCGGCTGAGCCAGACGCTGGACGGCGTGGTAGAGGACTGCGTCAACGGTGTGGGTGTGGACCTGAACACCGCCTCCGCACCCCTGCTGGCCCGAGTGTCCGGTCTGAACAGCACCACCGCCAAGAACATCGTCAAATTCAGGGAGGAAAACGGCGAGTTTGCCTCCCGCAAGCAAATTCTCAAGGTGCCCAAGCTGGGCCCCAAAGCCTTTGAACAGTGCGCGGGCTTTTTGCGCGTGCCCGAGAGCAAGAACGTGCTGGACAACACCGGAGTTCACCCGGAAAGCTACCCTGCCGCGGAAAAGCTGCTCACCCTGTGCGGCTACTCTCTCGAGGATGTGAAGGCCGGTGCTATTGGGGATTTGAAGGCCCGGGCCGAGTCTCTGGGCCTGGACAAGCTGGCGGCCGACTGCGGTGTAGGCGCGCCTACCCTGTCCGATATTATCAAGGAGCTGGGCAAGCCCGGCCGTGACCCCCGCGACGAGCTGCCGCCTCCCATCCTGCGCACCGACGTGCTGGAAATGAAGGACCTGAAGCCGGGCATGGAGCTGCAGGGCACGGTTCGCAATGTCATTGACTTCGGTGTGTTTGTGGACATCGGTGTCCATCAGGACGGTCTGGTCCACATCAGCCAGATTTGTGACCGGTTCATCAAGCACCCCTCTCAGGTGCTCAGTGTGGGCGATGTGGTCACTGTCTGGGTGCTGGAAGTGGACGAAAAGAAAAAGCGCATTGGGTTGACTATGAAGAAACCCTAACGATACAATGAAAGCCCCCCGACCATACGGTCGGGGG
>JAZNTL010000076.1:0-3545 GCA_045591745.1 Lawsonibacter sp.
GGGCCCCGGTGATTTGAAATCCTCGGGCGAAGTGAATTCGCCCTGCGGGACGCGCGTTGCGCGGGTCGCTTCGCTCCCACGGCAAACAGCAGGTTATTGCCCCTGTTCCTCCCATTCCAAGGGAACAGGCCGTTCAGGTACGATGGTGGAAATCGCGTGCTTATAGATCACCTGCTGTTTGCCGTCGGTCATAAGTACCACGGTAAACGGGTCAAAGCCGGACACCTGCCCCCGCATCTGGAAGCCGTTCATCAAGAACACGGTGACCTGTCGCCGCTCCCGGCGGATCTGGGTAAGGAACATTTCCTGAAGATTGGTTTTCTGCATTTTGACGCACTCCTTTTTCTTTTTGACGGACGGACCGTCCGAGTGCATCTATCATAATCCAAATTCTTCCAATTTTTCTGTCGAATAACGCAGGGCGGCCGCAAAATCAGGCTGTCCGCTCCAGTGATACCAGTTTGCCGCCGGGTTTCTTGCAAACCATGTCAGCTGGCGTTTGGCATACTGCCGGGAGCGCAGTTTGATTTCCTCCGCCGCGCCCAGCACGTCGCCGTCACCCCGCAGGGCGCACACCATTTCTTTGTATCCGATGGCCTGCATGGCGGTGCACTTGTCCGGGATGCCCCGGTCCAAAAGGCCCTTTACCTCGTCCACAAGGCCCATATCCATCATCTCGTCCACCCGGCGGTCGATGCGGGCCCACATATGGGCCCGCTCCTCAAAGGCAAGGGCAAGGGTGACCGCCTCGTACCGGGGCGGGATGGCCTGTGTCTCCAGATTGTGCTGGGTGATGGTCTTGCCCGTGGTATGGAACACCTCCAGCGCCCGGATGATGCGCTTGGCATCGTTGGGGTGCAGACGGGCGGCGGCCTCAGGGTCGATTTTTGCCAACCGGGCCAGCATTTCCTCCCCGCCCAGTCGGACAAACTCTCCCTCCAGCTGTCCCCGCAGGGCGCTGTCCGGGTCAAAGGCGGCAAAATTCCGCCCGGAAAGCAGGGAGTCGATGTAAAGACCCGTTCCTCCCGCCACAATGGGGAGCTTGCCCCGGGCAAGGATGTCGTCCACACATCGGGCGGCCATGTCCACATACCGGGCCACGGAGAAATCCTCTGCCGGGTCGGCCACGTCCAGCATGTGGTGGGGCACGCCCCGCATCTCCTCCACCGTGGGCTTGGCGGTGCCAATGTCCATGGTGCGGTAGATCTGCATGGAGTCGGCGGACACCACCTCACCATTGCGGGCCAGAGCCAGCTCCACGGCGAGCCGGGTCTTGCCAGAGGCCGTGGGCCCGCAGATGACTACGATTTTCGGTGGCACGGTGTCACCGCCTTTCCTTGAAACTTACACACGCTTGAACTGCTTTTCCAAATCCTTTTTGGTCAGCTCAATGGCCACAGGGCGGCCGTGGGGGCAGTATTTCACACTGCCGTCCATCACTGCCTGCACCACCCGCTCCAGCTCCTGCGGCCCGGACTTCCAGCCGCCCTTGATGGCGGCCTTGCAGGCCATGGTATGCAACAGCTCATCCCGGGCGGCATTGGGGTCGGCCCGACCTGCGGACAGCAGTTTGACTGCAATTTCCGTCAGTGTGGCAACAATGTCCCCTTCATCCACATCAAAGGGGGCCTGCCGCACAATAAGGGCCCCGGTGCCAAACTCCTCCACCTCAAAGCCGAACTTCGTCAGCAGGGGCAGGTTCTCTGCCAGCACCGACCGCTCCTGGGCCGCAGGAGTGAAGGTGAGGGGGGTGAGCAGGGTCTGCATCATGGGCTTGTAGCCCTCCGCCTTCATGCGGTCAAAGTTCATCCGCTCATGGGCGGCATGCTTGTCAACCAGCAAGACCTTGTCGCCCTGCTCCACCAAAACGTAGGTGCGGAACAGCTCGCCTACGATTTTCCAGCTCTCCTGTTCCAGTGCAGGCTCTTCCGGCGCGGAGGGCGGCACCTGCACCGCAGGTTCCGGCTTAGGCGCGGGCTTCATCTGTGGTTTGGGCGCAGGGGGTTCCTCCCACACCACGTCCACCGGCTTGGGGGCTCGGACAATGGGCGCTGCGGGCTTTTCCACCACCGGGGTTGCCACTGGGGGCGCTTTCGGTGCGGTGAAATCGTGCAGAGGCAAAGCGGTTGCCACCGGCTTTGCCGCGGGAATGGAGGTGGAATTGAATTTGATTTGATTGGGTGTGACCGTGTCGTGGGCCTTGGGCTTTTCCAACACCGCCGTGGGGTGACTGCGGTCGCCGGTCAGCGCGTTAAGCACTGCGTGGTACACCGCGGAAAAGACCTGCCGCTCGTTGGTGAACTTGACCTCCGTCTTGGTGGGGTGGACATTCACGTCCACGCAGGACAGCTTGATGGTCAAATGGAGCACACAGCCGGGGAATTTGCCCACCATGCGCTGGTTGGCATAGGCCTCCTCCAGCGCGGCGGTCATAATGCGTGATTTTACATATCGTCCGTTGACGAAGAAATGCTGATAGTTGCGGCTGGCCTTACAGCACACGGGCAGGGTAACAAAGCCGGATACGCTCATGTCCTCGCCGCTTCCCTGCACTTCCTTAAAGCCAAGGGCAAGGTCACGACCCAGCACCGCATAAATGGCAGACTGTAATTTACCGTCGCCGGGGGTGAGCAGTTCCTGCTTGCCGTCCCGGATGAACTTGACGCTCACCTCCGGGTGGGCAAGGGCAAGCCGCTGGACCACGGCAAAGACCGCCGCACCCTCGGCGGCATCCTTTTTCATGAACTTCTGCCGGGCAGGGGTGTTGAAGAACAGGTCCCGGACCACCATGGTGGTCCCTTCGGGACAGCCCGCTTCTTCCACCGTACCGGCGATGCCGCCCTCCAGCGACAAAGAGGCACCAAAGGGCGCGCCGGGAGTGCGGGTCATTACGTCAATGCGGGCCACGGCGCAAATGGCGGCCAGTGCCTCACCACGGAAGCCCAGCGTCCCGATGGCCTCCAAGTCGTATTCCGTGCGCAGTTTGCTGGTGGCGTGGCGCAAAAAGGCCGTCTGCAACTGGTCGGCAGCCATGCCACAGCCGTCGTCCGTCACCCGGATGAGGGTCATGCCGCCGTTGGTGATCTCCACCGTCACCTTTTTGGCCCCGGCATCGATGGCGTTTTCCATCAGCTCTTTGGCTACGCTGGCCGGCCGCTCCACCACCTCGCCGGCGGCGATCAGATCGGCTACATGGGGATTAAGCACTTTGATGTCGGGCATGGGTGAGACCTCCTACATTCGGGCCGGTCCGGGACCGGCCCCTACATTGCATCTGGGTAGGGGCGGGTCCCAGACCCGCCCGCTTATCCGTTCAAATCGCTTTTCAGCTCCGCCAGCAGGTTGAGCGCCTCAATGGGGGAGAGGATGTTGACATCGGTCATGCGCAGTTTGTTCACCACCGTCTGCCCTCCCATATCCCCAAGGGATATCTGGCTCTCCCCCTGCAGGCAGGCAGAGGCGTGGACCACTTGTCCCTCGCCCTGTTCCAGTTCCTCCAGAATGGCCCGGGCCCGCTTGATGACCCGGTCGGGTACGCCGGCCAG
>JAZNTL010000077.1:0-3968 GCA_045591745.1 Lawsonibacter sp.
TGGAGGCCATGGTCTACAGCGACTTCAACAAGCAGAGCGACATGGAGCAGTACATCACCGACAAGGTGAACGAGTCCAATGTTGGCCCCCTGGGCCTGAACGGCAAGACCACCGTGCTGGCCACCTTCATGAAGGTCGGTCCTCAGCGCGCTTCCGGCGTGCGCGTGGTCGCCATGCGTCCCGGCTGCTGCTTCGAGCCCCGCATGGCCTGCGTGGAGCTGTAAGCGCATAACAAGGAGGATATTATGGCAAACGAATTTAAGCCCGTAAAATTTGGCTGCGGCAGATATATCCAGGCCCCCGGCTGCATTGAGGTCCTGGGCCGCGAAGTGGCCATGGCACATGGCACCAAAGCCCTGATCGTGGGTGGTAAGAAGGCCATGGAGGCCGCCGGTGCCCGTGTTGAGGAGAGCCTGAAGGCCGCCGGTATTGATTACTACATCTATATCATGGAGACCGACTGTACCTACGAGACTCTGGAGTACCTGAAGACCACCGTCATCCCCCAGCAGAAGATCGACTGCGTCATCAGCGTGGGCGGCGGTAAGGTGATGGATATGGGCAAGGCCGCCGGCCACGGCTGCGACCTGCCTGTGATCAACGTGCCCACCTCCGTGGCCACCGTGAACTGCTGGTCTGCCATGTCCGTGATGTACACCATGGATCACAAGCCCATCGACCGTATCTGGCACGCCAAGGAGCATGCCGCCGTGCTGATCGACACCCAGCTGATCGCGGACGGCCCCGTGAAGCTGTTCGCTTCCGGTATGGCCGATGCCTTTGCCAAGTACATCGAGACCGGCCTGATGATGGAGTACTACGACCTGCACTCCACCCCCGTGGGTATGTACACCTCCAAGGTGCTGGCCGGCACCACCAACGATATCCTGCTCAACAAGGGCGAGAAGGCCTATCGTGACTGCGCCGCCCATCAGCTGACCGACGAGCTGGATGCCTGTATTTTCGCCAACGTGGCCACCACCGCTCTGGCTGCGGCTGTGAACTACAACAACCACTCCGCCCTCATCAGCGGCGGCAAGAAGGGTGCCACCTTCGCCCACGCCATGTACTACGCCTGCAAGACCATCTACACCGAGGAGACCGCCGAGTGGCTGCACGGTGAGATCGTGGGTCTGGGCTGCCAGGCCGCCATGTACGCCTACGAGCGTCCCGAGTTTGAGACCAAGAACTTCACCCGTTACATGAAGTCCATCAACCAGCCCATGACCATCCGTGATCTGGGCATCGAGCCTACCGACAAGAACATCAAGGCTCTGGTGGACAGCATGATGGTGGTCTGGGGCAAGCACCCCGAGCATCATTGGCAGATCATGTACGACGCTCTGCAGTATATCAAGGGCTGATTCATCCACAAAAAAATTCCCACACCCGTTTGGGTGTGGGAATTTTTCTTTCTCTTACTGTTCCTGCTTAGCCTTCTGAATACAGTCAATGGCCTCTTTCCAGGTCTTGGGGCGGTAGTCGCCCAGCTTCTCCTTCAGGTTCAGCTCGCCGATTTCCTTCAGCTTTTCCGCACTGGCCCGGCACACGCCGCTGCTCAGCCCGTCCTCAGTCAGCATGTCGGCGGCCATCATCAGCTCCACGCTGCGGCGGCCCGCATGCAGCACACCGCCGCAGGTACGGCCGTTCATGCCGGACACGAAGTCCTTGTCGTCCATGGTCTTGGCAAGGGAATCCATAATGTAATCCTCAATGCCGTAGTGGGCGGCGGCCTCCAGCATCTCAAAGCACACACCCAGCAGGCTCTTGGTGTAGACGCTGCGCAGCATCTTGATGGCGCAGGCGCTGCCCGGCTGGTCGCCCACCACTTCCACGGCCCAGCCGTAGGGGGACAGGGCATCAAAGGCGGCCTGTGCTCCGTTGCCCGCCAGCACGGTGGGGGTCTTGTGGCGGTACTTGGGCACGGTGTCCAGCAGAGCACCGTCAGCAAACTGCACCCCGGTGTCCTTGATGACGGCCCACACATCCTGCATCACCTTGGGAGAGGAGGAGGACACATCCACATAGATGTGCTCGGGGGTCATGTACCCCTTGCACTCCTCGGCCACAGCCACGGAAGCAGAGGCGGGAGTGATGCAGATGACCACCTTGCACAGCTGGAACATCTCTTCCTTGGAGGCGGCTACCGTCACGTTGATGGCGGCCGGGTCGGCCTGTGCGATGGAACGGGACCAGCCGTACACATCCTCACGGGCAAGGCCGTTCTCCTGCAGGCCCTCCGCGATGGCGCGGGCGGCCTCGCCGTAGCCGATAAATCCGATTTTCATTATTTATCCTCCCCAATGATGTACTGCATAGGATCGTCGGTAATGCCGTACTCCTTGCAGGTCTCGTACAGCTCGGTAAATGCGCCGCGACCCATCTTGATGCCGTTGGCCTCGTTGTGCTGGGAGCGCTGGGCCTCCAGCTCACCGGGCAACAGGATCTGCTCAAATCCGGGGGCCTTCTCGGCATCCTTCAGTTCCTTCATGAACGCCTTGACCCGCTCGTCAAACGCGTCGGGATCGTCAAAGGCGGCAATGTCAATGGCGATCATAGTGTGACCCACGTTGGGGCCGCAGGACTTGTCCTCGCGCACATGCTTGCTGGCCACGCCGCCATTGAGAATGCCGCACAGAATGTCCACCATAATAGCAATGCCGGAGCCCTTGTGCCCGGCAAAGGGCAGTACCGCGCCCACCAGCGCCTTATCCGGCTCGGTGGTGGGGTTGCCGTCGGCGTCAATGGCCCAGCCCAGAGGGATCTGCTTGCCCTCCTTCTTGCAGTTGGAGATGTTGCCGCGGGCGGTGACGGAGCAGGCCACGTCCAGCACCAGAGGCTGCTCGCCCTTGACGGGGACAGCCATGGAGAAGGGGTTGGTGCCCAGCATACCCTCGCGGGAGCCAAAGTGGGCCAGATTGGGAACGCCGTTGGTGCAGCTGAAGCCGATCATGCCTTCCTGTGCCGCCAGCATGGGATAGTAGGAGGCCATGCCGTAGTGCGCGCTGCGGCGGATGGCACACATGCCGATGCCGTGCGCCTTGGCCAGCTCCACCGCCTTTTCCATGGCACGGGTGCCCACGATGGAGCCAAAGCCGTCATCGCCGTCAATGAGGCAGATGGCCCCCTTCTCCTGATAGGTCAGGTTGGGGTCGGCGTTCCAGTGCTCCTTCTTGGCACGCTCCATATAGCTCTTGATGCGAGCCACACCGTGGGAGGACACGCCGCGAATGTCAGCAAAGACCAGACTGTTGGCGATAAAGGCCGCGTTCTCGGCGGGGTATCCGGCGGCACAGAAAATTTCGGTACACAGCTTGCGCACGCCGTTGGGGTCAACTCTCAACACTTCAGGCAGATTATTCATGATTATATTACCTCCGAGTATGTTATTTGTCCAGATTGTTCTTCAGCATCCAGGCCACTTGGGCACGGGTGGCGATCTTGTCGGAATCCTGATAGGGGAAGTTGAAGGGATGGGGCAGATCCTTCAGCAGCTTGGTCTCCACCGCCCAGCGCAGGGCGGGGGTGGCCCAGGCGCTCTGGTTGCCGGCCACACGGGCGGACACAGCGCTTTCCGGCTTGCCGGCACGGTTCCACAGCATCACGGCAAACTGCTCTATGGTGACGGGGTTGTTGCCACAGAAGCGTCCGTCGCCGTAACCGCTGACGATGCCCTGTTCCACCGCCCAGGCGATGGCATTGTACGCCTTGTCGCCCTCGGAAACGTCGGGGAAGGACACCTTGCCGCTGACGTTAGGCTGTCCGGCCAGCTCATAGAGCTTGGTCACCGCCTGAGTACGGGTCATCTGCTCAGAGGCATCCACCACAAACACGGCCTTGCCGTAGCCCACCGTCTTGGCGGACTCGTCGGCAGGATTGGTGGTGTCCACACGCAGGTCAACCACGGTGTCACCCTGGGCAGCGGCGGTCTTTTCCGCCTCCACCGCCACCAGCACGCCGCCGGTCAT
>JAZNTL010000078.1:0-10728 GCA_045591745.1 Lawsonibacter sp.
TGGAGCAGGCGGCGGCCAGGGTGGCCTTGAACTGCTCCTTGTCGAAGTCCAGCGCAGCGGCCACACCCATGGCGGCACCCAGTGTGCCTACGGTGCCGGAGGAATGGAAGCCGCGGGCCCGGTGGGCGGGCTGGACGCAGCGGCCCATGCGGATGCCGGTCTCATAGCCGATGACGATACCGCGGATCACATCGTCCATAGAAAGATTTTCTTTCTCGGCAACGGCTAGCACAGGCGGGATGATGGCAGAGCCCAGGTGGACGGTAGAGAAGCGGTGTCCATCGTCAAAATCGTAGGCGTGGCCGCTGATGCCGTTCATCAGCGCGGCATTGTGCAGGCTGGCCTTGCGCTTCAGGCCCACCACGGTGGCTTCCCCGCCGTCAAAGCAGTCCAGATAGGCGTTCAGCTTGTCCTCCAGCAGCTTGGAGCCGGCCAGCATGGTACCGACCTCATCCAGCAGGCACTTGCGGGCCTCCTGTGTCACTTCCTCGGGCAGAGATCGGCTCTTCAGGGTATACAGCGTTTCCACAAAAATGTCGGTCAGATTCATCATGCACAACCTCTTTCGTTTGAAATATCATCGAGTGCAGTATAAAATCAGGCCGACCCAAAAACAATTTCCAAAATTTTTGAAATTGTTAACCAAAAGATAACGTTTTGTGTTATAATGCAGTGAGCTTCTTTTTTCACCACAAAACGGAGGTGTGCGGTATGGAGATATATCCTCTGCTGTACTTCAAGACCATCGCCCAAACGGGCAATCTGACACAGGCGGCCGAACAGCTTATGATCTCGCCTCCTGCCCTGAGCAACGCTCTGAAGCGGCTGGAACGCAATCTGGGTGTAGACCTGTTTGACCGGGTGGGCCGCAATCTGGTGCTGAATCGGTACGGTCAGGCCTACCTGCCTTATGCGGAAAAGATCCTCACCCTGACCCAGGAGGGCAACGAGCTGATGCTCCACATGCAGGAGGACCAGAGGCGGCATCTGTCGGTGGCCGACATGACCCATGTGTTCGCTTCCCACATTATCAGTGAGTTTTTGACCCGCTATCCGGAGATATCTCTGCGTCGTGACTACGTGGATCCCGCCCGGTGTAAAAGCATTGATTTGGTACAAGCCTATGACTTTGCCATCGGTTCCACCAACGGCATGAACCGCGGTGATTTGCACAGTCTGCGTCTGCGCTCCGGACAGTCCATCGTGGCGCTGGTCAACCGGACCAATCCCTTGTCCGGTCGTGATTCGGTGACTATGGAGGACCTGGCCGGGCTGCCCATGATCGCCTATGCCGCCGGGCAGCCTGGGCGTACCATGCTGGACCATCTGTTCCAGCAAATCGGCATGACCCCTACCGTAGTCTACGAGGGAAACACCCCCCATGCCATGATCCCCGCGCTGGAGCGAGATCTGGGCATCTTCCTTCAGCCCAGCCACACGGCACATTTTAACATGCCTCTATATAACAACTGTGCAGTCATTCCGGTCACAGGCACCGCCTATAGGGCTAACACCTCCCTGCACTGGTCACCCTCTCGCCCCCAGTCCGAGACAGCAAAGCTGTTTTACCAGTTTTGCAAGGAGTTCTGCGCTGAAGTATAAGAATAAAGGATGTGTACCCATGTTTCGAAAAGCGCTTCTGTCTGATCTGGATGCCATCTGTTCAATTTATGATGCTGTACACGATGCGGAAGAGGCGGGCCTTGCCACCATCGGATGGGCCCGCACCATCTATCCTACCCGCGTCACGGCCAAGCAAGGTATCTGCGCGGACGATATGTTCGTGTTGGTAGAGGACGAAATGGTGCTGGCTGCCGCACGGATCAACCAAATACAGGTCGAGGAATATAAAAACGTAAACTGGTCCTTTGATGCAGCGGATAGTAAAGTGATGGTACTTCACACTCTTGCGGTGCATCCCAAGACAGCGCGTCGGGGGGTTGGCACCCGTTTTGTGGCCTTTTACGAGGAGTATGCTGCCCAAATGGGTTGCACCTGCCTGCGCATGGACACTAATGTGCACAACATTGCCGCCCGGGCTCTTTACAAGAAACTGGGCTACACGGAAGCCTCTATCATCCCCTGCACCTTCAACGGGATCGAAGGTGTGGATCTGGTGTGTCTGGAAAAACAGCTGTGATCCTTGCAATTTCTATGTGCCCCGATTATAATTTAATCAACATAAAGCAAAGGACGGTGCTTTCACCATGAAAAAGATCATTACCGCTGCCAATGCCCCTGCTGCCCTTGGTCCCTATTCCCATGCTGTTGCCGTGGGTGATCTGTTGTTTACCTCTGGTCAGCTGGGCATGGACCCCGCCACCGGCAAGCTGGCCGGTGAGAACGTTGAAGCTCAGGCTGAGCAGGCGCTGAACAATCTGGAAGCTGTGCTGGCCGCCAACGGCATGAGCTTTTCCGACGTGGTCAAGACCACCATTTTTCTGACGGATCTGGCCGACTTCGCCACGGTCAACAGTATCTATGCCACCCGCTTCCCCGCCGAGCCACCCGCCCGGTCCTGTGTACAGGTAGCCGCCCTGCCCGCCGGTGCGAAGATCGAGATGGAAGTCATCGCCACCAAGTAAACAAAAATCCCGAACTGCTCAGCAGTTCGGGATTTTTTACGCCCTTGGATGGGCCTTGTTATAAACGCTTTTGATCTTCTGATTGACCAACTGGGAATAGATCTGGGTGGAGGAAATGTCCGCATGACCCAGCATCTCCTGAATGGAATGCAGATCCGCACCGTTTTCCAGCAGGTGAGCCGCAAAGGAGTGGCGCAGGGTGTGCGGGGTGATCTCCTTATGTATCCCTGCCTTCTCCTGATAGTACTTGACCAGCTTCCAGAAGCCCTGACGGGACATAGGCTCACCGTTCATATTCACGAAAAGCACCGTCTGCTTGGGATCAACCATCAGCTGGGGACGGACCTTCTTGATGTAATCGTTCAGAGCACGTATGGCGGCGGGATAGAGCGGAATAATGCGCTCCTTGCCCTTGCCGCTGCAGCGCAGGAAGCCGCCACCCAGGTTTATGTCGCTTACCTGCAGTCCGATCAGCTCACTGACCCGGATGCCGGTAGCGTACAGCAGCTCCAGCATGGCTCGGTCCCGATAGCCCTTCAGATCGGTACAGGAGGGCTGCTCCAGAAACAGCTCCACTTCCTTGCCTGTAAGCACCTGGGGCAGCTTGCGCTCCACCTTGGCAGTGGTCACACCTCGGGCGGGATTGTTCCCTGCGTAGCCGGTTTTCTGTAAACACGCGTAAAAGGACTTAATAGAGGCCATGGCCCGGGTCACGGTGGCAGCAGACTTCCCTTTGCTGATCAGCGACTGGGAGTAGCGCTCCACATCGCCGGGCAGCACCTCGGTCAGCGGGATCTCCTGCATCTCCATGGCTGCGGCAAACTGCTGCACATCGCGCATGTAGGAGCTGACCGTATTGGCTGAAGCCTTTTTTTCAGTTGTCAGAAACTCCCGATACACTCGCAACAGATCCATAATCTTCTCCTTCAGCCGGGTAAAAATACCCCGGCGATCTCTTGTAACAGTGCCGGCACAGCCAGATACTCGATCCCTGCGCACAGGCACAGGGCCGCTGCACAGATTCCGCAGCGTACTAAAAATCTGCCGTCATAGCCCAGCGGGTAGCGCCCGTCGCCCATGGCGCGGCGCAAAAGACCATAAGAACTCAGCACTCCCTGTCCCCCCAGCCCAAACAAAGCAGGAAGCCACACAAGAGCCGACAAACCAAACAGAACAAAGGCTGGCGCAAGTCCTACGGGCCCAAGCAATCGGTAAAACGCGGATACGGCATAGCAAAGGACAAAACCCTTTGCCGCAAACAGCATCGGGATACCCACCACACCAAGGGCGGTCAAACCCAATATCAGTGTCAGCACAGGCACACGCACCAACTGCCAAAACACGCTGAGAAAATGGGAGCTTGCCCTATCTTCCGCCGTTAAAGCAAGGTAACCACGCACATAGTTCAGCAGGTCACCGCCGGGATCATGGATCAGTCCCGCACTTACACATCCGGCCACACTGCCCAGCGCAAACAAACATGCCAGCAGTACCACAGCTGCTGAACGCCCGTTAAACAGGTCTACTCTCCATTTTTTTCGTCTGGACATAGTGCTCACCTCAGAGCATCCTATGAAAAGGCGGAAAAAAATAGACCACCCGACTCACGCAGCAATACGCCGCCGGATCGACTTTGCAATTTAAATATATCGGACATATAAACCAAAAGCAAGAGCTTTCCGGAAATTTGGCATTTTTTGTTTGTTATGTCAATACTTTATGTCAACATATTTATGTAAACTTGCGTTAAGTGAACCGCGCCTCGCTCCCGATCCCCTCCAAGATATAGAAATGCCGCTCCCGCCCTACATCAAAATGTAGGGCGGCAGCGGCACGTTTAATAACATTTTGTATAATTACTCTCTGTATACCTCTTTGTTCACACCTTGCGTTTGCGGCGCTTTTTTCCCCCTCCGCTTCTGCCTAACACACCGGAAAGGCCCCCGCCACACAGACAGGCGCCTGCCACCACTCCCCCGGAGCGCAGACCGGGCAGCGCGTCATAGACAAGCACTCCCACGCACAAAAGCAACAGGAACAGCACCATCCCCGCTCCTATCCCACCAGCCAGCGGCGCAACATTCCCTCTGCGCACAGCAAACATCCCGCTCGCGAATCCACCCACAAGACACGCAGCAGTCACAGCACTGTTGCCCATCCCGTTACTCAGTAACCCCGCCCAGATCAGACAGGCTGCAGCCAACAGCACGACCAGTGCCGCACCGCCACCCATAGCGCCCCCTTTTAATAGGTCTATCATTCCACTCAGCCACATTGCGTTTTGCGGCTGTTCCCGTTTGCGCGTTCCGGACATAAAAACACACCCTCCCTGCTTGTTTTCCTCTTGGAAAATCCTATGCAGGGAGGGTGCTTATCATGTCTTTTTACTTCTGGGTGATCTCGGCACCCACAGAGGAGACAGCCCACTTGGTGAACTCGATGCGCACGCGGTCCGCGCCGGTCTCCACCACGATGGTGTTTTCCTTCACAGCGCACACAGTGCCCACGATACCGCCGATAGTAGTGACCACGTTGCCTACAGCCAGAGAGTTTCTCATGGCCTCAGCGGCCTTACGCTTTTTGTTCTCGGGACGGATCATAAAGAAATACATCGCCGCAAACATGACCAGGATCATCAGCATTCCGGACATACCTTCCATAATTCAGTTCCTCCAAATCAAATTGATGTTGTCACCTGACACATTGTTAAGAATTATAGCGGGATTTTCCTTGTTTGGCAAGTCCTTTTGATGATTTTTCTTCTTTACTCCCCTGCCGTACACAATTCGCGGTACTTGGACGGGCTCACTCCGGCAATACGTAAGAAATTGCGGTAAAAGGTGGTTGTATCTTCGTAGCCGACTTCAGCGGCGATCTGGCCCAGAGGACGCTCAGGAGCGGATCGTATGAGCATCTGTGCTGCCCCAATACGTTTTTGCGCAATATACCGATGCAGTGGCAGCCCGGTAAACTGAGGAAACACGGCGCAAAAGGCGGAACGGGATATACCAAATTGCTTGGCCAAAACCGTCAAACTGAGTTTTTCTTTATAATGATTATCGATGTACCTGGTACACTGGTGCAAAGTGCTGTTATAGCTCATCAGCTCATCCAGCTGTCGGGCGTTGTGCGGTTGGCGGTAATAGCCTTGAGCCAGCAAATACACAACGGACGCAATCAGGCTGGCAGCCGCCGACAGCTGAGAAGGACAATCTACCTCTTGTTCCCGCATCAGACAGTCCAGCAGGCTTTGCATACTTGCTCTGCCACTCTCATCCAATACTACCCGCAGTCGAACCGCCTGTCCACTGAGCACTGAGCCAGACTGCAGGCCGACAAGAAATTGATTGGCATTGGACCGGGCAAATCCGGCATGGAACAGACTTTCTTCAAACACCAGCGAGTACATCTCTGAATGTTCATTTTTAAAATGTACGCTGTGCCGAAAGCCGGGCGGGATGATAAACGCATCTCCCTGTACAAGCCTCACCTCCTGCCCCTCCTGCCGATGGACGATCTCCCCGTAGGAAACGTAGCAGACCTGAAAATAATCATGATAGTGGTCCTGATGGGCCAGCTCACTGCCATGTATGCGATAGATGTGATAGTGCCTTTGTGATGCCTGAAAATGCTCAAGTGTGATCAGTCGGCTCATCTCACCGCCTCCTTTGACTTAAGTATATCATACTTTATTGCATATTGCATCATTTTGGACGAAATGCAATAAGAAATAGTAGAAATGCAATTCCTGTTTTTTGCACCGGATTTTACAATAGATACATCTACAATAATAAGGAGGAATATCCTGTGATCCCAAGAAGCATCTACGAACAAACCATCTTCGACGCGATCCGCAAGGGCGCTACCGTGATTGCTCCGGATGTGCGTGCCGCATTTGAGCGTGCCATCGAAAAGGAGAGCCGTACCGCTGCCAAAGAGGGTTTGGAAAAGACCTACGAAAGCATTAAGCTGTCCGCGGTAAAGGGTAACCCCGCCTGCCCCGACACCGGCTGGCCTATCTTCTACTTCAAGGTGGGCAATGAATGCCAGCTGGAGGGCGGCTTTATGGCTCTGGAGGAGGCCACCCGCGCTGCCGTGCGCCGCGCCACCAAAGAAGGTTTCCTGCGTGCCACTATGAAGCACCCGCTCACCGGTTATGATCCCGGTGACAACGTGGGCAGCAACGTACCCAACTTTACTTATCAGTTCGTACCCGGCGAGGATCTTGAGATCACCTACGTGGCCAAGGGCGGCGGCAGCGAATGCTTCGGCGGCACCCGTCACCGTGTGGTCGCCTTTGCCGACGGCATCAAGGGTATCGAGAAGTTTGTTATTGACTCCTTTGTTGAGGCCACTCGTTCCGGCGGAATTTGCCCCCCAAACGTGCTGGGTATCGGCATCGGCGGCACCGCCAACATCGCCGCCAATCTGGCCAAGGAGGCCGCCTGCCTGCGTACCGTAGGCTCCCACAACCCGGACGAGCCCTTCCGCAAAATCGAGGAAGACCTGTATACCGCGCTGAACAGCCTTGGCGTGGGCATCATGGGCATCGGCGGCGACACCAGCGTGCTGGGTGTCAACGTGGAGTATGCTTATACCCACATCGCCGGTATCTGTGTGGCCATCAGCAGCAACTGCATGGTGGCCCGCCGGGGTAGCTTCCGGGTGCGCGCTGACGGCACCGTTGAAGAAATGGAAAGCCCCAACTGGTTTGAAGGGAGATAAGAGATATGGCTACTTACCATTTGAAGGCTCCCCTGTCCGCTCAGGACGTGGAGCAGCTAAACATCGGCGATGTGGTCTACATCTCCGGTGACGTTTTCACCTGTCGTTCCCGCCTGCACCGCTGGGTGCTGGTCGAGAACCATCCTCTGCCCAAGGCTGGGCAGGAGCGTGATGTGCTCATCCACGTTGGTCCCATCGTACTGCCCCAGTCCGACAAAACTTGGAAGCTGATCTCCTTCATGCCCACCTCCTCCATCCGCTTTGAAAAATGGGGCGCACGCGCCGTGGACGAGTGGGGCCTGCGCATGATCATCGGCAAGACTACCATGGGCGAGGAGACCATGGAGATGATGAAGAAAAAGAAGTGCGTCCACGTCTCCCCTCAGTGTGTCAGCCCCAACTCCTGGATCGACCACATCAACATCACCGACGTGGAGCTGTTTAATGAACTGGGCACCATCGAGGCCACCTGGCACATGACCATCGACGAGCTGGGTCCCTTCGTGGTTGATATCGACTGTAAGGGCAATAACCTTTACAAGGACCACGAGCACGAAGTGGACGAGGCCCGTGAGAAGGCGCTGGCCGCTCTGGGCATCGAGCCTGACTTTGAATTCACCAAGCTGTATTAAGGAGGTGCAGAACATGAAAGAATTTCGTATCCTGTCCCCCACCGGTATCGTGGGCTACGGATTTCCTGAGGAGTCCTTTGCAGCCGGTGTGGCGCTCAAACCCGACCTGATCGCCTGCGACGCAGGCTCCACCGATCCCGGCCCCTACTATCTGGGCAGCGGCATCCCCTTCACCAATGCCACCGCCGTCAAGCGGGACATGACCATCATGCTCAAGGCCGCCTGTGAGCTGAACATTCCGCTGGTCATCGGCTCTGCCGGAGGCTCGGGCGCGGACGTGCATCTGAACCGCGAGGTGGGCATCATCCGCGAGATCGCCAAGGAGCAGGGCTTGTCCTTCAAGCTGGCCATCGTATCCGCCGAGTTCGAGCAGGACACACTGGTAGAATATCTCCATGCCGGCAAGATTGAAAAGCTGGGCCCCGCCCCCGAGGTTACTGAGGACGACATCCGCTCCAGCACCCATATCGTTGCCCAAATGGGTATCGAGCCCATCATTCAGGCTCTGGACGACGGCGCGCAGGTTGTCATCTGCGGCCGCTGCTACGACCCCGCTGCATTCGCTGCCCCTCCCATCCGTCTGGGTTACGACAAGGCGCTGGCCATGCACATGGGCAAGATCCTGGAGTGCGCCGCCATCTGTGCCACTCCCGGCAGCGGCAGTGACTGCATCATGGGCTATCTGGGCGAGGATTACTTCTGCGTGGAGCCGCTGAATCCCGAGCGTAAGTGCACCCCCACCTCTGTGTCCGCCCATACCCTGTACGAAAAGAGCAATCCTTACATCCTGCCCGGTCCTGGTGGTCATCTGGATCTGTCCGAGTGTGTGTTTACCGCGGACAGCGACCGCCGTGTGCGCGTCACCGGCTCTAAGTTCGTGCCCGAGACCGTCCCCTCGGTCAAGCTGGAGGGATGCAAGCAGGCCGGCTGCCGCACCATTTCCATCTGTGGCAACCGCGACCCCATCTTCATCTCTCAGGTAGACTCCATTCTGGAGGGTCTGAAGGAGCGCACCACCGCCAATCTGTCTGCCAACTTTGACTACCAGCTGGACTTCATCGTCTACGGCAAGAACGGTGTTATGGGCGCGCTGGAGCCCAATGCCGCCTTTGTACCTCAGGAAATTGGCATCGTCATCGATGCCGTGGCCGACACCCCAGAACACTCTGCTGCCGTTTGCTCCGTGGCTCGTTCCACCCTGCTGCACTACGGCTATCCCGGCCGCATCGCCACGGCGGGTAATCTGGCTTTCCCCTTCTCCCCCTCGGACATCAAGGTTGGCCCCATTTATGTGTTCAGCGTGTACGCGCTTCTGCGCAGCGAGGACCCTGTGTCCCTGTTCAAGCGCACCTATGAGAACATCGGGGAGGTGTAAGAGATGAAAGTGACTCTGAAAGACATCGCCAACGTCATCCGTTCCAAAAACGCCGGCCCTTATGAGCTGACCCTGGACGTGCTGCTCAAGGACGACGCAGTGTTTACGAAGCTGCGCAAGGCTGATATCATCAATAAAAAGACCATCGCCGACCTCTACCAGATCCCGGTGGAGGATGTGCTGTCCATCGTGTACTTCCCCAATGCCCGGGCTATCAAGGCCACCATCGTGCGCCCCCTGCCCTCCGGTGCCATGGGTGAGCGTGATGTGTACGGCGCGCAGCAGCATGCGCCGCTGGTCAACTTTACCTTTGAACTTTAAAATCAAAACCTTTGAAAGGGATAAATATTATGAGTTACGCAAGCGAACGCGAGGAATTGCTGAAAAAGAAGATCATTCCCCAGACCATCCCTGCCGACTTCGAGGATTTCTGGCAGCGGGCGCTGGCCCAGCTGCGTGCCGTCCCCATTCAGGTCAAGAGTGAGAAGCTGGTCACCCCCTACGACAAGTTCATGAATGTGTGGGAGCTGCACTACAACACCCATGACAACACCTGGGTCTGTGCCTACTTCACCCAGCCCAAGGGTCTGGAGGGCAAGCTGCCCTGCGTGGTGCACTTCCACGGCGGCAGCGAGAAAAAGAATATTTTCCCTCCCATCAATAACACCGGTGTGTGCTGCCTGTCCATCGACGTGCGTTCTCAGGGCGGCCAGACCATCGACAAGGCCGACTACAAGACCGGCGACGTGAACGGTGGTCTGATGACCCGCGGTATGCTGGACAAGGAAGAATTCTACATGAGAAATATCTTCCTGGATGCCGTGCGTGCCGTGGATGTGGCCGCCTCCTTCGAAGAAGTGGATGCCGAGCGCATCGTCACCTGGGGCGGCAGCCAGGGCGGCGCCCTGACCATCGTGGCCGCTGCCCTGAGTGGCAAGGTCAAAAAGGCCTTCCCCGTCATGACCAGTTTCTGCAATCTCCGCCGCCGTGTGGAGCTGGCCAGCGGCATCTTCGGCAGCGTCAATGCCTATCTGAAGAAGTACCCTCACAACACCGATAAGGTCATGGACACCCTGCCCTACTTCGACATTCTCAATATGGTATCCCTGCTGAAGGTGCCTGTGGACTTCGCCATGGGTCTGGGCGACACCATCTGCCTGCCTGAGTTCGTCTATTCCGCCTACCACCACACCGCCAGCAAGGAAAAGACCATCCAGATCTTCCCCTTCGTCCCCCACACCTTCCCCGAAGCCTTTGTCCGCTACGCCCACGGCGAGTTTGCCAAGCTGTAAGATACACAAAAGCACCGGATGGTACTCCATCCGGTGCTTTTTGTCTCTTTGAGATATTTGACCGCGCTTATGCGTTCATTCTCTCCCCCAGTTGGGGCCTGAAATTCTGCCACACAGCA
>JAZNTL010000079.1:0-44930 GCA_045591745.1 Lawsonibacter sp.
CAATACCGTGTGCATTTCCTGTCAGGTGGGCTGCCGTATGGGTTGTGCTTTCTGCGCGTCCACGCTGGGCGGCAAGGTCCGTGACCTGCGTCCGTCCGAGATGCTGGATCAGGTGCTGTTCACCCAGCTGGACAGCGGTGAGCCTATCTCCAACATCGTGCTTATGGGCATTGGTGAGCCCCTTGACAACATGGAGACGGTACTGCGTTTTCTGGAACTGGTCAACTCGCCGGACGGACTGAATATTGGCATGCGGCACATTTCTTTGTCTACCTGTGGTCTGGCAGATAAAATCGACGTGCTGGCTCAGCACAAGCTGCAGCTGACCTTGTCCGTGTCTCTACACGCGCCGGATGATGAGACCCGGTCCAAGATCATGCCGGTCAACCGCAGTGTTGGAGTGGACAGGCTGATGCAGGCCTGTCATAACTATTTCAAGGTCACTGGGCGGCGCATTTCCTTTGAGTATGCCATGATCGATGGGGTGAATGACTCTGACGAGCAGGCCGACCTACTGGCCAAGCGCATCCGGGGCATGTCTGCCCATGTTAATTTGATCCCCCTCAACCACGTGGAGGAAAGTCCCCTCAAGCCCAGCCGACGGGTCAAGGAATTCCAGAAGCGGCTGGAGGATCAGGGGATTACTGTTACGGTCCGACGCAGGCTGGGCAGTGACATCGACGCATCCTGCGGCCAGCTGCGCCGCAAGGCTATGCAGCAGGAAAAGTCAAGTGTTACAGGAAAAGAGGCTGATATCTCATGAACATATGGGGAATCACTCACCGCGGTGTGGTGCGGGAAGAAAATCAGGATGCCTTTGCGGTGCATACTCTGTCCCAGACGCAGGTGCTGGGGGTGGTATGCGATGGTATGGGCGGTGCCCGGGCGGGCAATGTGGCCAGCACCATGGCAGTGGAGGCGTTTAACGAGCTGTTTTTGGAGCTTTGGCACGCAGGTACACTGAGCGCGGATAAGATGTTGGAGTCTGCCGCTGCCCACGCAAACGAGGGTGTGCATCATCGCTCTATGACGGACAGCGATTGCTGCGGCATGGGCACTACAATGGTGGCTGTCCTGTTGGACGGTGGTCATGCAACCATCCTCAACGAAGGGGACAGTCGGGCCTATCATATCACCCCCGAGGCCATCGTCCGGGTGACCCGTGACCATTCTCTGGTGGAGGATCTGGTGCTGCGTGGAGACCTGACCCCCGATCAGGCCAAAAGCCATCCCCATAAGAATTTGATTACCCGCGCCCTGGGGGCGGAGCCCGACCTGCATGCGGACCTGTTTGAGCTGGATGTGCATGAGGGGCATTTCTTCGTGCTGTGCAGCGACGGACTGAGTAATGTAGTTGATGATCAGGAGATCCTTTATGAAGTGCTGCACGGCGGCGCTGTGGAGGACTGCTGTCAGCGGCTTTTGGATATTGCCATCAAGCGCGGGGCGCCCGACAACGTAACGGTCGTCCTGATTCAGTGTTAAGGAGGTGAGCTGCCATGGATCAGAATATCGGAAAATTGCTTGACAACCGTTATGAGCTTCTGGAGCTCATCGGTGTGGGCGGCATGGCCAAGGTCTATAAGGCCCGTTGCCACCGTCTGAACCGCCTTGTGGCGGTAAAGATCCTTCGGGATGACTTATCTCAGGACTCCGACTTCCGCCGCCGTTTTCAGGATGAGTCTCAAGCCGTTGCCATGCTGTCTCATCCCAATATCGTGGCTGTGTACGATGTGAGCCGTTCCTCCGAGATGGAGTATATCGTTATGGAACTCATTGACGGCATTTCCCTGAAGCAGTACATGCAGAAAAAGGGGAACAAGCTCAACTGGCGTGAGGCACTTCATTTTATCACCCAGATCGTCAAGGCACTGGGCCATGCCCACAGCCGGGGTATCATCCACCGGGACATCAAGCCCCACAACGTCATGGTTCTTCGGGACGGCAGCGTGAAAGTGGCCGACTTTGGCATTGCCCGGCTCATTTCCGCCGGTCACAGCACCATGACGCAGGAGACCCTCGGCTCGGTGCACTATATCTCTCCCGAACAGGCCCGGGGCAGCCACATTGACGCGCGATCCGATCTCTATTCTGCCGGTGTGGTGCTCTACGAGATGACCACAGGACGGCTCCCCTTCGAGGGCGACTCCCCGGTATCCGTGGCCATTCAGCACATTAACAGCATTCCGCTGTCTCCCAGAGACATCAATCCCGATATTCCCGAGGCGCTGGAGGCGATCACCATGAAGGCCATGGCGCCCAAGGCGGAGAACCGTTACGTCTCTGCCGATGCCATGCTGGCCGATCTGGAGGAATTCCGCAAGAATCCCAGCATCAATTTTGACTATACTCCCAGCGATCTGCATCTGACGCAGGACGGCGAGTCTGAGGACCCGGAAAAGACTCAGCCTATCTCTGCGGTATCCTTCTCCGGACGAAATACTCAGGCCGGGCACAGGTCTGCAAAGCCAGCTTCTGACCGACCCCGCAGCAGGGCGGCGGCTATCGAGGATTATGATGACGAGCCCCAAAGTGCCAACTGGCCCATTTTTGCGGCGGTGGCTGCTATTCTGGTCTTTACCATCGGTGTGCTGTATGTATTCTATTCCTCCTTTATCCAGCCCCTGTTTGCACCCACACCGAACTACACCATCCCCGCACTGGAGGGACTGGTGTACGAGCAGGTGGTTCAGGACAGGGAATTGTTGGGTGACTTTTCCGTGCTGATCAGTTCCCAAATAGCTAGTGAGGAGCCTGCGGGCACCATCTTGCGGCAGTCTCCCGATGGGGAGAGCACCACTAAGGATCCCAAAACACAGATCAGCGTTACGGTAAGCAGCGGACCGGAGATCGTGGTCATGCCCGATGTGACCGGATGGGAATATGTCAAGGCACTGGTGGAGCTGCAGAATCTGGGCCTGAAGGTGCCTGTGCCGGAATACCAGACCCATGAGGAGGTCCCCTCCAACCACGTTATCTCCTATACTCCGTTGGAAGGTGCTGAGCTGCGCCCCGGCGACAAGGTGCAGTTGGTGGTCAGTACCGGACCTGCCGAAAAGCTGGAAGCGGTGCCCCTGTTCATTGGTCAGACCGAGGAGTGGGCCAGAAACAAGGCTGACCTGCAAAACCTTGTGATCGACAACATTATTCCTGTCTGGAGCAATGAGCATGCCGCGGGTGTGGTGGTGGACCAGAGTGTGGCCGCCTATACCGAAGTGCCTCAGGGCACCAAGATCAACCTGCAGGTCAGCAAGGGCGTGGACCCATCAACGCTGCCGCCTGAACCCAAGACCGTTACCTTTCAGATTGATCTGCCTACCGACCCCGTGATGGTCCATGTAGTAGTCAAAGACGGATCTTCCGTTATTCTGGACCGCAACGTGGACTGCACACTGGAGGCTGTGTTGCCCTGCACGGTTACCGGGACCGGTACGAAGGCCTATGACATCTATTTTGACGGTTCTCCGGTCAAAACCGTGACGGTGCCCTTTAACTGATATGGAAGGAATCATTTTAAAAGCCCTGAGCGGCTTCTATTACGTCCATACCGGCGAAGTGACCTATACCTGCCGTGCACGGGGCAAATTCCGCCATGCCAAGGTATCTCCGCTGGTAGGGGATCGGGTGGAGTTTACCCCATTGGAAAACAACACCGGTGCGCTGGATGCGATTCTGCCCCGAAGCAATCAGTTCATCCGCCCTGCTGTGGCCAACATTGATCAGCTTGTGCTCATTGTGTCGCAAGCTATCCCCGTCACTGACCCGTTTCTCATTGACCGGATCATCGCCATCGCCGCCGGACGGGGCTGTGATTGTGTGGTGTGTGTGAACAAATGCGATTTGAACGATGGTGAGGAGTTATACCGCATTTATCGGGCGGCAGGCATTCCTGCCGTGCGTGTCAGCGCCGTTACCGGGGAAGGAATGGATGAACTGCGGGTACTGATTTCTGGAAAGGTATCCGCCTTTACAGGTAACTCCGGCGTGGGAAAATCCAGCATACTAAATGCGCTGCACCCGGATTTTTCCCTGCAGACCGGAGATGTGAGTGAAAAACTGGGCCGCGGGCGGCACACCACCCGACATGTGGAGCTGTTCGCGCTGGATGCAACCACGCTCATTGCGGACACACCGGGTTTTTCCTCCTTTGATGCGGACAAAATGGAGCTTTGCCGCAAGGAGGAACTGGCCGGATGTTTCCGGGAGTTTGCTCCCTATCTGGACAAATGTCAGTTTCAGGACTGTGCTCATATTAAGGAACGGGGCTGTGCCGTGCTGGAGGCGGTGGCCCGTGGTGAGATCCCGCCTACCCGGCACGAAAGCTATGTGCGTCTGTACGAGCAGGCTGGTCAAATTCCCGATTGGGAACGGGATAAATAAAAAATCAAGCGTCTGCTGTCTGAATTCAGGACGGCAGACGCTTTTTTGTGTCAGCTCGGCGTGCGGGTCATATACTGGAATAAGCCCGTATGGGAGAGAGGAGGCATGAATATGGGGATCGTAGTAGTCAAATCACCTAAGTTTTTGCGCGGCCTGCTGCGCAGACTTTTTCGCATGAGATGACATAGCTGTCCACTCCTGCGCATATAGTTGGTGCAAGGCCAAACAATCTGCAAGGGAGAGGACATACCATGGAGCTGAATCTGGAACGGGAACATATCAACTGTTATGACATGGTGCTGGACACTGATGTGTGTCAGGAAGAAACACTGGAGGCCATCGTGCCCGATGCCTGCCCGGACATTGCGCGAATCGTGGATACAGGTGGACAGATCTGCCTGTCGGGGAAGCATGTGCGGGACGGAGCTTTGTCCGCATCGGGAACGGTGAAGGCGTGGGTACTTTACCAGCCGGAGGGAGGACAGGAGCTGTGTCGCGTGGAGGTGAAGCTGCCCTTCACCGTTCAGGCAGAGGCGGCCCAGCTGCACAGTCAGGGGCAATGCGTGGTCACACCCTGCCTGCGCAGCGTGGATGCCCGCTCGCTTAACCCCAGAAAAATCCTTGTCCGGGCGGATGTAGGGCTTGAGATACAGGCCTATCAGCCCCGGGAACTGGTGCTGTGCTGCGGGATTTCCTGTGATGAGGATGCGGGGGTGCAGCAGCGTACCGCGCAGCACATGGCATATTTGACCCAAGCGGTACAGGAAAAGGAATTTACCTTCTATGACGAGATGCATTTGTCAGCAGGACCCGGAGGCAGGGCGCAGGTGCTCAGTGTCCGGGCAGACCCGTGGTGCATGGAATCAAAGGTTATTGGCAGCAAGCTGATCTTCAAAGGAGAAGTTGCCCTGCAGGTACGCTATTTGGTGGGCGGGGAGCTTTGTAGTATGCGCTGTGCCATGCCTTTCTCTCAGATTATGGAACTGGACGGCGCTGGGGAAGCGGCGGACTGCGAGATGGCCATGTGCGTGACCGACGTGGATTGGACCATGGCGGGGGAGGATGGACGGGCGCTGAATGTGACGCTGGAGCTGCTTGGGCAGGCGGTGGTCCGTGACCGGTATCCTGTCACTGTGCTTCAGGATACTTACAGTACAGTGCACCAAATGACGATCCAGCAGGAAAACTGCGTGCTGAGCCAGCTGCTGGACTGCGGTGTCCGGCCGCAGAGCGTGCGCGAACTGATGGAGACGGAGAATCCGGCAAAGACCGTTGTGGATGCCGCTGTTAACGTTTCTCATGTGAAACAGAGCCGGCAGGACAATCAGCAGGTGCTTACGGCTGAACTGAGGATAAATGTGCTGTATCTGGACGAACAGGATATGCCCCGCTCCCTAAGCCGGAATCTGACTGTAAGCGGGCGGATGGACCTTCCGGCCAATGGGGAGTGCCTGTGCAGTTGCCGGTGTCCCGGAGAGGTGTTTGCCGTTCCGGCCGCCGGCGGGGTGGAGGTGCGCTTCAATCCGGAATTCCATTGTCTCATGACCCGGCAACAGACCGTTCCGGTGGTCAGCGGCGCAAAGCTTGGCCAGATGCACAGCGAACGGCAGGGAGAACAGCCATCCGTGGTGCTGCGTATGGCTGTGCCGGGAGAGGAGCTGTGGGACATTGCCAAGTCCTGTTCCACCACACAGGAGCGAATCCGGCAGGCGAACCAGCTGGAGGAGGATGAGCTGCCGGTGGGGCAGATGCTGCTCATCCCCAGCGCGAGATAAAAAAGTATGGGCCGTTTCCCGCAGGAAACGGCCCATAGTCATATTTTACAGCTTATCCCCATAGACATGTATGGAAAACAGCGGCTCACGGGCCGAAGGAGGAATTCAAGTGGAAGCTCGCAAAATCTACGAGGATATCGCGCTTCGGACCGAGGGCGACATCTACATCGGCGTTGTAGGTCCGGTCCGCACCGGAAAATCCACCTTTATCAAGCGGTTTATGGAGTCCCTTGTCATCCCCAACATTGAAAATGTCTACCGCCGGGAACGGGCCAGAGATGAGTTGCCTCAGAGCGGATCGGGACGCACTATCATGACCGCCGAGCCCAAGTTTGTCCCAGAGGATGCGGTGCAGGTCCAGATGGAGGGGGGCGCGGCCTTTCAGGTACGGCTGATCGACTGCGTGGGGTACATGGTGGACGGTGCGGTGGGCCAGTTCGAGGGGGAGGAGCCACGCATGGTCACCACCCCGTGGTTTCCTCATGAGATTCCGATGACTGAGGCTGCCGAGCTGGGGACTCGAAAGGTGATTGCAGAGCACTCCACCATCGGTATCGTCATTACCACCGACGGCACCATCACCGACATCCCCAGAGAGGACTACGTGCAGGCAGAGGAACGGGTCATTGGCGAGCTGAAGGAGCTTGGAAAGCCATTTGTGGTGGTACTCAACTCTGCCTATCCACAGTCTGAGCGGGCACAGGCTATCCGCGCGGAGCTGGAGGAGAAACACGACGTGACCTGTGTGGCGGTCAATTGTCTTGAGATCGATCAGGAGGGCATCGCGGACATTATACGGGATGTACTTTATGAGTTCCCCATCAAGGAGCTGGACCTGTTTTTGCCCAGTTGGGTGGATGCACTGGAGCAGGAGCACCCCATCAAGGCGGAGCTTTACTGCGCCATTCGGGAAGGGGCGCAATGCCTGCGCCGCATTCGGGATGCGCAGGCAGCCATGGATGCTATGGCCGGATGCGAACAGGTTAGTGAGGCACGCATCAGTGCCATCGATTTGGGGACTGGTATTGCGCAAGGACGACTGGAACTGCCCAGAGCGCTGTTCTATCAGACCCTTTCCCAGCAATCGGGCTTTCAGATCAGCGATGACGGTGATCTGGTGTCCCTGCTGACCGAGCTGGCCGGGATCAAGGCCGAGCATGACAAGGTGGCACAGGCACTCAAAGAGGTGGAAGAGACTGGCTACGGAATCGTGGTACCCTCCATCGATGCGCTGGTACTGGAGGAGCCGGAGATCGTCAAGCAGGGAGGACGTTACGGAGTGCGGCTCAAGGCCAGTGCGCCGTCCATCCACATGATCCGGGCGGACATTGAAACGGAAGTGTCTCCCATTGTGGGCACGGAGAAGCAGAGTGAGGAGATGATCAACTACCTGCTGCAGGAATTTGAGGGTGACACCAAGAAGATCTGGCAGTCTAATATTTTTGGAAAGTCCTTCCATGAGCTGGTAGGGGAGGACCTGAATACCAAGCTCAAGCGTATGCCGGAAGATGCCCGGGGCAAGCTGCGTGAGACGCTGCAGCGCATCATCAACGAGGGCTCTGGCGGGCTGATCTGTATTATTTTATAAAAGAAATGAGCACCCAATGGGTGCTCATTTCTTTTATTGTTCGCACAAGTCGCTCAGTGCATCTGCGTTTAAAACAGTTACGCTGCGGTAGCCGGTTTTTAGCCAGCCCCGGCGGGCAAAGCCGCTTAGTACCCGGCTGACAGTGACCCGGCTGGCGGAGATACCGGCGGCAACATCCTCGTGAGTACAGGAAATGCTGCCATCCTGCGCCGGGGTGAGGGAGAGCAGATAGCGGGCAATGCGCTGCTCAGCAGGGCGAAAGGCCATATCGTCCACCTGTCCGGACAGAACCCGCACCGTTCGGGCCAGATACTTGAGCATCATCATGGCAAGGTCGGGGTTGCGGCGGATCTCCGCTGTCACCAGTTCCCGGTCAATGGGGACGATCTCGCACTGGGTCAGTGCCACCGCGCTGGACACCCTTGGCAGTTCATCAAAAAAGGACGCTTCCCCGAACAAAGAATCCTTTTCGTAAATGTTCAGCACGCGCTCCGAGCCTCCCTCGGACTGGATAAAACTTTTGACCCGCCCTTTCTTCAGATAATAGAAACAGGTGGGCTCAGTGTTTTGTAAATAGATCAAATAACCCGGGGAGCAGCGCACCGCAGGGCGCTCAGCGGCAAAAGATTGCCAAATATTTACCGGGAAATCCAGTTCATGCAGACCGTTCATTCTATGACCTCCGGGCAATATAAGATATTTTTTGGATTGTAACATATTTTACATTCTTTTGGCAAGTGAGATGTCATACTGATTCTATCAAGAATAAATAAGGAGGTACGTTCCTATGGGAATGACCATGACGCAAAAGATACTGGCCCGAGCGGCGGGCCTTGAACAGGTGGAGGCAGGACAGCTCATCGAGGCCAAGCTGGATCTGGTGCTGGGCAACGATATTACCACCCCCGTTGCCATTACTGAGTTTGAAAAGGTGGGCTTTACCCGCGTCTTTGACAAGGATAAAATCGCCATTGTACTGGACCATTACACTCCCTGTAAGGACATCAAGTCCGCTCAGCTGTGCAAGCAGGCACGGGAGTTCGCCCACAAGCACTCCATCACCAATTTCTTTGATGTGGGCCAGATGGGTGTGGAGCACGCGCTGCTGCCTGAAAAGGGTCTGTGCGCCCCCGGCGAGGTGATCATAGGTGCCGACTCCCACACCTGTACCTACGGCGCGTTGGGCGCGTTCTCCACCGGCATCGGTTCCACCGATATGGCCGCGGGAATGGCTACCGGCCTTGCGTGGTTCCGTGTCCCCTCCGCCATCAAGGTCACCTTGAAAGGTAAGCTCCAGCCCAATGTCAGCGGTAAGGACGTGATCCTGCATCTCATTGGCCAAATCGGTGTGGACGGCGCGCTGTATAAGTCTATCGAGTTTGCCGGGGAGGGTGTTGCTTCCCTGACCATGGACGACCGCTTTACCATCTCCAACATGGCTATTGAGGCCGGTGGAAAGAACGGTATTTTCCCTGTGGATGAAAAGACCATGGAGTACATCAACGGCCGGGTCAAGCGCCCCTGCGAGGCATTTCAGGCTGATCCCGATGCCGTTTACGACAGTGAAGTCGTAATTGACCTTGACACTCTGGAACCCACTGTGGCCATGCCTCATCTGCCTGAGAACACCAAGGTGGTTTCCGAGGTAGCCGGTCTGACCATCGATCAGGTGGTCATCGGTTCCTGCACCAATGGCCGAATTCAGGACATGCGCATTGCCGCCGGCATCATGAAAGGCAAAAAGGTGGCGTCCAACGTGCGCTGCGTGGTCATTCCCGCCACGCAGGAGGTTTACATGCAGGCCATGAAGGAGGGGCTGATGGAAATCTTTATTCAGGCTGGTGCGGCGGTGTCCACCCCCACCTGCGGCCCTTGCTTGGGTGGCCATATGGGCTGTATGGCGGAAGGGGAGCGAGCCGTTTCCACCACCAACCGCAATTTTGTGGGCCGTATGGGCCACGTGGAGTCTGAGATCATTTTGGCCAGCCCCGCCGTGGCGGCTGCCAGTGCCATTGCCGGTTGTGTGGCCGACCCCAGAGCGTAAGAGAGGAGCTGACAGATATGAAGGTTTATAAATACGGTGCCAACGTGGACACGGACGTGATCATTCCCGCCCGACACCTGAACAATCCCGATCCCAAGGCGCTGGCCTCCCACTGCATGGAGGACATTGACGCCAACTTTGCCTCCACCGTGGAGGAGGGAGACATTATCGTAGCCGGTCCCAACTTTGGCTGCGGTTCCAGCCGTGAACACGCACCGCTGGCTATTAAGGCCTGCGGTGTCAAGTGCGTCATCGCGCCCTCCTTTGCCCGCATCTTCTACCGCAATGCCATCAACATCGGTTTCCCCATTATGGAATGTGAGCAGGCGGCCCAGGAGATCAATGCAGGCGATCAGGTCAGCGTGGACTTTGCTACCGGCGTGATTACCAACCAGACCACCGGGAAAACCTATCAGGCTGCGCCTTTCCCGGAGTTTATCAACGGTATTATCCAGAGCGGCGGCTTGCTCAGCTCTTTGAAGGCGAGAGGGGTGGCAAAGTAATGGAGTATAAAATCGCACTGATCCGGGGCGACGGCATCGGCCCCGAGGTAGTGGGCGAGGCGGTCAAGGTCCTTGACGCTGTTGCTGACAAGTTCGGACACCGGTTTCTGTATACCGATGTGCTTATGGGTGGCTGTGCCATTGACGCGGTGGGCAAGTCCTATCCCGACGGCACGGCGCAGACCTGCAAAAGCTGTGACGCGGTGCTGCTTGGCGCAGTTGGAGGTCCCAAGTGGGGACACTCCACCCAACCGGAGAAGCGGCCTGAGACCGCTCTGCTGTCCATTCGCAAGGACTTGGGCCTGTATGCCAACCTGCGTCCGGCCACCCTGCGACCTGCGCTGGCAGACGCCTGCCCGCTGCGCTGGGAGACCGCCGAAAAGGGCATCGACTTGATGATGGTGCGCGAGCTGACCGGCGGTGTGTACTTTGGCAAGCGAGACCGCTACCAGACCGAGGACAGGGGCGTGGAAGCAAGCGACCTGATGGCCTATTCCGAATTAGAGATCGAGCGCATTGGCCGCCGCGCCTTTGAACTGGCCCGTCTGCGCAGGAAGAAAGTGTCCAGCGTGGACAAAGCCAACGTGCTGGAGACCTCACGTCTGTGGCGCGAGATCATGCACAAGCTGGCGGCGGAATATCCTGATGTGCAATACGAAGATGTGCTGGTGGACAACTGTGCCATGCAGCTGGTCCGGGATCCGGGTCAGTTCGATGTGGTAGTCACCGAGAATATGTTTGGTGATATCTTGTCCGATGAAGCTTCCATGATCACCGGCTCTATCGGTCTGCTGCCCTCCGCATCCATGGGCGATACCAACCCCGCCCTGTACGAGCCCATCCATGGCTCTGCCCCTGACATTGCAGGGCAGGATAAGGCAAATCCCATTGCCGCCATTCTGTCCGCGGCCATGATGCTGCGTTACTCTTTCAAGCTGGCAGCGGAAGCGGATACCATGGAGCAGGCGGTGGACGCTGTGCTGGCAGAGGGCTGGCACACCGGGGACATGGCAGGTGACCCGGACAAGTTGGTGGGGACGGTGCGTATGGGTCAGCTGATCTGTGCCAAGCTGTAACTCCAATACACTTGTCATTTCGACTGTCTTGCGCGTATTCCGAAGGACAAACTGTGCAAATATGCAAAATTGTATATTAAAATATAAAATCCTATTGCATAATTGCAGGTTAAAAACTATAATATGGCAAGAACTTGATTTGTACGGAGGTCATTTCCTATGAAACCTATTTCTAACATTGCAAAGGGCATTGCCCCTTCCGCCACTGTAGCGGTGGATACGCTGGCCAAGCAGATGAAGGCGGAGGGTATCGACGTCATCGGCTTTGGCGCCGGTGAGCCTGATTTCCCCACTCCCGACAGTGTGAAGGAGGCTGCCATCAAGGCCATCCATGACAACCAGACCAAATATACCCCTGCGGCCGGTATTGTGCCCCTGCGTCAGGCCATCTGCGACTGGATGTCCAAGCAGTACGGTGTGCAGTATCAGCCCAGCCAGGTCTGCGTGACCAGCGGTGCCAAGCACAATGTGTTTATTGCTCTGCAGGCCATCTGCAACCCCGGTGACGAGATCATTCTGCCCTCTCCCTGTTGGGTGTCCTACGAGGAGGCCATCAAGATGGCCGGTGCCGAGGTGACCTTTGTGGAGACTACCGAGGAGACTCGCTTCAAGATGACCGCTGACATGCTGGAAAAGGCCATCACCTCCAAGACCAAGGCCGTTATCCTCACCAGCCCCTCCAATCCTACCGGCATGCTCTACACCAAGCAGGAGCTGGAGGCTCTGGCCGAAGTGGTGCTGCGTCACGACCTGTATGTGATCAGCGACGAGATCTATGACCAGCTGGTGTATCAGGGTGAGTTTACCTGCTTTGCCACCCTGAGCGAGGAAATCAAGGAGCGCACCATTCTCATCAACGGTGCTTCCAAGTCCTTTGCCATGACCGGCTGGCGTATCGGCTATGCCGCTGCTAACGAAGAAATCTCCAAGGCCATGGCCAACTATCTCAGCCACTCCACCGGCAACCCCTGCACCGTGTCCCAGTATGCCGCGCTGGAGGCCTATCGTTCCGAGGAGGATCTGGTGGGTAAGATGCAGCTGGCCTATACCCGCCGCCGCAAGTATTTCCTGGAGCGCATTGCCAAGATCCCCGGTGTGAGCTGCCTGGAGCCCGACGGCGCATTCTATATCTTCATGAATATCAAGCCCCTACTGGGCCGTACCATTCAGGGTGTGCAGATCAATTCTTCCAGCGACTTTGCCAAGGCGCTGCTGGAGAAGGGCCTTGTAGCTGTGGTCCCCGGCGAGGCCTTCCGCGCCCCCGGCTATGTGCGCTGGTCCTATGCCACCTCTATGGAGAACATTCGTGAGGGTCTGGACCGTCTGGAAAAGTTCCTGGCCGATTGATTTTAAATCAAAACACGGTGCTGCATAAAGGCGGCACCGTGTTTTCCTTCTAAAAAGCTATGGAAATTCGTGACCGAATGCGCTATAATGATACCCAGTAAGCATTACAGAAAGCAGGTGCTTCATGAAACGACAGAAATATGCAACCTATATTGCCGCGGGTGTGACCGCTTTTCTGGTCATTGCGGCTGCGCTGCTGCTGGCCTTTGCGCTGCTGCGGTTTGAACGCATCAGCAGCTTCTGTGCCACGCTGTCCAATATCCTGCGGCCTGTCACCTTCGGCCTTGTTCTGGCCTTTCTGCTGCTGCCTGTGCACCGTAACATCTATGGATTTCTTTCAAGAATTAAGGGCGGTATCCTGTGCGCCACCGAGCGCAGAAAGGGTATCACCGGCTTGGCTGCTATTCTGCTCAGCCTGTTGGTGCTGTTTGTGGCCATCTATCTGCTGCTGGCCATGCTCATCCCTCAGGTCTATATCAGCGTGGTCGGCCTGATTCGGGCCATGCCTGATTATATCCGCAGCGCTCAGGGGTGGCTGCAGGAGTTTCTGAAGAACAATCCTGACGTGCAGGCGGTGCTGATGCCTATTTACAGCTCGCTGGCCGCATCTTTGCAGGAATGGCTCCAGTCCGACCTGCTGCCCAATCTGGAAAGCGTCAACAGTACCCTAAACTGGCTGCAGACCACCTTCTGGCCCGTGGCCTCCGGTGTTTCTTCTGTGATGCTGGAAGTGCTCTACTTCCTGAAAGACGCACTGATCGCCGTGATCGTGTCCGTCTACCTGCTGGTGCGCAAGGACACCTTTGCCGCCCAGTCCAAAAAGATCGTATACAGCATTTTCCGTACCAAGCATGCGGATATGGTCGTGGAGGAGACCCGCAATGCTTACCGTATCCTCAGCGGCTTCATCATCGGCAAGCTGATTGACTCGCTGATCATCGGCGTGATCTGCTTCATGGGCTGCTCGGTGCTTCGCTTCCCGTACCCGGCACTGGTGGCCACCGTGGTGGGCGTGACCAACATCATTCCTTTTTTTGGTCCCTTTATCGGTGCCATTCCTTGCTTCCTGCTCATCCTGCTGGTGGATCCTATAAAGAGCCTGTATTTCCTGTTGTTTATCTTCGTGTTGCAGCAGTTTGACGGCAATATACTTGGCCCCAAGATTTTGGGTGATTCCACCGGTCTGGATGCCTTCTGGGTGCTGTTTTCCATCCTGCTGTTCGGCGGATTGTTTGGCTTTACCGGCATGGTGCTGGGCGTGCCTGTGTTCGCTATGATCCACTCCATTCTCAATCGTCTGGTGCGCTCAGGATTGACCCGGCGCGGCCTTCCGCTGGAGACAGGGGAGTACATAGGCAAAACCGCTGCTATGGCCCCCAGAAGCACTGACCCGGACGACGGCTGGGACAATAAATAAATGTAAAAACTGACCGTTTTCAAAGAGCGGTCAGTTTTTAATATTTAAAGTGAATGTGACTAAATTTTTTGAAAAAAATATAAGTAAATCATAACAGGTCAATATTGTATTTTACAATTTAAGATGATACAATGTTTGCAGCAAAAAAATAACAAAGGAGTTGTTTTATATGGCACTGGTTACTACCAAAGAAATGTTCGCAAAGGCCTATGACGGCGGCTACGCCATCGGCGCCTTTAACGTGAACAACATGGAGATCGTTCAGGGCATCACCGAGGCTGCACGCGAGGTCAATGCCCCCCTGATCCTGCAGGTGTCCAAGGGCGCCCGCGCCTATGCCAATCCCACCTACCTGACCAAGCTGGTGGAGGCTGCCGTTCTGGAGTGCCCCAACATTCCCATCGCCCTGCATCTGGACCACGGCGACAGCTTTGAGACCTGCAAGTCCTGCATTGACGGTGGTTTTACCTCCGTTATGATTGACGCTTCTTCCAAGCCTTTCGCTGAGAACATCGAGATCACCAAGAAGGTGGTTGAGTACGCTCACGATCACGGCGTGGTGGTTGAGGCTGAGCTGGGCTCTCTGGCCGGTGTGGAGGATGAGGTCAACGTGTCTGCCGAGGATTCTTCCTACACCCGTCCTGAAGAGGTTGAAGAGTTCGTGGCCAAGACCGGCTGTGACTCTCTGGCCATCGCCATCGGCACCAGCCACGGCGCCTATAAGTTCAAGCCCGAGCAGTGCACCCGCAACGAGAAGGGCATTCTGGTTCCTCCTCCTCTGCGCTTTGACATTCTGGAGGAAGTCTCCAAGCGTCTGCCCGGCTTCCCCATCGTGCTGCATGGCTCCTCTTCCGTGCCTCAAAACTATGTGAAGATGATCAACGACAACGGCGGCAATATGCCCGACGCTGTTGGTGTGCCCGAGGAGCAGCTGCGTCAGGCTGCCAAGCTGGCCGTGTGCAAGATCAACATCGACTCCGACCTGCGTCTTGCTATGACCGGTACTGTGCGTCAGTTCTTTGCTGAGCACCCTGATAAGTTCGACCCCCGCGAGTACCTGAAGCCTGCCCGCGCCAACATCAAGGAGCTGGTCAAGGACAAGCTCATCAACGTTCTGGGCTGCGACGGCAAGGCCTGATCTGCACAATAACCGCAATTTCCTTACCCGGCTGCCAGTGTACTGACAGCCGGGTTTTCTCTTTTTGTGGCGTCCACTTGACTTTCTGTGCCTGCTGTGCTACGCTATCGCCGTTGCATATTTAAAACAAAGAACGGGAGACCATTTGAATGAACGAAAGAAAAAAACTGTTTGCACTGCTTCCCATTGGCGTATTTTTGGCCCTGTATCTTGGCTTTGGCATCTTGTTTGAGTATGGTCTCAAGACGGAGGGCGGCTTCTATGGTGTGCAGGCCATTGTGGTGTTTCTGATTGCCTTACTGGTGGCTGTGGCGCAGGACAAAAAGCATACTTTTAATGAAAAAGTGTCCATTATGGCCACCGGTGTCGCAGATGAAAGTATTATTATGATGTGTCTGATTTTCCTGGTTGCCGGTGCCTTTTCCGGTGCCATCGGAGCGGCTGGGGGAGCAGAGAGCACGGTCAATCTGTTTCTTGCTTTCCTGCCCAGCAAAATCGCAGTAGGTGGCCTGTTTCTGATTGCCTGCTTCATTTCTTTGTCTATGGGTTCTTCCTGTGCTACCATTGCGGCACTGGCATCCTTTGCTGTTGGTGTGAGTGAGGCTACCGGATTTTCCATCGCACTGTGTTTGGGTGCAGTGGTGGGCGGTGCCATGTTTGGCGATAATCTGTCCATCATTTCCGACACTACCATTGCTGCAGTGCGCACTCAAGGCTGTGAAATGCGTGATAAGTTCCGTATGAACTTCTGGATCGTGTTGCCCGCAGCGGTACTTACCTTTATTCTGCTTGTCATTGCCACGCCAAGCGCAAATACGGTGTTGACAGTAGGGGAGTATGATCTGATGAAAGTGCTGCCCTATCTGGTGGTTCTGGTTGGTGCGCTGGTTGGAGTGAATGTGTTTGTCATTCTGATCGTGGGTACGGTGCTGGCGCTGGGCGTTGGCGTATTTTCCGGTGCGTTCGTGTGGACTGACTGCTTTAACGTGCTTTATGATGGCATCTATGCCATGTATGATATTACAGTCATTTCCATCATTGTTGCCTGCATTGGCGCGCTTGTCAGAGATGCCGGCGGTATTGATGCCCTGATCCAACTGATTCGCAGCCGGATCCACAGCAAACGCGGGGCACAGATCGGAATTGCGGCACTTGTTATGGGGGTGGATATTGCTACGGCAAACAACACCATCGCCATTGTCATGAGTGGCCCGATTGCCAAGGAGATCGCGCAAGAGTTCGAAATCACACCTAAGCGGACCGCATCCTTGCTGGATATCTTTGCCTCTGTTATGCAGGGTATCCTGCCTTACGGCGCACAGCTTCTGTATGCCGTTGGTGGTGCGGCGGCGGCCGGCTATGCCATCAGCTCCATACATATCATCCCTTATCTTTACTACCCGTTCCTTATGGGATTGTGTGCTTTGATGGTTATTTTCTTTGGCGATAAAATCAAAAGAAGGTAAGAAAAAGACGGGCAAAGCCCGTCTTTTTCTTTTGTGTGTCAGCAAAAGGAGGGAAGGCATAGGATAGGGGAGAGAGGAGGAAGGTCATGCCCCGAATCATTCCCTATGACCGCCGTGCTGCCATCCGATATGCTCACCGCTGGGCTTTTGGGCGCAACCCACGCTACTACGACTATGAAAATATCGGCGGCGATTGCACAAACTTTGCGTCCCAATGTCTGTATGCTGGGACTGGAGCAATGAATTTTACCCCAGATTTTGGTTGGTACTATGTGGATGCCAACAACAAATCACCGTCTTGGACGGGGGTGGAGTATTTCTATGACTTTATGGTACGCAAACAGTCCACACCCGGTCCCTTCGGTGTACAGGCCAATATGAGTATGCTGCTGCCCGGTGATTTCGTTCAGCTGAAGCTGACCAGTGATCGATTTTCCCATACGCCCATTATCGTGGACATTATAGGGCCGCCCACCGTAGATAATATCCTGATCGCCGCCCATTCCTTTGACTCCGATTACCGGCCTCTGAGCACCTACGACTTTCAGGAACTGCGCTTTATTCACATTGTGGCAGCCTATGGAGCCAATTAAAAGACCCGGCATCCGATTTGGATGCCGGGTCGCTTTATTCGTCCGTATTTTCTGTTATTTCAGCTATTCTATTTGGTTTTTTAACTTTCCCGAGGGGATTTGCCCGAGCTGCGGTACGCAGATCCTCGTTATCAACGTGGGTGTAGATCTGGGTGGTATTCAGATGATCGTGGCCCAAGACCTCCTGTAGGGTACGCACATCCACACCATTCTGAAGCATCAGGGTAGCAGCGGTATGCCGCAGCTTGTGCGAGGAATACTGGGTGGAGTCCAGTCCTGCGGCGGTCAGGTGCTTTTTCACCAGCTTGTGCACTGCAGCAGTGGTAATTCGTTTATGGTTCTGGCGAGTAACAAACAGAGCATTTTTGTCAATGAGGCCCATGCCGGAGCGCTCCGTGAGCCAGTCATCCAGCGCCTGACGGCAGGCTTCGTTGAGGAAAATGATCCGCTCCTTGTTGCCTTTGCCAAGCACCCGCAACTGCTCACCGCGAATATCGGTCACATTCAGGCCCACAAGCTCGGAAATACGAAGTCCGCAGTTCAAAAACAGGGACAAAATGCAATAATCACGAGTCTGATTCTTACCAGCCACGCTTGTTAATAAATTAACAGACTCATCTAAATTCAAATAGCGGGGAAGAGACTTCTTTAACCGGGGAGAATCCAGATCCTGCATGGGATTTTCGCTCAAAACCTTAGCCTTATTGGTCAGATACTTATAAAAAGAGCGGATGGAGGCGACCTTTCGGGCGCGGGCAGCTGCAGACAGCCCGATACCGGCATCGGCGCTGTTGTGGCGCTTGGGACGCTCACGGCCCAGATAATTCATATAGGAATACACGTCACTGAGCGTAATGGAACGCACAAGCTCCAGATCCACGTCCAAAATGGAAATTTCATCAAAGGGCGTGTTTGCAGGAGTTTTTCCTTTAAGAAGCTTGATGTAGCGAAAGAAGTTACGCAGATCAAGGAAATATTCATCAACAGTTTTGCGGGAATGACTTTGTATGGTTTCGTGATAAGTCAGAAACTCCCGCAGGATAGGTGGTGCATCTGAAATAAAGCTCATATAGATGAAACAGTCCTGCAAAGCAACAGCAGGCCGCCAAAGGGCTCAAATGGCCTTGGATACCATATTTCCCCGTTTCGCACCCCCTCTGCGGTCAACAAAATTTTTATTTTGTTGACCTGATGATGTAAATCCAACCCGGCCCTCCCCGGGCCAAGCGTACATAAGGAATTGATATGGCGGCTTGTCCGATTTCTTTTGCAGTCTGTTCGCGCCCTCCTTTCTTTCATGTGATGGTATCAGAAACAGCATACATGCGAGGCTTGAACATGTCAACGGCATAATCCGCTGCCATTTGGCGCATAACTAAAACTCAGAAGATTTGTGGGAGGTTTTTCATGAGCCTGATTGCATGTACGGAAGCCTGCGTTTATCAGCAGGACGGCTGCTGCCATCTCTCGCGGGCGGCCTCCTGTTCCTCACCCGGCAGTGCGGTTGGCTGTGTAAATTTCGTAGCCCGGTCACAGCACGGCGCTGAGTGCCTGGCGGATATTGTCCACACGGATCAGTTCCAGCCCCTCCGGGACCACTAATTTTCCGCTGCTGCGGCTGGGTACGATGCACTTGGTAAAGCCTAAACGGCGCACCTCGCTCAGCCGCTGGCCCAGCGAGCTGACCGAGCGCAATTCTCCGGTTAGGCCTACTTCTCCGATGGCTACAAGGTCGCTGGGAACGCTTTTGTCCCGGAAGCTGGACGCAAGGGCGATCATCATGGCCAGATCTGCCGCAGGCTCATCCAGTGTCAGTCCGCCAATGACGTTGATATAGGCATCGCAGTTGCTTACCAGCAGGCCTCCCCGTTTCTCCAGTACCGCCAGTACCAGCATGGCACGGTTATAATCAAAGCCATTGCTGGTGCGCCGGGGTGTTCCGAAGCTGCTGGGTACCACCAGTGCCTGTACCTCGGCCAGTACGGGGCGAATCCCCTCCATGGCGCAGGTGACGCAGGTGCCCGGCGCATCCAACGGTCGTCCGGCCAGCAGCGCTTCCGATGGATTTGGAACTTCTGCAAGGCCAAAGTCCTGCATTTCAAAGACTCCAATCTCGTTTGTGGCACCAAAACGGTTCTTTGCCGCACGCAGGATGCGGTGGGACATGTTCTGCTCGCCTTCGAAATAGAGCACACAGTCCACCATGTGCTCCAGCACTTTTGGGCCGGCGATGGAGCCCTCTTTGTTGATGTGGCCGATGACAAAAACGGTGAGCCCCTCCCCTTTTGCCAGCTGCATCAAGGTCATGGTACACTCTTTTACCTGCCCCACGCTGCCGGGCGCGGTGGTCAGATCTCCGTTGTAAAGAGTCTGGATGGAGTCCACGATCAGCACATCGGGCGTGAGTTGATGGACGGCATCCACCACGTTTTCCAGATTGGTTTCCGCCAGCAGATAGAGGTTTTCGCCGTTTACGTTCAATCGCTCGGCACGCAGCTTGATCTGGCGCTCAGATTCCTCTCCGGATACATACAGCACCTTGGAAAAGCGGCTGAGCTGGCCGCAGATCTGCAGCATCAGAGTGGATTTGCCGATGCCCGGTGCACCGCCCAGCAGCACCAGTGAACCCTTTACCGCACCGCCGCCCAGCACCCGGTCAAGTTCGCTCATCCCTGTATGAAAACGCAGCTCATCGCCGCCCTCCACCTCGTCAATACGTTTTGGAAGTGACTGGGGCATAAGGGATACAGCACTTTTTCCTGCTGATTTCTTTGCGGTTTGTGCCGGCTGCTCCACCACGGTGTTCCATGCACCGCAGGCGGAGCATCTCCCCTGCCATTTTGGGCTTTCATTGCCGCATTCAGTGCAGTAAAAAAGTGTTTTCGCCTTCATAAGCTCGCTCCTCTTATGTGATCCACTGTAAATAGCCGCCTGCCAGCGCGGCGGCAACTTTGGTCTGGTATGTGCTGCTTCGCAAAAGCTGTTCTTCGCGTGCATTGGTGAGAAAGCCGCACTCCACCAGCACCCCAGGACAGGAGATGTGGTTCATCAGAAAAATGGTGTCCGGAATTTGCTTTTCCAGCCGTCCATTGTTCGCATCCAGCGTCAAACGCAGGGCTTCCTGAATCGTTTGAGCCAGCTCCCGGGAACCCTCTGTGGGAGCGAAAAAAGCCTGTGCACCGCTGTACTGTCCGTTGGGATAGCTGTTCTGGTGGATGCTGAGCAGGATGGCATTTTCCTGTGCGTTTACCGCGTCCACTCGGTTGTGCAGGTCGGAATTCTTTTTCTGACGCAGGGTCTGTGCCTCTTTGTTGTGCAGGGAAATATCTTCCTCCCGCAGGGGCAGCGTAGGCACACCGTACAGCCCCAATATGCCGTCCAGACGCAGGGCTACAGCAAGATTGATGTGACTTTCCGACGCTCCGGTCAGGGAGATGGCGCCGCCGTCCTCCCCGCCGTGTCCGGCATCGATGACCAGTGTAGGTGTGCCGGGGTGGGCAGGACAAAAGGTCTGACGCTCCGGCTGTGTATCAAAAACGTGTCCAATCAACAGGAAAAAGGATAAAATTACAGAAAATATGCTTTTTTTATGGGACATGACAGCCCCTCCCCTCTCCTGTTAATCCTATGAGAGGCGGAAATTTTATAGAATGAGATTAACATACTTATTTTACCATAATTCGGACTTTTGGGAAAGGGGGTGGGAATATTTTCCTTTGGACAGGCACGAACTTGGCCGGAGCGCCTTCACTCGCCCTTTGCCGGGGACATAGACTGACGTGGGGAGCAACTCTCCACAATCAATCCCTTAGGAGGAAATGAATATGGAAAACGGCAACGCAGCCAAGTGTCCCGACCGCTGCGGCACCCTGCCTTCCTGCGCGCCGCTGGCCACGGGCCATGTCCCCTTCCAGCAGACGGGCAGCCAGCGCTATGACCAGCGCGAGGCCCTGAGCAACGGCACACTGTTTCCCGGCCTGAATTTGCCTTTCTTCCGGATGGTACGGGGCAGCAGCCTGCCCAGCAGCAGCATGACTGACCTGCAGGCGCTGTGCTTTGTGCTGCAGGAGCTGGCCCTGTATCTGGACACCCATCCCGATGATGCGGAGGCTTTTGCCCTGTTCAAACAGCTCACCGCCATGGAAAAGGCCGCACGCGAGGCGTGGGAAAAGACCAATGGACCCATCAAGCGCAGCTCTGCGGCTCAGGGCGAGCGCTGGGACTGGCTCAAGGATCCCTGGCCCTGGAACTATGAGCACAACGAGGTGAAGTGAAGTTATGTTTGTCTATGAAAAGAAGCTGCAGTTCCCGGTAAAAATCGCCACACCCAACCCTAAGCTGGCTGCTTTTATCATCAGCCAGTACGGCGGTCCGGACGGCGAGCTGGGTGCCTCCATGCGCTACCTGTCCCAGCGTTATGCCATGCCCTACGCGGAAGCCAAGGGTCTGCTCACAGACATTGGTACCGAAGAGCTGTCCCACCTTGAGATGGTGGCCTCTATCGTTCATCAGCTGACCCGCAACCTGACTGACGATCAGGTCAAGGCTGACCCCAACTTCGCTGCCTATTTCGTGGACCACACCGCCGGTGTGTATCCCACCGCCGCCTCCGGCTTCCCCTGGACCGCTGCCTCCATCCAGTCCACCGGCGACGTGATCGCCGACCTGACGGAGGACTTGGCCGCCGAGCAGAAGGCTCGCAAGACCTACGACAACATCCTGCGCCTGTCCGACGACCCGGACGTGAACAACGTTATCCGCTTCCTGCGTGAGCGTGAAGTGGTGCACTATCAGCGTTTTGGTGAGTGTCTGCGCAAGGTGCAGGAGAAGATGGATCAGAAGAACGTCTATCTCTATAATCCCGCCTTTGACAAGGCCCGCCCTGCCAACAGCTGATATCAACCATAAAAAGAGCAGCCGAGTTAATCGGCTGCTCTTTTGGGCTTACTTTACTTTAGTCATGAAATTCGTCAGCATCTGCGCAGTCTGGGCACGGGTAGCTTTCTCGGTAGCGTTGGCAAAGAGAACGTTATTTAGCACACCCTTGGATACGGCCCAGCGCAGGGCGTCGGCGGCCCAAAGATCATACTTTCCAACGGAGTCGAGGCTCCCCCCAGTAATGGGCTTGTCGCAGTAGTTGTGCAGGATGACCGCCACCTGCTCAATGGTCACAGCGTCATCGGGCTTGAACAGACCGCCGCCAAAGCCGCTGACCACACCACGCTTACTTCCCCAGGTCACAGCGTCGTTGAACCACTGGCCGGAGGGAACGTCGGAAAAGTTGTGTTTTGCGCCGTTTAGCCCCGGCTTGCCCTCCTTATTGTAGAGAACCTGCACCACCATGGCACGGTTCAAGGTGTCATTGGGGCCGAATTTGTTGGCACTGTAACCACTCATCAGTCCGTTTGTGATCACGTAATCCACTGCATTGAAGTACCACGCACCCTCGGGAACATCCTGCATGGCTGCTGCCGCAGATGCTTTGTTCCAGTGGGCATAGATGGTCACATCAAAGGGGGCGTTATAGCGCATATTCCCGTGGATCAGGTTTCCGCCCTCTGCCGCGCCGTACCAGCCGTCAAAGGTATAACCGCTGCGCACAGGTGTGGGCATATCACCGATGAGGGTATCAAAGATGATGGTCTTGCTCTGTGTGGTGCAGGAGCCGCCGTTGGCGTTGAAAATCAGGTTGTAGATATTGGGACTCCAGCGGGCGGTGACTGTCAGGTCATCGACGGTAGTATAGCGAGTTTCCTCCCCGATGCGGCCACCGTCACCTCCCTGCAGATGCCAGCCCATAAAGGTATAGCCGTCCCGGATGGGCGTGGGCAAATCACCGATGGCGGTGTCGAAGGTGATAGTCTTGCTCGGTGTGTCGCAGGAGCCGCCGTTGGGGTCAAAGATCAGGTTGTACTGAACCGCATCCTGCTCCTTTTCAGGCTCTTGTTTCGGATCCTCCGCCGGGGGCGTCACAACAGGAACAGAGCCGGTAGTGGTGAAGCTGTATTGTGCCTCTACATAGGTCACACCGTCCACCACGGCATAGATTTTATAGAGATATCGTGTACCCGGGGTGAGGGTCAGTCCCAGATCCTTTTGGATGTCGTACCAGGCGTGGAAGCTGGTAAGGGAGTTTCCCACATTAGTAATGGTCTCCCGGTGATCTTTGATCAGGTTTGCATTGGTATCATAAAGCAGCAGCCCGCAGGCGGTGACCTTGGAGCCGGCCGGCTTGAGAATGTTAGCGACCACCGTGGCATTGGTGTCGCTGACGGCAAACTTGCTCAGGTAATTCGGGTCGGTAGGATATTGCACAAACACACTGCTAACACCCGAGGAAGAGGATCCGCCACCGGAGGAGGAAGAACCGCCGGAGGACGACCCACTGCTGTCCACACTGTCACCGGAGGGTTCCGGATTGCTGGCAGGTGCTTCCACTTGCTTGGAACCGTCCAGAAGGGTGATATAGTTCTTGTAGACAAAGCCCACCTTGTCTGCGTAGCGGGCGGAGTACCAGCTTCCGCTGGTCTCCCCGGTGTAGATATAGACGAGGGAGCCGGCCGGAATAGCCGCAAGCTCCTTGGAATTTGCGGGAGAAGATCCGGGGCCGTCGTTCAGGGCAAGGGCTCCGCTGGAAAGATTGACCTTGCCGGACACAACGGGAGTGGTCAGGTAGTCGCCAAAGACCCAGCCGCCGTCAGACAAGCGGTACCACACATTGTCATAGCCGTTAACCACCTTGCCGGTCACTGTGACACTGCCGGAGCGGTTGGCATACGTCAAAGAAGCACCATAAGGTGCAAAGTGGACCGGGAAAGTCTTGCCGGATTTCGCGGAGATAGTGGTGGAATTCATGCGTACCACATTCAGCGTCCCATCCACGCAGAGAGTGCAGAAGCCGCCGCTCACCTTTTTATGGGTATGAGTTCCCAGATAATCACCAGTGATCCAATCCCCTGTTGACAGCTTGTACCACTTGTTATTAAAGGCGTTCTGCGTACTGCCCACCACGTAAACGGTTTGGCCCTTTTTGTACCGAGTGCGGATGGTGGCGTCACCGTAGGGGGTGGTGTGAGAGGGTGCGGTACCGGTAGAGTTCACCTTGACGATGTCCATGTATGTGCTGCCGCCGGAGGGGGCGGGGACGGTATAAGCGGTTTTGCACTTGGAGCAGACTACGCTGTTGTCGTTTTTGAAGACATAAGTGTGGGAGCAGACACAGGAGAACTGTGTAGCCGTATTATTCGATGCATGGATGATCGTCAGATAGACCGTGCGATTCAGGGATCCGTCGTTTTTTACGGTGGCAATATCGGTTTGGTTGCCGCCAAGCAAGTCCTCCAGCGTAGATACCATAAACCGTGCTTTATTCTTTGAGTTCCCTTCAAAGTTAGATTCATAAAACAAAAGGTTCCCCTTGGTATCAATATCATACAGATGCATGATATGCGTGCCAGTAGAACTGGTAAGTCGGAATGAGTCACCAGGTTTTGCGTAGGTTTTCAGGTAATTCATCAACTGTGTATCGGTCGTGCAAGGAATATCATCGCTGCCAGAAGGCATCAGTTTATTTTTTGTTTCGCCCTCTCGATCATAATGCCCCCACAACTCGTAAAAGAGAAATCTGGTAAAGGCCGCACACTCCGTTGCGCCGCCATAGCTTGTACTCTTGTTTTGTGCGTATTTTCCGGAGTTCCATTCAGCCATCAAGCTGTCTACTTGCGACTTTGAATAGCCTGCCGCCGCCACCGGCACCAGTGGCAGCATGGCCACGGCCATCACCACTGCCAAAAATGCGGAAATCACTCTGTTTCTCATTTTAATCCCCCTCTCTGTTTCCTTTATTTTGTATTGAGCATCCGCTCAAACTCTTCTTCCGTCAGCACCGGGATCCCCAGCTCATTGGCCTTTTTCAGCTTGGAGCCGGCATTCTCACCTGCTACCACATAGGTGGTCTTTTTGGATACGGAGCCGGAAGCTTTGCCGCCACGTTCCTCAATGAGAGCAGATGCCTCGTCCCGGGTAAAGCGCTCCAGCGCTCCAGTTAACACGAAAGTCATTCCCTCAAAGCGGCGGTCGGTACTCTGCCGGGTGGCGGTCATATTCACCCCGGCCTCCAGCAGACGGTCAATGAGATGGCGACTTTGTTCGCTGTCAAACCAGTCGCGCAGATTTTGTGCCGTGATGCCACCAATGTCATCCACTTCTGTCAGCTGCTCTGTGGTAGCGTTTTGAAGTGCCTCCAGCGTGCCAAAGTGCTGGGCCAGCGTCTTGGCCGCCTTCTGGCCAACCTGACGGATGCCAAAGGCATACAGAAGGCGGGAAAGGTCGTTCTCTTTTGATTTTTCAATGGCGGCTATGAGGTTTTCAGCCGACTTTTTACCCATGCGCTCCAGCGCGGCCACCGACTGAGGCTCAAGAAAATAAAGGTCAGCGGCGCTTTTTACAAGACCACCGTTGACCAGCCCCTCCACCACGGCGATACCCAGACCTTCGATGTCCATGGCATCACGGCTTGCAAAGTGGGCCAGATTGCGCAGCAGCTGGGCGGGACATTCTACACCTGTACAACGCACATGGGCGCCATCCTCGTCCCGGGCAACGGGTGCGCCGCATTCCGGACAGGTATCGGGCAGCCGATAAGGTACGGTTCCCTCTGGCCGCTCATCCATGACCACAGACAGGACTTCCGGGATGATCTCACCGGCTTTGCGCACCATGACGGTGTCACCGATGCGGATGTCCTTTTCCGCAATGAAATCTTGGTTGTGCAGGGTGGCATTGGTCACGGTGGTACCTGCCAACCGCACGGGGGCAAGGATGGCCTTGGGGGTGAGCACCCCAGTGCGTCCCACCTGCACCACGATGTCCAGCAGCTTGGAAGGCTTTTCCTCCGGCGGATACTTGTAGGCCGCAGCCCATCGGGGGAATTTGGCTGTGCTGCCCAGCTCCTGACGTTGAGCAAGCTCGTCCACTTTGACCACTGCACCATCAATATCGAACTGGAACTCGTCCCGGTTTTCACCAATATGGGCGATGCGCTCGATGACCTCGTCTGCTGTTTTGCAGGTGTAATGCGGAATTACTTTATAGTTCTTTGTTTTCAAATAGTCCAGCGTTTGCTTATGGGTGAAAAACTGCTCACCCTCCACCAGCTGCACGTTGAACAGGATTGCATCCAGCTTTCGCTGGGCAGCCACCTTGGGGTCAAGCTGACGCAGGGAGCCGGCGGCAGCATTGCGGGGATTGGCGAACAGGGGCTCTCCCCTGCGCTCGCGTTCCTCGTTCAGTTCATGAAATACCTTTTTGGGCATGAACACCTCACCCCGTACAATGAGTCGGGCTGGTGCATTGGGGATGCGCAGGGGGATGGAACGGATGGTGCGCAGGTTGTCCGTCACGTCCTCACCTACCCGGCCATCACCGCGAGTGGCACCCCGGACAAACAGGCCGTCCACATATTCCAGCGCCACGGACAGGCCGTCCACCTTGGGTTCCACCACGTAGGCTGCATCGGGAACTACCGCGCGGACCCGTGTGTCGAACTGCCGCAGTTCCTCGTAGTCAAACACGTCCTGCAGGCTTTCCAGAGGCACAGGATGGGATACTGACTCAAAACCCTCCGAGGGCTTGCCGCCCACCCGCTGTGTAGGGGAATCAGGGGTGATCAGTTCCGGGTTGGCTGCCTCCAGCTCCTCCAAACGGCGCAGCTTGTGGTCGTAATCATAGTCAGACATGGTGGGGTTATCCAGCACATAGTACTCATAGCCCGCCTGCTCCAACTCCTGCCGGAGCAGCAAAATCTCCTGTTTTGCGTCCATGTTCCTCTCCTCCTAATAGCCTGAACAACATAATCTGAACCTGTTTCTGAACACGTATACATCAGCATTGCTTCGTTACCGCCTTTTGATGGGCAAAAGCCCATCAAAAGGCGGTGTCTTGCACTACTTTCCTATACGTGCTCAGAAATCTTCGACTCTGCGGGAGCGTATTTTTGTGTCAGGCAAAATTGCGTGATGCGGCCGGGCTTAGTGCCCGGCAAAGAATAAAATGAAGTCTGGCGCGAAAATCCACCCCGCAGAGCGGGCTCGGATTATATTGCTCAGGCTAAAAGTTCAGATAGGTCTGTGGCACTTTGCCCACGATAACGGTCTCCGCCGCGCACAGGGTAAGCTGCGCCGTGGTATGTCCCCGGCTGCCCGGGAGCAGCACGGTCAATGGCACCTCCACGTCCAGCAGTACCCGGTGCAGGGTCTGGTTGATGCCTGCGGACTGAAATTCACTGCGTACCTGCGTGCTTACCGTGCCAGCTACAAGGCTGTGCACTTGGATGACCGGGCCTTTGGCCCACAACAGGTCAAAGTCGAACAGGCTGCCCATGGGGACCCCTAATGTGTGCACGTCCATGGCCGCGATGGTGTCCAGTGCCGCCTGTACCACCTGTCCCCTGATTTGATTGATGCGCTCCATGTTCCCACTTACCGCAAGGATCTCCCCATCTGCGCTTCGCTGTATGTCCACTAAATTGCCCTCGCCGCTCACAAGTTCGCTTAGGGCGGCATTGAGCCGGGCGGTCACATGGTTGTTCACCTGCCGTGCGGCCAACTGCTCCACCACCGGACGCAATCTAAATTCCAGCAGACTGATAAAGGTCAATGCCATCCCCGCTGCCAGCACAAGCGTGATCAGAGCCGTGTTGCGCACAGGGTGCCGTACAGTTGCAGCGTGAGACCGGACTGACCTCCTGCGGCGGCGGTATATTCGTTTGATGGTAAGGGATACCCGGTTATCCATGCCCCACACCTCCCCTTTGGAGGATATGCACGGCACGGCTCGGCCTATTATTCGTCTCCCAGCAACTCCCGCACAGCCAGCAACACCCCGGCTCGGCCGGACTCATAGGTCAGTCCACCCTGTAGGTAGACGGTGTAGGGCTCGCGCATGGGCGCGTCGGCAGACAGTTCAATGGACGCGCCCTGTACAAAGGCGCCGGCGGCCATAATGACCTGACTGTCGTAGCCGGGCATGTCCCACGGCTCCGGGGTGACGTAGGAGTCCACCGGCGCACCGAACTGGATGCCTTTGCAGAACTTTTTCAGTGCCTCCGGCTGTTTCATATGGATCATCTGGATAATGTCATGCCGTATATCAGTGGAACGGGGTTGGGTCTCATAGCCCAACTGTTCCATAATGCCTGCGGCGAACACGGCAGTCTTTACCGCTTGAGCCACCGTGTGAGGGGCCAGAAACAAGCCCTGATACAGCAGACGGTTCTGACCCAGCGTACAGCCGCATTCCCTACCGATGCCGGGGGCGGTCAAACGCATGGAGGCGCCTTCCACCAGATCCCGCCGTCCGGCCACGTAGCCGCCGGTGGGAGCAAGGCCGCCGCCGGGGTTTTTAATGAGAGAGCCCACCACAAGATCCGCACCTACCTGAGTTGGCTCCTGCTCCTCCACAAATTCGCCGTAGCAGTTATCCACCAGAATGGACACGTTGGGATTGACCGCCTTCATGCGGCGGCACATTTCACCTATTTCCGCCACTGACAGGGATGCGCGGGTGGCATAGCCACGGGATCGTTGGATGAGCACCGCTTTGACCCGCGGGTCAGTAACGGCGCGCTCCATGCCCGCAAGATCAGGTTTGTCGTCTACCATATCCACCTGGCGGTACTCCACACCATAATCCTTCAGAGAGCCGGGCCCCTTGTCCACCACACCGATGGTGCCCAGCAGTGTGTCGTAGGGCGCGCCTACAGCAGACACCAGCACGTCACCGGCCTTCAGCGCCCCAAACAGAGCACAGGTGATGGCATGAGTACCGTTGACGAACTGGATGCGTACCAGAGCTGCCTCAGTGTCGAAAATGTCGGCATAAATCTCGTCCAGCTTGTCACGGCCCAGATCGTCATAGCCGTAGCCGCTGGTACCGGCAAAGTAGTTTTCCGCTACCTTATGCTTTTGAAACGCAGCCAGCACCTTTTCCGTATTGGCGGCGGCGATGGCGTCAATACGGGCAAACTGCTCGCCAACAGCCTGCTCGGTCTGGGCGGCCAGCCGTCTAATTTTATCGTTTATCTGCAAAGACATATTACTTGTCACTCTTTCTTTTTAAATAGCTTCCAACTTTGTTTGAGCAAGTGCTGCCACAAGGGTGACACAGGCATCCACATCGGACAGGTCGGCCATCTCGCAGGGGGTGTGGATATAGCGGCAGGGCACGCTGATCCCGCCTGTGACCACACCACTGCGACTGACGCTCATCACACCCGCGTCGGTGCCGCCGGCGCGCAGGATGTCCCGCTGGACAGCAATGCCGTGGGCCTTGGCCACGTCCTCCAGCTTGGCCACCATTTCCGGGTGGCAGATAACAGAACTGTCCATGACCTTGACTGCCGCGCCCTTACCCAGTTGGGTGGTACCATACTGTTCGCTGCCGGGCACGTCGTCTACATCGGTCACATCCACCGCCACACCATAGTCCGGGTCAATGGCATAGGACGCAGTCTTGCCGCCGCGCAGCCCTACCTCCTCCTGTACGGAGAAAACAAAGCTGCAGTCGTTGGCGCAGGCGGAGATCTGCTCCAGTGCCCGGAGCAGGATTACACAGGAAATGCGATTATCAAGGTAAGGGGAAACCACTTTACTATTATTGCAGAACATAGGAGTATTGTATACGGCAGTATCGCCAATCTGGACCATCTGTTTGGCTTGCTTGTCATCTTTTGCACCAATGTCGATAAAGCATTCGTCCAGCTTGAGCTTGCCGAAGTCAGCTTTTTCCTCCCGGACGAAGACACCGCGCACACCGTTTTTGAAGCGCACGGCGGTATTGACTACTTCTTTGGGAGACACACCGCCCAAACGGCCACAGCGCAGATAGCCTTCCTTGGTGATGTGGGTGACCACAAAGCCGATGCTGTCCATATGGGCGCAGAACATGAGGCTGGGGCCCTCTCCCCTTTTGCGTACAATGAGATTGCCCATGGTGTCGGTAGTCATATCGTCGGCAAAGGGCTTGGCCAGATCGGCGATGACCTGGCGGATCTCACCCTCGTCGCCGGAGGGGCCGTGGGCGGCATTGAGTTGTTTTAGCAGTTCAAAGGTATCCATGTTACACTTCCTCCCGGGCAAGCTGTGCCACAAATAGCCGGGTCAGGCGCAGCATATCTTCAAAGTCACGCAAACAGCCCACGCTGGATGGAGCGTGGAGATAGCGCACCGCGGCGGCCATTCCCGCCACACGCACACCGGCCTTGGTGCGTTGGACTGCTCTTGCGTCGGTGCCGCCGGCCACATAGTGTTTGGTCTGCCACGGAATGTGGTTCTCCTCGGCCAGTCGGCGCAGGGTCTCGAACAGGTCGCGGTCATAGATGGTGCCGCCGTCCATAAAGGGCACCACAGGACCTTTTCCGGGGGAACACACCTGCTGATGCTCTGCACTGGAAGGGATGTCGGCGGCGGTGGTGGTCTCCAGTACCAGTGCGATTTGAGGGGTAATCCGGAAGGCGGCTCCGAAAGCACCACGGGTGCCCACCTCCTCCTGAACGGTAAAGGCGAAGGTCACATCCATGGGCAGTTCCTCTTTCAAAAGGGCCAGCATCACCGCGCAGCCCACCCGGTCGTCCAGCGCCTTTGCCTTGACTAAACCATCGCCAAACTCCACCCAATCGCTGTCAAATACGGCGCAGTCCCCCAATTTTACCAGCTTTTCAGCACTTTCTTTGTCCTTTGCGCCGATGTCGATATAGAGGGAGTCGGTCTTTGGGACCTTCTTTTCCTCTTCACGGCTGACCAGATGATATGCCTTGATGCCGATGATGCCGGGAATGGACTTCTCCTCCCCCACCAGCACACGCTTGCCAATGGCAACACGTCGGTCCACACCGCCCACAAAGTCGAATTTCAAATAACCATCTTCGGTGATGGAGGTGACCATTAGGCCCACCTCGTCCATGTGGGCGCACAGCATCAGCTTGCTGCCGGTGCTTTTTACCCCTTTTTTGAACACAATCAAATTGCCCATCACGTCCACGGTGATGGAATCGGCATAGGGCTTTGCCTGCTGCACGATATAGTCACGCACCGGGTCTTCCATACTGGACACACCGGGCAGAGCACACAGAGCCTTTAACTCATTAAGCATGTCCATCCTCCTTCCCTGCATTGGCCGCAAAAGCAGCCAGCAGCTTGGCAGTGGACTCCAGATCAGAGCGGCTGATGACCTCCACCGGGGTGTGCATATACTTTAACGGCAGGGACACCACGGCGGTGGCGATTCCCTCACGGCAAATCTGCATGGGCCACGCGTTGGTGCCGGTATGGCCGGACATGACCTCAATGTGATGGTCGATACCCTCCTGCCTGGCACAGGAAATCAATTGTTGGGTGAGAGTGCGGCTCATGTTGGGACCCGTGCCGATGGCAGGACCGCCTCCAAGGTCAAAAGTTTTGTCCTTAGGGCCGTCCGGAGTTCTACCGTGGGTCACGTCCACCGCTACGCAGATGTCAGGTGCGATGGTATTGACTGCGGTAATGGCACCGGCGCTGCTGGTCTCTTCCTGTGTGCTGAACAGCACGTAAAGGTCCACATCCAATTCCTTTCCCTGTAGCAACTCCAGCGTGCGTACAATAGCGGTCATACAGGCTCGGTCATCCAGGGCTTTGCCGCAGCACTGATCCTCGCCCAGTGGGGCGCAGCTGCCTCGAAACACACCGGGAGTGCCGACGGGTACGCGTTTTTTTACCTCATCGGAAGACAATCCAACGTCCAGATACAGCTCGGATACCGGGGTGGACTTGTCCATATCGTCCGCCGTCTGCACGTGGGGCGGCAGACAGGCCACCACACCGAAGGTAGGCGGGTTGGTGAGCAGGGTCATCTCCCGGTCGCACAGCATCCGGGGATCCACTCCACCCAGTGTGCGAAAGCGCACAAAGCCGTCCTCGTGGCCGGTGACCAGAATGCCGATCTCGTCCACATGGGCATCCAGCATCAGCTTTGTAGCATCTGCCTTGCCACAATGTCGCACACCAACTACACTGCCCAGCCGGGTGGTATATACCTCGTCTACCAGCGGCCGCAGCAGCTCCATGGCACCCGTTGCGGCCTGGCGTTCAAACCCGGATGGACCGGGCAGAGCACACAGCTGTTCCAATATTTTTTGTATATCCAAATCAGGACACATCCTTATAAGCGGTTTACAATGCTCTTAAAGGCATTGCCCCGTTCCATGAAGTTTTTAAATTGATCAAAGGCGGCGCAGGCCGGGGACAGCACCACTGCATCCCCTTCCTCGGCAGCCTGAGCGGCCAGCACCACGGCAGCGGATAGATCGTCCGCTTGTCGGATGGATAGCTGCTCTGGATCGTAGCCGTCGGCGTTCTCTACGGAAGTGCGGATCTTCTGCGCGGTATCGCCTGTAAGAACAATACACTTTACGCGCTTTGCAATCTCTTCGCCAAGTTCATCGAAGGGGATGTGCTTATCATAGCCGCCTGCAATGAGAATGACTTTCTCCTCAAAGCCTCGCAGACCGGCAATGGTACGGCTGGGGCTGGAACCGATGGAGTCATTGAACCACCGGACCCCATCGACCTCGCGCACCAACTCCATGCGGTGTTCCACACCGGTAAAGCGCTGGGCTACAGCACGCACACACTTGTCGGGCACAAGTCCGTCTACGGCGGCAATGGCAGCCATGTAGTTTTCTACGTTGTGTCCACCGGGCAGACGGATCATAGAAACAGGCAGTACTTCCCTGCTACCCATATGGTTGGTCAACCAGATGGTGTCGTCCCGCAGACAAACGCCCTCTTCCAGACGCTGACGGCGGCTGAATAGGGTGACCGCACCCGGCGCGTTTTTGGACAGGGATCGGGTCACGTCATTGTCGGCATTGAAGATCACCCTGTCCTGGGGGCTTTGGTGCCAGTAGATATTCATTTTGGCCCGGGTATATTCCTCCATAGTATGGTGGTAGTCCAGATGGTTGGGTGACAGGTTGGTAAACACTGCCACGTGGGGACTGTGCTCCATGGTCATCAGCTGGAAGGAGGACAGCTCCACTACCACGAAGTCATGCTCCGTCATGCCGTCCACGTCGGGCAGCAGGGGCTTTCCGATGTTACCGCCCACAAAGACAGTATGCCCCGCTTCCTTCAGAAACTCCGCAATCAGGGTGGTTGTAGTAGTCTTTCCGTCGCTGCCCGTCACGGCGATGATGGGACAGGGACACAAGGTGAAAAAGACCTCCATCTCGCTGGTCACTTCACAGCCATTTTTCACTGCCTTTTGCAGCTGTGGGGTGTTGGGGCTCAGTCCCGGAGTACGGAAGATCACGTCAAACTTGTGGAGCTTATTCAGATAATCCTCACCCAGATGCAGCTTTGCACCCAGACTTTCCAGTTCGGCAGCCTGTTCGGCCAGCTTTTCCCGGGGAGAACGGTCGCACACAGTAACCTTGATGCCCTCTCGCAGCAGCATACGGATCAGCGGTGTGTTGCTCACACCCATGCCGATCACAGCCACGCTGCAGCCGCGCAAACTGTCAAAATATTCCTTTGTAACGGACATAACGAGCCCTCCTTACAAACGGAAGTTTCCATTTCTTCTCAAGATATTATACTACCACAACAGGAACAAAAATTCAATGATTGGGCCAGAATTATCCGCCCATCTCCGTGCGGTCCAAAGCCCCGAGGAAACAAAATCCATTTGACACCACTCCCCTTTTCCTGTATGATAAGCAGGCAAGCAAGCTGGACAGCCGCGCGGCCGGGGCGAAAGGCCCGGCAGTGAGGAAAGTCCGGGCTCCACAGGGCAAGGATAACGGGTAACACCCGCCGGGGGCGACCCCAGGAAAAGTGCAACAGAGATATACCACCGTGCGTCCTTTGGGTCGTGCGGAAAGGGTGGAAAGGCGAGGTAAGAGCTCACCCAATGGCGTGTGAAAGCGTCCATTGCTGTAAACTCTATCCGGAGCAACGCCGTGGAGGGACATATGGTCGGCCCGACCGTCCCGGGGAGGCGGCTTGAGCGTATCGGCAACGGTGCGTCGAGATAGATGGCTGTCTTGAATGACAGAACCCGGCTTACAGGCTTACTTGCACCATGACCGCGGCAGTTTTGCCGCGGTCCTTTTTATTGTTAAAAAAGACCGGAGGCAAATGCCTCCGGTCAAATATTTGAAAATTACTGCTCCCAGTTGTGGTAGACGTTCTGCACGTCGTCGTTTTCCTCCAGGAAGTCGATGAGCTTTTCCATGTTCTTGATGTCGGTCTCGTCGGTGAGAGTGACATAGTTCTGGGGCACCATCTGCACGCCGGCCTCCAGGAAGGTGTAGCCCTTGCCCTCCAGCGCGGCAACTACGTCGTTGAAGGTATCGGGATCGGTATAGACCTCAAAGACCTCGTCATCGGCCTGCATGTCGTCGGCACCGGCTTCCAGAGCGTCCATCATGACGGTATCCTCGTCCAGATCCTCGCTCTCAATGACAATAACGCCCTTGCGGTCAAAGGACCAGGACACACAGCCGGTGGCGCCCAGACCCTTGCCGTACTTGTCCAGCAGGTGACGCACCTCGGGTGCGGTGCGGTTGCGGTTGTCGGTCAACGCCTCTACGATAACAGCCACACCGTTGGGGCCGTAGCCCTCGTACACCACGTTCTCAAAGTTGTCGGTGTTTCCGGCGCCCAGAGCCTTGTCGATGGTGCGCTTGATGTTGTCGTTGGGCATGTTGGCCGCCTTGGCCTTGGCAATGACGGTGGCCAGACGGGAGTTGTTGGCGGGGTCGCCGCTGCCGCCGGTCTTGACGGCCACGATCATCTCACGGGCGATCTTGGTGAAGATCTGAGAGCGCTTGGCATCGGCCGCGCCCTTGGTTTTTTGAATATTATGCCACTTGGAATGTCCGGACATTGGTATCGTTCCCTTCTAAATTCAAATCAAAAGCGGTGGTATTATAACATACAAGGTCGGATAATGCAACAGCGAGCCATCAGATACTTGCAAAAACTTCCCTATGCGCCCTTGATACCGCTACATTTAGTTCAGGAAATGCTTTGCGCACACTGTCAGCCAGCGGCTCCACCACAATATTCTCCGTAGCAAAGTGGCCCGCGTCCAGCAGGTTGATGCCCAGTGCCTTTGCATCCAGAAACACGTCGTACTTCACATCGGCGGTGACAAAGGTGTCACAACCGGCGGCCAGTGCGTCTGCCAGCATACTGCCGCAGGATCCGCCGCCTACCGCAACCTTGTGCACTTCCCTGCCTGCGTCCGCATAGCGCACATTGGCAGCGTTGAGTTCTGCCTTCACCTTGGCGGCAAAGGTTGCCGCGTCCACAGGTGCGTTGGTATTAAGCACACCCACCCGGCCGATGCCGTAGGCTCTGCCCTGCTCATCCACACCGTCCTGATGGAGCTGTGCAATTTCACTCAGCTCCAGCCGCTGGGCGAGCAGATCATTGACACCACCCTGCGCCGCGTCCAAATTGGTGTGAGCGCAGATGGCGGCAATGCGGTGCTCCGCCAACATCAGCACTTTCTCCCCTGTGGTATCGCCGTCGGTGACGGACTTTAGGGGGTGGAAAATTACCGGATGGTGGGCTACGATGAGCTGAGCACCCGTGTCCACAGCTTCCCGGATCACATCAGCCGTAATATCCAGTGCCACCAGTACCGTATCCACGGCCGCGTCCGCACGGCCAACCAGCAGGCCCGCGTTGTCAAAGTCCAGCTGGGTGGCAAAGGGTGCGATGGAATCGATGTATTGATAGATGTCCTTTACCTGTGCCATGTGTCCCACTCCTCCTTCATCGTTTGCAGGGCGTCATGGACCTTGCACAGCTCATCCAGCCGATTCCGGTCCTTCTCACCCGTTCCCCGGGAAATACCGCCAATGGCCCTGCTTGTTTTATCCAACAGACGGTCGAGGTACTCGCCTCGCAATTCCTGCTCCATACCTTGCCACTGCCGTCCGGCCCATTCCTCTCCAACTGACAGAGGCTCTGTTTCGCCATATCTTACAGATAAGATATTGTAAAGTTTATTTCCTTCACAGATTATCTGTTCCTGTTTGATCCCGTAACCGTTGCGCCACAGCCATGCGCGAAGATCGTTCTGTGCACTCATGGGCTGGAGAATGAGATTATATCCCTCGTTTTTCGTCCAGGTTGCAGCCTGTAAAATGGCGGCGATGGTTTCTCCTCCCATGCCCGCAATGACGATGGTGTCCACCTCGTCCGGAGCAATATCGGAAAGACCATCACACAGACGAAATCCGATGTTTTCGTTGCAGTCATATTCCTTTGCGGTCAGCTTGGCTCGGTCCAGCGGGCCTGGACGCAAATCGGCGGCGATGGCGCAGCGAATCTTTCCTTCCAGCAGCAGCCATACGGGCAGGTAGGCATGGTCGGTGCCAATGTCGGCCAGTGCGGCACTCTCCGGGACCAGTTCGGCCACAGCGCGCAGGCGGGGCGTCAGTTCCAGTTGCTTCACAGTTTCACTTCCCTGATAAAAAAACAGAGGCGGCGGTTGCCACCTCTGTTTTTTGCTTAGTTGCCAGCGGCGATGGCTTCGTTGACCTTAGCCAGCAGCATCTCCACGTCCACACCGTGGACGGCGCAGGCCTGCTCCACAGTCTCGCCGCGGGAGGCGGGGCAGCCCAGGCAGTGCATGCCGATGGACAGGAAGATGGGAGCGGTCTGAGGGGCGATGGTCAGGATATCGCCGATGATGGTATCTTTGGTGATGGTCATTTGAATTTCCTCCAAATTGAATTTTTAGGATAGAGATAGTATACCCTATTCTACGACGTTTTTCAATGCCTTTCTGAAAAAGAAAAAGGACGCCTTTGCAGACGTCCTTTTACTCTGGCTTTGATTAGCCCTGCTCGCGCATCTTAGCGAAGCAGTCGCTGCAGTAGACGGGGCGATCGGACTTGGGCTCGAAGGGAACCTTAGCCTCACCGCCGCAAGCGGCGCAGGTAGCAGTGAAATACTCACGAGGGCCACGGGCAGCGTTCTTGCGAGCGTCGCGGCAGGCCTTGCAGCGCTGGGGCTCGTTCTGGAAGCCGCGCTCAGCGTAGAACTCCTGCTCACCGGCGGTGAACACGAACTCGTTGCCGCATTCCTTGCATACCAAAGTCTTGTCTTCGTACATGTGTTTTCCCTCTCTTTGACTTATTGCCCAGGCCCGGAATATACCGAAAGTGCTGGGTCATTGATATTTGCGATCAGCCATTGCTGATGTCGCCGGAAGTAAGTTGGCGCGCCAGTTTGCGCCGGATACGCTGGACGGCGTTGTCCACGGATTTTTCGGATCTGCCCATTTGCCGGGCGATCTCGCCGTAAGAAAGGCCGCCGAGATAAAGCCGGAGTATCTTTGCCTCAAATCCGGACAGCTGGTCCAATAATGCGGACAAGCGTTCGCTACGGACCTCTCTGTCGATGAGGACGTCCTCCGGGTTGTCGCTTTGGCCGCAGAGATGGCCGACTGCTGTGTCAAACAGAGGGGTCTCCAACGATATATAGTGATTCAGTGGGGAGTGCTTGTCGCGGCCGGCAGCTCGTACTGCGGAGACCAAGCGGCTACGGATACACAGCTCGGCATAGGTGCGAAACTGTGCCTGCCGTCCCGGGTCGTAGGCGCGAATGGCATGAAGCAGACCGACCATTCCCTCCTGGATCAGGTCCTCGCTGTCCCCGCCCGCCAGAAACAGGGGCCGGGCGCAGATACGGACCAGACGGGAATACCGGCTGACCAGTTCCTCCTCTGCCTGAGAGCTGCCCTGAGAAACAAGGGCACAAAGCTCCAGGTCAGAAAGGACGCTGAAATCATTCTGGTCAACTTTCATGCTTACACTCCTAAAACAGTTTAATGAAACCTGTACCTTTTGTCAAGAGATTTCTTAAAAAAGTTTGAAAGTAATTCAAAAACAGTCTGTTTGCGGCATTTTTATTCGCAATCAGACAGATTTCACCAGGTCGGCCAAACGCTGGGCGCAGTCCTGGGCGGCTTGCTCGCTCTCCGCCTCGACCATGACGCGCATGAGGGCTTCTGTTCCGGAGGCACGCACCAGTACGCGGCCTTTTCCGGCCAGAGCCTCCTCCTCTTTCTTTACTGCGTCCCACAGCTTGTCACTGGCCATAATAGCCTTCTTTGCGTCGTTGTCGGCCACAGGGACGTTGATAAGGGTCTGGGGATAGCGGGGGCAGGCACCGAACAGCTCGCTGGCCTTCTTACCGCTCTGCTTGAGCAGGGCCAGCAGCTGCAGGGCGGTGAGCTGGCCGTCGCCGGTGGTGGCGAACTCACGGAAGATCATATGGCCGGACTGCTCGCCGCCGATGTTGTAGCCCTTTTCGATCATGCGCTCCAGCACATGCCGGTCACCCACGTCGGTGCACTCCACCTTCAGGCCGTTCTCTTTGGACCAGACGTGCAGGCCAAGATTGGACATGACGGTGGCCACGATGGTGTCACCGGGCAGTTTGCCCTTGGCCTTCATATCCAGACCGCAGGCGGCCATGATCTGGTCGCCGTCAATCAGGTTGCCCAGCTCATCCACCGCAAGGCAGCGATCCGCGTCACCGTCAAAGGCGATGCCCATGTCGTAGCCGCCTGCCTTGACCATGGCGGCCAGCGCGTCAACGTGGGTGGAGCCGCACTTGGCGTTGATATTCACACCGTCAGGGTCGGCATTGATCACGTCGGTGCGCAGCTTGGAGAACCGGTCAAACAACCGCGCGGCGGTGGCGGAGGCGGCACCGTTGGCACAGTCCACCAGAATACGCAGACCGCCCAGGGTGGAGTCTACGCTGGACTCCAGATGATCGATGTAGTCCTCGGAGGCCTTGGGCGCTACATAGCTGACCTTGCCGATCTCACCGTGAGACTTCATGGGTACGTTGTTGTGGCCGAACAAGACAATGTCCTCGATCTTCTCCTCCAGCTCGTCGGACAGCTTGAAGCCCTCGCCGTTGAAGATCTTGATGCCGTTGTGCTCAAAGGGGTTGTGGCTGGCGGAGATGACGATGCCAGCATCCGCGTTCTGGTCTACGGTGACCCAAGCCACACCGGGGGTGGGCAGGGTGCCCAGATCCAATACGTCAGCACCGGCGGTGCACAGGCCGGCGATGAGCGAGCCCTTGAGCAGATCGCCGGAAATGCGGGTATCCTTGCCGATGGTGACCAGGGGCTTCTCCCCTGCTGCTTTGTTTTTGGACAGCACCTGTGCGGCGGCAAGGCCAACCTTATAGGCCAGATCCGCGTCCAATCCGGCGTTGACCACGCCGCGAATACCGTCCGTTCCAAACAGTTTACCCATAGAAAACACCTCTTACAGCAAAATTATATGTGCTTTGCGCTTACTTGCGCTTTAGTATACTTGCGATATTGATGATACCCCATATCTGCATCGTCAAATGAAACGTCAGGCCCAGCCAGCCGGATACTCCGGCAAAGCGTCCGGTCACAAATATGCCCCAGCAATATACAGGCGGCAACTGAAGTACGATCATAAGCACGCAGATAAGACTTGCGGCCATGCGGTTCTTTACGCACAGAGCAATGATCCCCGCCCCGGCCAACGCCAATGCCACAATGCCCCAGAGGGCCACGATGCTCTTTCCAAAGTCAGGCGCATTGGGGATATAGAACACTCCCGCCAAGGCGGCCAGCAATAAATAGCAAAGCATCAGCGCCGTGCTTCGTTTGTTCACGCCGACACCTCCTCAATTTTTATGTGTTGCCCACAAAAGCCTCCCTTGTACCCGCAAGGGGCACGCCATATCCGTAAGGCGGCAGAGCCGCCTACGGCTATGCTGTGTAAAGGGAGGTGGCACGGCAGCGCCGTGACGGAGGGATTGTCCACAAGCCCCTCCTTTGCAACGCCTCAGTCAGCCTTACGACTGACAGCTCCCCTTACACAGGGGAGCCTTTGCTTCGTGTAGCGCACAAGTTTCTTTGTTAAAAGCTCAGCTGCTCCGGGCAGTCGCACGTTCCTCCGGGAACGGAAAGCCCCAAGTGCTGATAAGCTTTTGCGGTGACACAGCGGCCTCTGGGAGTACGGGTGAGGAAGCCCAGCTGCATCAGGTACGGCTCATACACATCTTCCAGTGTGACAGCCTCCTCGTTGATGGTGGCGGAGAGGGTCTCAAGGCCCACCGGGCCGCCCTTGTAGTTTTCGATGATGCTGTGGAGCATCCGGTGGTCGATGGTATCAAGGCCTAGATCGTCGATTTCCAACGCGGTAAGGGCCTGGTCGGCCACCTCCTTGGTGATGACTCCCCCGGCCTTTACCTGTGCAAAATCACGCACCCGGCGCAGCATGCGGTTGGCGATACGTGGTGTGCCACGGGAGCGGCGGGCGATCTCCATGGCACCATCGTATTCAATGGGTACTTCCAGAATACCCGCCGAGCGAATGACGATCTGTGCCAGCTCCTCCGGGGTATACAGCTCCAGCCGCAGGGTGACGCCGAATCGGTCACGCAGGGGCGCGGAAAGCTGGCCCGCTCTTGTGGTGGCGCCAATGAGGGTGAATCGGGGCAGGTCCAGCCGCACGGAGTTGGCGGAGGGGCCTTTGCCGATGATGATGTCGATGGCGTAGTCCTCCATGGCCGGGTAGAGAATTTCCTCCACCGAGCGGTTGAGGCGGTGGATCTCGTCCACAAACAGGATGTCGTTCTCCTGCAGGTTGGTCAGCAGAGCGGCCAGATCTCCCGCCTTTTCAATGGCGGGGCCGGAGGTGATGCGGATATTGACCCCCATCTCGTTGGCGATAATGCCGCTGAGGGTGGTCTTGCCCAGACCGGGAGGGCCGTGGAGCAGCACGTGGTCCAGCGGCTCCTTGCGCATCTTAGCCGCCTGAATGAATACCTCCAGATTGCCCTTGGCCTTCTCCTGCCCGATGTACTCACGCAGTGTCTTGGGGCGCAGGGAATACTCCCCCTCGTCCTCACGGGTCAGAGAGGTGGTCACAAGGGGCTGGAAGTCCTCGTTATCAAATTCGGTATTGGAAAAATCAATGGCCATAGAGTCACTTCCTGTCTTATCAACTCAAAAGGAACGCAAACAGCGGAATCAAAAGAAACACGCCAAGCATAAGCATCATAATATCGACAATGGCACTGTGACCCTCGCTCGGGTCTTCCGTTACATTCACGCCGTCCCTGCCCCGCTTCCAAAGGCGGTAAATACTTCGGATCGTCATATAGCAGCCCAACAGGGTGGCCAGCAAAACACAGAACAATCGCATGATCGAACCTCGTTTTAGCCCGGATATTGCTCCGCCAGCTCCCGGAATTTATCCAGAAAGCTGTGCTCTCCCCAAGTGTTGAACTTGAGGAACAGCCCCTGGCTTCCGCCGGAGGTGATGGCAGACACAAACAGATCCTCCCCATCCCCCACCAGCGTCAGGGTCAGGGACAGGCGGTTGCCGCCGGAATAGCTGTACCGCTCGTACACGCGGACGCAGCAGCGCACCCCGGCGAACATGGTATAGCTCTCATCCTCATAACTTGCAGACGTACTGCCATCGAGAATGCCGTCGTGAAAATAGCGCAGAGTGTCGTCAAAATCACCGTGCAGCTTACACTCAAACTTTGCCATGAGCACTTATCCCTTCATCATCTTTTTCAGGGCTTCCTTGATGATCTGTTCCAGCGTCAGGCCGTCCAGATCAACGCCCTTGAGCACTGCGCCGATCTCACCTTGGGAGTAGCCCAGTACGGCAAGGGCGGCGGTGGCTTCAGACAGCTTATTTTCGGGGATGACGGTGACTCCGGTGCCGCCGTAGCTCTCCCCTGCGGCAATGGTCTGGCCCTTGGCCAGCTTATCCTTCAGCTCCAGAATGACTCGCTGGGCGATCTTTTTACCAATACCGGGAGCGCAGGTCAGCGCCTTTTCATCCCCGGTGATGATGGACAGAGCCAGATTGGCCGGGCTGCTGGCCGACAGGATGGACAAAGCCGCCTTGGGGCCCACGCCGGACACGGACAGCAGCAGCTCAAACAGATTCAGCTCCTCCTGACTGGCAAAGCCGTACAGCTCCATAGCGTCCTCACGCACATTGAGATAGGTATACAGCTTGCCCTTCTCCCCCAGCTTCAGCCGGGCTTGGGTGGTGTTGGTGGTGCGGCAGGCGTAGCCCACGCCGCCGCAGTCGATGACGGCCAGATAGGGCCCCAGATGGGCAACCGTGCCGTTGAGATAGTAGAACATTAGATCACACCTTATTATCGGGTATCGTATTTATTCGCGTCAAAGACCCGCTCGGTATTCATCAGCGAGGTTGCCGAGCGGCTGTGACAGATGGCGATGGCCAGTGCGTCCGCCGCGTCGTCAGGTTTGGGCACTTCCTTCATGCCAAGCAGCCGCTGGGTCATGAGCATGACCTGGCGTTTCTGGGCTGCGCCGTAGCCTACCACCGCCTGCTTGACCTGCATGGGGGTATACTCGAACACGGGCACGCCCAACTTTTCTGCCGCCAGCAAAATCACGCCACGTCCATGTGCCACGGCGATGCCGGTGGTAATGTTTTTGGAGAAGAACAGCTCCTCCACCGCCATCTCGTCCGGCTTGAACTGACGGATCAGCTGCTCCATATCCTGGTCGATCTGAACCAACCTCTGGGACAGTGGGATGCCCGCCGGGGTGGTGATAACGCCGTATTGCAGCAGCGTATTTTTTCCCCTTTCGGCCCGCAGCACACCAAAACCGATGGTGGCCACACCCGGGTCGATGCCCAAAACGACCATACTGTCCCCCCTAAATTCATTCAATAAATTTTATCACGAGTTCTACCTGTATGCAAGAAAAAATCCGTATATCTTTTGTATATAGGAAAAGCCGTCTGTCGCACAGGCGGCAGACGGCTTTGATGTGTTTTTTAGGCCAGCTTGTTCAGCAGCTCGGCAACCTTTCCGGTGTGGTTGAGGACCAAATCGATGATCTGGTCGATCTCGTCCTGAGTGCGTCCGGCAGCGGTGGCCAGCTCAGTGGCCTTTTTCTTGAACTCATCCATGCTCATAGGCAGCTCGGGCTCGCCGATGGCATAGTCGGCCTGATAAGTAAACTTCTCCCCTGCCTTGGTGGTCAGCTCCACGGCGGCGGCGCGCTTGTTAGGGACCCAAGAGGTCATCTCCTCGTCGGGGTGCAACTCCACCATGTCACACAAAGCCAGAATGTCGGGGTCGGTCAAGTTCTCGTCCGTGAAGGAGTCAACGCCGATCTTACCAGTTTTCAGCACCAAACCCACGCAGAAGGGGGTGGACATCTTGCCGGCCACCATGCCGGGAACGGCCTTGTGGTCGTGGCCCTTGATGCCCTGACCGTACATGCGCACAGAAATGCCGGAAATATCCTGCCAATTCACCTTGTTATCGCCGGCGGCACGGGCAGCGGCATAGACCGCGCCGTGGGTATGGCGGCAGGAGGCATAGGGCTTGTGGTAGCCGCCGCAGATGTTGTAACTGTCATCGGTCTCCAGGGACAGTACGGAGGCATCATAGGTCTCACAGGCACTGCGCAGGAAGCCGAAAGTACCCACCAGCGGATCCAGCGGACCGCGCCATCCCGCCCGGGCAACATAGGCGGCGGTGATGCCGTCATGGGCGGCACGGCCCACGTTGTAGGGCTTCATGGTGGACACATTTTCCATCATCTCATTGATGCCGCCGGCAGAGGAGCAGGCAGCAGCCAGAGTGGCCTTGAACTGCTCCTTGTCAAAGTCCAGCGCGGCAGCCACGCCCATGGCGGCACCCAGTGTGCCGACGGTGCCGGAGGAATGGAAGCCTCGGGCACGATGCGCGGGCTGGACGCAGCGACCCATACGGATGCCGGTCTCATAGCCTATGACGATACCGCGGATCACCGCGTCCATAGAAAGGCCCTCCTTCTCGGCCACAGCCAGCACGGGAGGAATGATGGCAGAGCCCAGATGGACGGTGGAGAAACGGTGTCCATCGTCAAAGTCGTAGGCATGACCGCTGATACCGTTCATCAAAGCGGCATTCTGAAGACTGGCCTTGCGTTTCAGGCCCACCACGGTGGCCTCCTCGCCGGTGAAGCAATCGAGATAGGTATTCATCTTGTCCTCCAGCAGCTTGGCTCCGGCCAGCATGGTACCTACCTCATCCAGCAGGCACTTGCGGGCCTCCTGCGCCACTTCCTCGGGCAGGGTGCGGGTATGCAGGGTATACAGCGTTTCCACAAATACGTCGGTCAGATTCATCATGTACAAACAGCCTCTTTTCTAAAATTTTTTCGCTGTGTGCAGTATAAAATCAGGCCGACGTAAAAACAATTTCCAAAAAAATTCAAATTGTTAACCAAAAGATAACAATTTGTGGTATAATGCCTTATCCATAACTTTTCCGCGTTTACCGGAGGTGTGCAGCATGGAGATCTATCCCCTGTTATACTTCAAAACCATCGCCCAAACGGGCAACCTGACTCAGGCAGCCGAACAGCTTATGATATCCCCTCCCGCCCTGAGCAATGCACTGAAGCGGCTGGAGCGAAATCTGGGGGTGGACCTGTTCGACCGGGTCGGCCGCAATCTGGTGCTGAACCGCTATGGTCAGGCTTATCTCCCCT
>JAZNTL010000080.1:0-5158 GCA_045591745.1 Lawsonibacter sp.
CCTGGATCTCCACGTTGTTGGTGGCATGAGCGCCGCCGTTCAGGATGTTCATCATGGGCACGGGCAGCTGCTTGGCGTTGGTACCGCCAATGTAGTTGTACAGGGACACGCCCAGGCTCTCAGCGGCGGCCTTGGCGCAGGCCATGGAAGCGCCCAGAATGGCATTGGCGCCCAGACGGGTCTTGTTGGGGGTACCGTCCAGCTCGATCATGGCCTTGTCGATGGCCACCTGATCCAGCACGTTCATGCCGATCAGGCACTCGGCGATCTCGGTGTTCACATTCTTCACGGCAGTCCCGCAGCCCTTGCCCAGGTAACGGCTCTTGTCGCCGTCACGCAGCTCGCAGGCCTCGTAGATACCGGTGGAAGCGCCGGAGGGAACGGCAGCACGGCCCATGGAACCGTCTTCCAGATAAACCTCGACCTCAACGGTGGGGTTGCCGCGGCTGTCCAGGATCTCACGGCCCAGGACGTCAACAATTTCGATCATCTGCTTCATTGGATTTGATCTCCTTTCAATTTTCGGCGGATATGCTCCGCTGTCTTGGGTAGATAAAATATTTCACGTGGGGACGCTCCCCACAATAGGCAACGCAATTACTTGCAGATCAGGGTCTCGCCGTCCATTTCTTCGGGTTTAGCCAGACCCATCAGGTCCAGCATGGTGGGGGCGATGTCGGCCAGACGGCCATCCCGCAGCTTCACGTTGGCACCCACAATATAGAAGGGCACCAGATTGGTGGTGTGGGCGGTAAAGGGCTCGCCATCGGTGTCTACCATTCGTTCGGCATTGCCGTGGTCGGCGGTAATGAGGGAGATGCCACCCATATCGGTAGTGGCCTTGACCACCTTGGCAACGCAGGCATCTACCGCCTCCACCGCCTTGACGGCGGCTTCCATCACACCGGTGTGGCCCACCATGTCGCAGTTGGCAAAGTTGAGGATGATCACGTCGTAAGCGCCGCTTTCAATGCGCTTGACCGCCTCCTCCGCCACCTCGTAGGCAGACATTTCCGGCTGCAGGTCGTAGGTAGCCACCTTGGGAGAGGGGATCAGGCAGCGATCCTCGCCGGGGAAGGTCTGCTCCACACCGCCGTTGAAGAAGAAGGTCACGTGGGCATACTTCTCCGTCTCGGCAATGCGCAGCTGGGTCAGGCCCAGGCGGCTGATATACTCGCCAAAGATGTTGTCCAGCTTCTGACGGGGATAGGCCACGGTGACATTGGGCATGGTGGCATCATACTCGGTGGTGCACACAAAGTGGACGGGCACAAAGCCGTTCTTGCGCTCCACGTCAGTGAAATCCTCGTCCACGAAGCAGCGGGTGATCTCACGGGCGCGGTCGGGACGGAAGTTGAAGAAGATGATGGAGTCCTTCTCCTGCACGCATACATCCTCAGCGCACACAACAGGCTCCACAAACTCGTCGGTGACACCGGCATCATAGGAGGCCTGCACCGCGGCGGCGGCATCGGGCACAAAGGGAGCACTGCCCAGTGCGATGGCATCATAGGCACGCTGCACACGGTCCCAGCGCTTGTCGCGGTCCATGGCATAGAAGCGGCCCATCACGGTGCCGATCTTGCCCACGCCGATCTCGTCCAGCTTGGCCTGCAGCTGCTCCACAAAGCCCTTGCCGGAGGAGGGGGGCACATCGCGGCCGTCCAGGAAGCAGTGGACATAGACCTTCTCCAGCCCCTGATCCTTGGCCATCTGTAGAAGAGCAAACAGATGCTCGGTGTGGCTGTGGACACCGCCGTCGGACAACAGGCCCATCAGATGCAGGGCAGAGCCCCACTCTCGGCAGTTCTCCATAGCCTCCACAAAGGCGGGATTCTTCTGCAGGTCGCCGTTTTTGGCATCCCGGCTAATACGGGGCAGGTCCTGGAACACCACGCGGCCGGCGCCGATGTTGGTGTGGCCCACCTCGCTGTTGCCCATCTGTCCCTCGGGCAAACCCACGTCCAGCCCGGAGGCGGACAGACTGCAGCCGGAGGCCTCGGCAAAAATGTTGCACAGATTGGGGGTGGCGGCACAGCACACGGCGTTTCCGTCCTTGGAATCGCACAGGCCGAAGCCGTCCATGATGATAAGTGTGGTAGGTGTTTTCATAACAAGTACCTTTCTTTTTTGAGTGAAATTATTTTAATCTACACTCTTGTTATCACGCCTCGCCTATGTGCCACAGCCGGCTTCCCTTCGACTCGGAACACAAACGGCAAATACAATTTGTCTGGTTTGTGTTCCTCGCTCCGGTCCATCCGGCCTGCACATAACGGTTCGGACGCTTACAGTTATCACGCCTCGCCTATGCGCGACGGCTGGGACGCTTAGTCCTGATTGGCAGCGTTAATAATCTGCAGGAAGTCAGCAGGCTTCAGAGAGGCACCACCGATCAAACCTCCATCCACGTCGGGCTGAGCCAGCAGCTCGGCAGCGTTCTTGGCATTCATGGAGCCACCGTACTGGATGGTGACGGCACGGGCCACACGGGCACCGAACTCCTTACGGATGATAGCGCGGATGGTCTGGCAGACCTCACCGGCCTGCTCGGCGGTAGCAGTCTTACCGGTGCCGATGGCCCACAGAGGCTCGTAGGCAATGACGATCTTGCGCACCTGCGCGGCATCCAGGCCGGCCAGTGCACACTTGACCTGATAGCTGATCAGCTCACTGGTCACACCCAGCTCACGCTGCTCCAGGCTCTCGCCCACACACACGATGGGGTGCAGGCCCGCGGCCAGAGCGGCCTTGACCTTCTTGTTGACGGTGAAGTCGGTCTCGTTGTAATACTCACGGCGCTCGGAGTGGCCGATGATCACATACTTCACGCCCACTTCCTTGAGCATCTGAGCAGACACTTCGCCGGTAAACGCACCGTTGTTCTCATAGTGCAGATTCTCCGCGCCGATGGCCACGCGGGTGTCCTTGAACAGACGAACAGCGGCAGGAATGTTCACATAGGGAACACACAGCACGACCTCGCACCACTTGTGCTTGCCCAGCTGGGGCTTGATCTCCTCAGCAAAAGCCTTGGTCTCGGACAGGGTCTTGTTCATCTTCCAGTTGCCGGCGATGATGGTCTTACGGTATTTACGATTCATTGGGGAGGACATCCTTTCTATATATACAACCGGTCTTTGGACCGGACTATGATCTTACAATGGTTTTACGGATTAATCAGGCATCCAAAAGACAGGAAACACCGGGCAGATCCTTACCCTCCATAAACTCCAGAGAGGCGCCGCCGCCGGTGGAGATATGGGTCATCTTGTCGGCATAGCCCAGCTGCTGCACAGCCGCCGCGCTGTCGCCACCGCCGATGATGGTGATGGCCTCGGTCTTGGACAGAGCCTCGGCCACGGCTTCGGTGCCGGCAGCAAAGGCGGGGAACTCAAACACACCCATGGGGCCGTTCCAGATCACGGTGCCGGCATCTTTGACCGCATTGCAGTACAGCTCCACGGTCTTGGGGCCGATGTCCATGCCCTCCCAGCCGTCGGGGATCTGGCCGGCGGCCACGGTCAGGGTGTTGGCATCGGGGCCAAACTTGTCACCACACACGGTGTCAACGGGCAGCAGCAGCTTCACACCCTTGTCAGCGGCCTTCTTGATCATCTCCAGCGCGTACTGCTGCCAGTCAGCCTCGAACAGGGAGTTGCCGATCTTGCCGCCCTGCGCGGCGGAGAAGGTGTAGGCCATGCCGCCACCGATGATGATGGTGTCGGCGATCTCCAGCAGGTTGTTGATCACACCGATCTTGGAGGACACCTTGGAGCCGCCCAGAATGGCCACCAGAGGACGCTTGGGGTTGGCCAGAGCGCCGCCGATGAAGTCCAGCTCCTTCTGGATCAGGAAACCGGAGACGGCGGGCAGATAGTCGGCTACACCGGCAGTGGAAGCGTGGCAGCGATGGACCGCGCCGAAGGCATCGGACACATACAGGTCAGCCATGGAAGCCAGAGCCTTGGTGAACTCGGGGTCGTTCTTCTTCTCGCCCTTCTCGAAGCGGGTGTTCTCCAGCAGCAGGATCTGGCCGGGCTGCAGGGCAGCAGCCTTAGCCTGGGCATCCTCGCCCACAACGTCCTTGGCCATGATGATGTCCATGCCCAGCAGTTCGCCCAGACGCTTGGCAACGGGGGCCAGGGTCAGGTCCGCAAGAGACTTCTTCCAAGCCTCCTCGGTGAGCTTGGCGGGATCCTTGCCCTTCTCAGTGCCCTTCTTCACAAACTTCTCGAAAGAAGGTTCAGGCTTGCCCATGTGAGAGCAAGCGATGACAGCGGCACCCTGCTCCAGCAGATACTGGATGGTGGGCAGAGCGGCACGGATGCGCTTGTCATCGGTGATCACACCGCTGCCATCCTTGGCCATGGGAACGTTAAAGTCACACCGAAGCAGGACCTTCTTGCCCTTTACGTCCACATCCTTGACGGTTTTTTTGTTATAGCTCATTGTTTAAACTCCTTTCGTCGAAAACGCAGGTGTTGGAATTATAGGCTTGTTGCCATCTCGCCGATGCCGGACAAATTAGGAAAGTCCAGCTGGCGCAATGCCTCGTAAGTGAGTACGGCCACACTGTTGGCCAGATTCAGGCTTCGGGCATCCTCCCGCATGGGGATGCGGATACACCGGTCATAATACTTCCGGCGCAGGTGCTCCGGCAGTCCGGCTGTTTCCTTGCCGAAGAAGAGGTAGCACTCATCTTGAAACCGGGCTTGGGTATAATCCCGGGGAGCCTTTGTGGTGGCCAGCCAAAGGTCGATATGGGGATGCAGAGAGAAAAACTGGTCCAAATTGTCATAGACCTGTATGTCCACCATATCCCAGTAATCCAGCCCTGCCCGCTTCACTGCCTTCTCGCTGATGTCAAACCCCAGCGGACGGATCAGGTGCAGGCGACTGCGGGTGGCGGCGCAGGTGCGTGCGATATTGCCGCAGTTCTGAGGGATCTCAGGCTCTACCAGAACGATATTCAGCACACCCATTCCACCTTTCCACTTAAATTAGTATTGTATGCCAAAAAGCGGTAAAATTCAACTGTGAAATAGTCAAAAAAAGCGTCAAATATACGGCTTGTGTGCAGGAATATTACAGTTTTGACAAAAAAGCACCGCAAATACACTTCTCTGGGCAAATCGCTGTCTTTCAGCAGGAGACA
>JAZNTL010000081.1:0-4946 GCA_045591745.1 Lawsonibacter sp.
GCGCATGCTGGCCGACTATTGGCTGTGCGGTGTGGGTCCGGGCGATGTGGCCTTTAATACCGTCTATCCCGCTTACAGCTATGACGAGATCGTTGCCCCTCATAGCCACAATCTGCTGCTGCAGATCACGGTGGATGCCGGTATCTGTGCGCTGGTGGTGTTCTGTGTGATCCTGATTTGCTATTTCCGGTGGCTGTGCGCTGCTGTGCACCGGGAAAAGAAGGGCAAGGGCCGCATGCTGCAGATCGCGTTCCTGTCCGGTGCGGCCGGCTTTATGGTGCAGGCCATGACGGACTATTCCTTTTATAATTACCGGGTCATGTTCGTGTTCTGGGCCTATCTGGCCCTGGGCATGGTTGCGGCCCGATGGAGTGAACTGACCGGGGAGGTGGAAGGATGATCAAGGTACTCAACATCATCAGCGACACCAATATTGGCGGCGCGGGCCGGGTGCTGCTCAACTACATGAGCCGGACGGACCGGGAGCGCTTTGACGTGTCCGTGGCCGTGCCCAAGGGCAGCCTGCTCAAAGCACCGCTGGAAGAGCTGGGCACAACGGTGTACGAGGTGGATGGTCTGGCGGACCGCTCCTATCACAAGGACGATGTAAAGCGGCTTATGGGCCTGATCCGCCGTGTGGACCCGGATATCGTCCATACCCATGGAGCACTGTCCGGCCGCATTGCCGGCCGGCGATGCGGCAAGAAGGTCATCTATACCCGCCATTCCGCCTTTCCTGTTCCCGCCAAGCTGAAGTATCCCCCCGGCCGCTGGGTGAACAAGTGGGTCAACGAATATTATTCCGACCACATCATCGCCGTCAGCCCGGCAACGGCGGAGAATTTGACCGATGCGGGTATTTCGGACAAAAACATCACCGTGATGATGAACGGCGTGACCCCGGTGGCACGAAAGACCCCGGAGGAGTGTGATGCCCTGCGTGCGCGCTGGGGCATTGAGCCGGATGACTTTGTGTTGGGCATTCTGGCCCGCATCGAGCCGTATAAGGGCCACATGTACATTCTGGAAGCCATGAAGCTGCTGGGCGAGCAAGGGAAAAAGGTCCGGCTGCTGGTGGCGGGTACCGGTGCTTTCGAGGAAGAACTCAAGGCAAAGACACAGGAGATGGGCCTTTCTGACCGGGTGGTCTATCTGGGCTTCCAAAGCGATGTTGCCGCGGTGTTGTCCGTGCTGGACCTGCAGCTCAATGCTTCCTACGGTACGGAGGCCTGCAGCATGTCCCTTCTGGAAGGACTGAGCATGGGCTTGCCTGCTGTGGTCAGTACCTACGGAGGAAACCCCTGGCTCATCGATGACGGAGAGGTGGGGCTGCTGTTTGAAAACCGCAACAGCGCGGCCTTGGCCGCCTGCATTGCCCGGCTCATGGACGAGCCGCAGACGCTGGAACGAATGAAAAGCAGAGCCATCGAAGTGTTCTCCCAGCGGTTTACCGCGGAGATTTTCGCCAAGAATACAGAAAACGTTTACTACAAAGTGCTGGAGGGGAAAAACCATGAGTGAGAAAAAGAAAATCAAGTGGAAGCTGAACCTGTTTGACATCGGACTGCTGGTGGTGGTGCTGGTTGCTGCGGCCGGCCTGCTGGCCTGGAAATTTGTGGGCAGCCATCAGACCGAGGTGGATCCCAACAGCGGGGTGACCGTGCCCAAGGGAACCCATGTGGTGCGCTATGTGGTGGAGCTGGAGCAGGTGCATAAGCAGACTGCAGACATGATCGCCGTAGGTGATGAGATCTATGAGCGCACCAAAAAGGAACTGATGGGCACCGTTGAGACGGTGGAGGTGTCTCCTGCCAAAACCCTGACCAAGAACGAGCTGCAGGGCACCTTCCAATTTGTAGAAGTGCCGGAGCGCTACAATGTGGTTATGAACGTCACCGCCAAGGCGGTGGATAACGATGAGGGCATCGTGCTGGAAAGCGGTCTTGAGGTCCGGGCGGGCACTTCCGTTCGCGTGCTGGGCCCCGGCTACTACGGTGCGGGCTATATCCTGTCTGTGGAGAGAGGGTGAGCATCATGAAAAAGCTCATTGATGAAAATGGCCGTCTGTTCGGCCTTGTCAGCGTGATCGACGTGGCGGTCATCGTCGTGGTGGCGGTGCTTGCGGTGGCCCTGTATACCAAAGACAGCGCCATGCCCATTGCCAGTGCGGCAGATCCCATGCAGACCATTCGTTACGAGGTATCCATCACCAATATGCCGGGCGGCCGACTGGAAAGCCTGCGGGTGGAGGACCGCATCTACGACAAAGAGACGGGCAACCCCATGGGTGTCATCAAGGACATTCAGACGGAAGACTGTGTCATCTCTATGCTCAAGGCGGACGGCACCTATGTTATGGCCCCCATTGAGGACAGATACAACGTGAAACTGACGGTGGAGGCTCAGGCCAGAGTGGATGAACGGGGACATTATTATGTCAATCGCGCCAATATTCTGGGTGTGGGCTGGAGCATGGATTTCTATACCAAAACCAGCCTCTTTGGCGGCACGGTCACGGGGTTGGAGTAATGGCCTGTAAAATTCTGATGGTCACCATGGGCCTTGACATTGGCGGCGCGGAGACTCACATTGTGGAGCTGTCCAAGCAGCTGAAGGTCATGGGCCATGATGTGGCCGTGGTGTCCAATGGCGGAGTGTATGTCCCTGAGATCGAAAAGGCCGGGATCCGCCACTATCAGGCACCGCTGAACCGGCGCAGTGCCGGGTGCATGCTGCGATCTTTGCGCATCCTGAAACGAGTTATTCAACAAGAGAAACCCGATGTGGTTCACGCCCATGCCCGTATCCCGGGCTTTCTGTGCGGACTGCTGCACAAGCGCATGGGCTTTCCTTTTGTTACCACTGCCCACTGGGTGTTTCAGACCTCCGGTGGTCTGCGTTACCTGACCAACTGGGGGCAGCGCACCATCGCCGTTTCCGATGACATCAAGGCATACCTGATGCGGGAGTACGGGATTCCCGCGGAGCATATTTCCATCACCATCAACGGCATTGATACGGACAAGTTTTCCCCCGAGGTGTCGGGAGAACGGGTGCTGGCCGAGTTCGGACTGGACCCGGAAAGACCCATCGTGTCCTATGTCAGCCGCATGGACGAGGACCGGGCGCTGGTGGCCGGGCAGCTGATCGAGATCGTGCGGGCGCTGGAACAGCGCGTGCCCGGTGTGCAGCTGCTCATCGCCGGCGGCGGCAATGTCTTTGACGAGCTGAACGCAAAGGCGGCTCAGGTCAATGGGCAGTTGGGCCGCAAGGTGATCGCCATGACCGGCCCGCGCACCGACATCAATGAGATCGTGGCAGCGGGAGACGTGTTTGTGGGTGTGTCCCGGGCAGCGCTGGAGGCCATGGCGGCGGCCAAGCCTGTCATCGTGGCAGGCAACGAAGGCTATCAGGGACTGTTTGGTCCGGATAAGCTGGAGGAAGCCCGGCTGGGCAACTTCTGCTGCCGCGGCTTGGAGCTGTCCACACCGGAGCGGCTGCTGGACGATGTTTCTGAGGCATTGCACCTGCCCGCGGAGCGGGCGCAGGGCATTGGCGCTTATGGTCGTCAGGTCATCTTCGACTACTATTCCGTGCGCCGCATGGCACAGGATTGTCTGGACATGTACGAAGTGGTGCGCCGCAAGGCGCATCGCGTGCTGATGAGCGGCTATTACGGCTTTTCCAATGCGGGGGATGACGCGATCCTCCAATCCATCCACGATAATCTGACCCATGCCAGTGGTGACATCGCTGTGACGGTGCTGTCCAATGACCCGGAGCAGACAAAGGAACGCTACGGTCTGGATGCCGTGCCCCGGTTCCATTTGCTTAAGGTATGGCGGGCGGTGCGCAGATGTGACGTGCTGCTGTCCGGCGGAGGAAGCCTGCTGCAGGACCGCACCTCCACCCGGTCTCTGCTGTATTACCTGTCGGTGATGTGGCTGGCCCGTCTGCACGGGAAAAAGGTCATGCTTTACGCCAACGGTATCGGCCCGGTGACTCGTTCTGCAAACCGCAGGAGGGTGAAGCGGGCGGTGGAGCGGGCTGATCTGGTCACCCTGCGTGACCACAGCTCTGCCAAGGAACTGCGGGACATGGGTGTGGAACGCACAGATCTGCACGTTACCGCAGACCCGGTGTTCACCATGGAGCCGGACGCTGAGACCCGGACGGAGCAGATCGTGGAGCAGGCGGGGCTTGACAAGGACAAGCCCTTTGCGGTGATTTCTGTGCGCAGCTGGCCGGGTACGGGAGCGTTTGCGCAGGAACTGGCGGCTGTATGTGACCACCTGTACGAGACCCACGGGCTTGTAAGCGTGTTCGTGCTCATGCAGCCCGAAAACGACCGGGACATCAGCCGGAAAGTGTGCGAGGAAATGAAAAATCCTGCCATCCTGCTGGATCAGAGCCTGACACCGAAGGAGCTTATGGGAGTGATCTCCCGGAGTAAACTGTGTCTTGCCATGCGGCTGCACACCCTTATTTTTGCCGCCCGGGCGGCAGTGCCTGTGGTGGGCCTTGTGTACGACCCCAAGGTCAGCAGCTATCTGGAGGAACTGGACATGCCTTGCGCCGGAGAGGTAGAGCGGTTTGACCGGGCGCAGGCTATTTCCTGTGTGGATCAGCTGATAGCTGACTATGAAGCGCGGCGCGCGGCACTGGTTCAGCGTTCCTGTCGGCTTACCCAAGCGGCAGGAGAGAACGAGCGTCTGCTGCTGGAACTGCTGGCAAAAAACTGATACGTGCAAAAAGGCCCTGTGGCAATAAGTCGGATCGGAGCCATGTCGTTCTGTGGGCCAAGGAGTTGGTGAGTTTAATTGTCTTCCTAAGACCGCTTGGCCTCCGACTTGCGTTCCTGTCGGCTTACCCAAGCGGCAGGAGAGAACGAGCGTCTGCTGCTGGAACTGCTGGCAAAAAACTGATACGTGCAAAAAGGCCCTGTG
>JAZNTL010000082.1:0-11114 GCA_045591745.1 Lawsonibacter sp.
CCTTTGCTGCTGTAGCTCAGTAGGTAGAGCGCATCCTTGGTAAGGATGAGGTCGGCAGTTCGAATCTGCCCAGCAGCTCCATGAAAAAACCACTTAAATCTTCGGATTTAGGTGGTTTTTCTTTGCTTTATGAACATTTTAGCTGTCTTCGATTTGTTGAAGAAGACCTCGCTGCTGGATGGATGTCCAAGTTGGACGCTCGATATGAAAGACGTCGCGCTTTGCGTGTTCTTTGACAAGCTGAGGCACCCCGGGCGGGGCGCCTGTCTTTGCCCATGCAGGTACAGGCGGATAACTCCCGCCGTCCACAGGGGGCACCTCCGTGCCCGCAGAACGAGAAAATCTCCGGAATAAAGAGTATGGTTCATTGGGTTTTGAACGATTGACGGACGAATGGGATGGAAGTATAATCGGATAAAAGCAAACGATTTGGGATGTGCGTTGGGAGCGATGCGGAATGTATTGTAATTTGACCGGTCAGATCCAGACCGGGCTGGATCGGATGTGGGAGCAGGCCGCCCTGTGCGGCCGTCTGGAGCAGGCGGTCTCGGCGGAGGAATATCTGGCGGTTTTGCGGGATGCCGACCGCTGGAATAGTCTGTCCTTCTGCCTGCGCCGGTATATTTACCTGCGCTTCACCGGGCGTGCTCCCGAGGAGGAGCCGATCCCCTATACGGTGGTCTTTGAGGGGAAAACCTATGTGTTTACTCCGGTTTTCCCCGAGGCGCAGATCGATGCGGACGAGGTGGACGACTACGCCGAGCTGATGTACCGCATGACCCTGAGCAACGGCTGGTTTCACCGGGACAAGCAGGGAAACGTGGACCCCAAGCAGGGAGCCATTCCCAAGAAGCAGTACATAAACTATCTGAACGGCCAGCGGATCTCCCGTGAAAAACTGTTTCTGATGGCCCTTTCCCTTGGGTTTGATCACGAGGACATGACCAGCTTTATGAACGCGCTGGGGGAAAGTCCGGTATACAATTTCCGCAGCGCCGAAGAATGTATTTACTTTTTCTGCCAGCACGTCCCCGGTATGAACGACCGTTACACGCAAGCGGAGCTGACGGCACGGTACGGGCAGATCCGGCGCGGCGCGCTCCCGGCTGCGCCGGAGGGCGCCGACACCACCGACCGGCTGTCCTGTGAGCTTGGGGATATCGTCGATGACGAGGAACTCAGCGCCGACGAAAAGAAAGAAGCTTTCGTGGCCTTTCTGGAGGAAAACGCCGCCCAATTCGTGCAGTTCGGCAAAAGCGCCCGGGAGCTGCTCATCCGTGAGCTGAACAGCGAGCAGCTGCTGGACGCCCGATGCTCCAAACCGGGGTGCAAGAGCGACAAGGTGGACGATGCCTTTATTCACCCCGACATGGTGGAGGAGAAGCTGCTGGAGGAGCCCGGTATTCGCGGCAACGGCGTGTTTGACGACCTGTTCGCCGCCCTGTACCGCCGGATGCACAAGGAAAATCTGCGGGTGCGCAAGCTGGATCTGGACAGCCGCATGACCACCAATCTGACCGATGGGGCCCATCTGCGGGGCGTCTTCGGCGGCGCCCTGTCGGAGGACGGAGAGGAGAACGACGCGCGGGAACGGGTGACCAAGCAGGACTTCCTGCTGGTGCGCCTGCAGAAATTTGACGAGCTGGTGGCCCGGGGCGGCTATACATCCGAAGAGCGGATGCGGCTGATGAAGCGGTTCCGCAGCTCCACCGACCGCATTTTGTACCGGGCGGGACTGCCCCCCATCTACGTGGCCAACCCGCTGGACCATACCGTGCTGACCGCCCTTTGTATGAAGCAGCCGGCCCGGTTTACCCGTGAGCTGTATTTCCGTGCCGTAAAGGAGGATGGGGAATGAACCGGGAACCGCTGAAAAACGGGACCGTCCTCCGCTTCCCAGACGGGCAGGAGCACGAGATCATCGGCCTGCTGGGCGGGGGCGGCAGCGCCCTTTTGTACGAGACCAGGATCCTCGGCTCTGAACTGTACGCCGCCGTCAAGGAGATCTACCCTGCGCGGGGGTACGTGCGCAGAGACGGCCTCATTTGTCCTGCTGCCCGACTGCCCCGCAGGGAGCGGGAGCTGCAGCGCCGCAAGAGCGCGCTGGTGGAGCAGGAGACCCGGCTCAGCCAGAAGGCGAGCCGGAAGAATTATCAGGTGCTGTTCCTGCAGCCTCCGGTCTGGCACAAGGCCGATCTGCGTCTGCCGGACGGAACCGAACTGCCCAATGTGGAGAACACTTATGTTCGTATGGATAGTCTGGCGGGAAAAGGTATCTCTTTGAGCCAACTGGCGGGCGGGGAGCACTCGCTGGACGACACGCTGGAGATCATGGAGACTGTGCTGGACGCCTACGCGGCGCTGCACGAAGATGGATTCCTGCACGGAGACTGCCAGATGTCCAACCTGTTCCTGCTGAAAGCGGGACGGGGCGGGGAAGGACCAGGAACCGCCTGCATCATCGACTTCGGCTCGGCACGGGAGCTGGGCGCCGACGGGCTGACCGAGCCCATCACCGACGAGATCTTTTCCACCGACGGCTACTGCGCACCCGAGCTGATGTTCCCCCGCGGCGACGAGCTGCGGCTGTCCGCGGCGGCGGACGTGTGGTCGCTGGGCTTTCTGCTGCTGAATTTGCTGACCGGGCGGGACTGGAGCGGGGTGGATGGTCTGACCGGATACCTGATGTGCCACCCCGAGGAAAAGCTCCTGACGGCGGAGGAAGCGGCCGCCCTGGGCTGCACCCCGGCCCAGGAAGATCTGCTGAAGATCATTCTGAGCCGCGCCCTGGCCGACGACCCTGCCCCCGCCCCCGAAGGCCGTTTCTCCGACGCCGGGGAAATGCGGAAGGTTCTGCGGGAGCTGAGCCGGTGCCGCCGGAAGGACCCCTCCGGCGGGCTGACGCACCATCTGCTGTGGGACGCCGCATGGCGGCATCGGCAGGATAACCCCTCTCTGTTTCAGACCGAGCATGTGTTTCGTCTGGCCAAGGGGGTGGAACCCCGCAGCATCAACGTGAAGGGCCGCTATCGCGGCGGCAAGCCTATCCCGGCGGGATGGATCCTGCAGGGGATGGAGCAGGACGGGGAAAACGCCTATCTGTTCGGGGCGGGGGGCTCCGGAAAGAGCTTTGCCGCTGCCCACCAAGTTGCCCGCCTGACCAAAAGCAGGGAGCGCATCCCCCTCTATCTGAATCTGGCCGCCTTTACGGCGCAGGTGCTGGAGCGCTGCGGCGGTGATGAAAGTAAGGTGATCCCAACCCTGCTGGCCGGCCAGTATTTCGGCCGGACCGACCTTGGGGAAGAGCTGGACGCCCTGCTGGGGGGTGGCAGAAAGTACTTTCTGCTGCTGGATGACCTGCACAAGGTGGAAAACTCCGCCCTGCCCGCCGCCATTGCCGCACTGAACGGCATGAAGGAGCGCTGGTCCAATGTGTGGGTGCTGGTGCTGGGGCGGGCAAAAAAACCGGGAGTCGAAAGCCTGAAAAACCATTCTGCCGACAGGGAACCCGAACTGCCCCGGGGGAATCTGGTCGCACGGCTGAAACGGATGCTGGCAGAAATGAACGACGATGATTTTGACGACGAATTTGATTTCCATTTTGATCACGACGACGAGGACGGCGACCGCGCGGCGTGGAGAAAAACCAGTGGCCACAGGCTGAACCTGCGGCACGTGGAGCTGCAGCCCCTGACCACCGAGGAAATGCTGGCTCAGGTCCGGACGGTGCGCCGGGAGGGGCTGGACTTCGCGGCGGGGACTTCGCTGCTGAAGCAGGAGCAGACCCTGCGTCTGCCCCTGTTCCTGATGCGCTATCTGGAGCTGCTGGCCCTGAGCGGGGAGGAGGATTCCCTGCCCAACGGTGCCATGGAGCTGCTGCACGGCTATTTTGCCCTGCAGGAATACCGGGGCGGCAGTCGGGAGCATCACGACCTGCTGCGGGAGCAGCTGCCCTGGGTGGCCTACCAGTACGGACGGCTCAACAGAGCCGCCTGCACGGCGGAGGAGATCACCGTCTGGCTGCGGGAGCGGTTCGGGCAGGAGGTGGACACGGACGGCTTCTTCCGACGGTCGGTGGACGAGTTGGCCGTGCTGGAGTGCGATGGCTGGGGGGAATACCGCCTTGTCCACGACTGCTATCAGGAGTATTTTGCTGCCCTGTTTGGTGCCAACTGCATCCGGGAGACCGTCGTCCGCAGAAGCGCCGAGCCGCTGAAGGCGGCGGTGTGGGAGTGGGACGAGGAGATGGTCGGGCGCTGCCTGGAGCTGTGCTGCCTGACCGTCCGGGACGGAAAGGTAGTCCGCACCCGTAGCGAAAGCGAGGTGCTGCGTGAGCTGGGAAACGTTCTGGTGAAGCTGCGCCGGCGGGAACTGCGCTCGTTGGGGGATCTGATGGCCGTTATTTCGCGCCACGGCATCATATCCCCGGAAATCAGAGCGGACGATCCGGACGGGGCACTGGCCTTCCTCTGGTCAAAGGTCCACCTGAGAAGCCTGTTCGGCCTGCCCCGGCTGGCCTGTCTCCTTGGCGCGGTGCCGGCGTTTTTGCTGTTTTCAAGGAAGAATTCCACCGGGTTCTGGCTGCGCACCATGAGTCTGGCCACCGAGGATGGGAAGGCCGAATATGAGCTGGCCGCCCGCTATAATAACGGCATTGACGTCCGCGCTGATCCGGAAAAGGCGCAGAAATATCTCGATCGGGCGGTGAAAAAGGGATATGCCCCCGCCTTGAATGCCAAGGGCGAAAACGAGGAGGCGGCCGGACGGTACAAGGAGGCCATGGAGCTGTATCAACAGGCCGCAGACAAGCAGTACCCCCGCGCGGTATGGCACGTGGGCTGGCTCCATCTCAACGCCTTGGGCGTACCGCGCAACGTCTCCCGGGCGACCCGGCTGTTTGAGCAGGCCGCCCGAAGCGGCGATCCGCAGGCCCAGCTTAGTTACGCCCAACTGCTGGAACGGGGGGTTAACGGCAGAGACGAGGTTGCCGAGACCCTGTACTGGTACGACAAGGCGGCGGCGCAGGGCGTCGAGCCGGCAAAGGAAGCGGCGCAGCGGCTGCGTGCCGCTCAGAACCGCGAAACAACGGAATGACAACGATAGAATAATAATGAAAACCCGAGCTGTCAGATTTTCTTGACAGTTCGGGTTTTTCTGTTTTTGAAAGTAAAAACAAGCCGACCTGAACCATCCGTTAAGATAGACACATGAGCAACGCGTTCCTCGCACCTCCTAAGTGAAACATATAAATCAACTGTGAAAGGACGAAACACCATGAAAAACGCAGAACAGAACCTGAAAATCTCCATCATCGTAGCCGAGAACGCTACCTCCAAGCAGCGCGAGCTGGCCGACTGGCTGGCGGATGCTTTGACTGCTCGGGACGTGGAAATCCATCTGGAAGCGAAACCGGCAAACCGGGAGGACACCTGTGAAGAACACTGTGAGCAGAGCACAGCCGACGAAGGAAAGCCCAAGACCCCTTTACCCGACAAAGAGGAGTCTTCCTCCCCTGAAGAACCGCCCGTGACCCACGAAGAAAGCCCTGACCAGGAGACCGATGACGACGACTGGCCGCCTATGGACCCGGAATTGTCTGCCAAATATGAGATCGCCAAGGAGCGTACCCGGGGCTTCCTGATCGGTATGTATACCGCGTGGCCGCTGACCGGAGTTGGCATCCTGCTCCTGCGGCTGACCCGAACCGGTCTGCGCTGGCTGGCCGGACTGACCGGTATCTCCGTTGACGTACTGGTTGGCCTTGGTATGCTGGCCGTGCTGGCCCTGCTTCTCAAGCGAAAGACACGAAAGCTGACCAGCCGTCTGGTCAACTGGTTCAATTTTGATTTCTGATCCTCTGTTCTCTATGTAACAACCGTTTTACTGAATTTTGAAAGGAGTCATTTCCATGAAAAAACGTATGTACCGCCTCCACCGCGCCGCAGCCCTGCTGCTGGCTCTGACTGCATTGCTCTCCTGCATGAGCGTATCCGCCTCTGCCCTGTCTTTTGTCAATCTGCCGGGGGCCAATATCACTGATACTACCGGCACTTCCTTGCTGTCCCTTCTCAACACGTCCGCCGTGAACAACAACTCCGCATCTTCCATGATGGAGAAGCAGGACGCCGGCATTTACTGGTTCGGCTGCTTCCGTGACCTCTATCAAGCGCTCAACCTGCAATATGACAGGGTGACCTCGGGCCTGGTGTTGGATCCGATGACCTTTCAAGGGAACGAGCTTTGGGTGCTGAAACCAATTTCTTCCAATTCGGTGTATTTCACCCTGGAGCCTCTGTCCCACTCGGGCTATTATATTGCCGGTCAGCGCAACGACGTCCAGCTCCGGCTCAGTAAGACCTCCGCCTCCAACTACGCCGTGCAGTGGGCGGCCATTCCCGATGGTGACCGCTACATCCTGGTCAACCGTCAGACCGGTCTGGCTATGGACACAGCCAATGGTCTCAGCAACACAGGCAATAGGGTGGTGAACTACACCCGCAACGGCTATCAGGACGCCCAGAGCTGGTCCATGATCCGCGTCAGCGAATCCACCTCGGTCTGGTATCCCGGCGTCAAGACCACCATTGCCAACGGACCCTACGGCATCCTTTCCGCCGGCAACACGGCCAAATGTGTCAACGACCAGTTCGCTTCCACCGCCGGCAACGGCTCGGCCAAGATCTGTCTGGATACATGGAACTATGAACGGCACGAGACTTACGTTTTCACCGACCGCGGGAACGGCAGATACACCATCTCCCCCGCCCATGCAACCAATCTGTGTCTGAACGTCTGGGCTGCCGATCCCGACGCGGGCAATCAGATCACCCTGGCCACCTACCGGGCGGGCGATGAGTGCTCCTTGTGGGAGATTTACCGGGGGAATGACGGCTATTACAGCTTCCGCAACGTCAAGACCGGCCTGTGGCTCAACCTATGGTGCAACACCCATACGGACGGCCAGAAGATCGTCGGATACTACTACGATGGCACCAGCGCCATGAAGTGGAAGCTCCAGAGCGTCAGCTCCTCTTCCAACTCTGCCGCTGCCGCGCAGAGCGGCTCCGGCTACGCAGCCTACACCGGGGTCAATTACAGAAACCTGACCTCCGACTCCCGACGCATCGCCGCCTGCGATGAGGCCGTTCGGATGGCGACCGTCCTCTGGAAGAATACCTGTAATTTTCCCACCTGGAAGAGCAAGAGCGGCGGGTACAACACGGTGACCGCCACCGACGGCACAAGCAGCACCAAGTTCCTGGCAGGGAAGACCTATCAGGGCATCCCCTACAGCATGGCCGGCCGCACGTATGACGATTCCAAGTGGCTGTCTCTGGTCAAGAACGGTCTGAGCACCGGCACGATGACCGGAAAGTACTATACCTCCCGGGCTGACACCACCGCCCGCGGCATCGACTGCTCCTATCTGGTTTGTCAGGCACTGAACACCGGCTGCGGCACCTCGGTCAGCCTGAATACCTCCGGTATGCTTAACTCTTCCAAATTCCGAAAGATCGCTCTTTCCCAGATGCTCCCCGGCGATGTTTTCCTGAAGAACGGCCATGTCATGTTCTTTATGGGCAAGACTGCTTCCGGCCGCTACGCCATCATCGAGGCCAACGCCGCTTACAGCAGAGTGGTATATCGCGAGCTGTCCTCGTCCGGTATCAGCGGCTACGGCTGCTACCGCTACACCGGGTTCTGCTGAGCCGGGTACACGGTTACTTCCTGAAAGGAGTTTTTACATGAGTTGCGATCACGACGAGTTTTACGAAGAACTCCGGGACAGCCTGTTTTCCGAGTCCCCTGCCTCTGTGTTTGAAGAGGCGGGGGATCCTCCGGAGGAAGACAGAGACGCGGAGCGGTACGCCGCGCTGGAGCGCCGGCTGGACACGCTGGAGCGACGGCTGGACACGCTGGAGCGTCGGCTGGACCGCACCCTGCAGTGCGTCCACCGCTGCCAGACCGATCAGGCCAACCTGCGCAAGGAGCTGCGCAGGCTGATCTGGGAGCAGGAGACCGACCGAAAGCGGCTGGACGGGCTGCGGAAGAATCTGCGGCTGGGACTGCGGGTCGCGCTTGGGGCGGCTGTGCTGGGGTGGCTGCCCCAGCTGGCCGAGGGTGGGCGAAGCCTGCTGAACACACTGGCAGACCTGCTGCAGGTGGAGCCGGTCCTGGCAGCCGGCGCAGTGGTGGCCGTGGTGCTTTTGATTTTGACCCTCCGGTTGGGAAGCCGTCTGGTGAGCCGCCTGACCCGCCGCCGGGATGGGAGGGATGAAATGGAAGAGAACGGAGGGAGTCATTATGACATCAGGTGACAAAAAAACCTTGGAAGGGGACGCTCTGCTGCGGGAATTGCAGGCAAAGGTCGGCCCCTATGACGGCCACACCCACAGTATTATTTCTGATGGTCACGAGACCTTGCTGGGCCTTTGTCGTAAGGCGGCGGCCCAAGGTATATCCCACCTTGGGGTCACCGACCACGACCACCCTCTCCATCCGCGCAAAGCTCGCGTTCTGTCCCTGCGCTGCGGCATTGACGTAATACCCGGCGTGGAGCTGAATGCCGTCCACAAGGTAAAGGGGCGAAAGGTGTTGGTCCATCTGGGCCTGCTTTGGGTCCCGGCCGACGACGGGGAGTTGAACGCCCTGATCGCCCGCAATCAGGCCCTGCCCATGGAGCGCTACGCCAGAGCGATGCTTCAGAAGCTGTACGACCTGGGCCTCGATCCCTCGGGCGAAGGGGTGGAACGCTCCTGGGAGATGCTGGCCCAACGCCAACCCAACTGCGAATATCCGGGCAAGGGCGCGGTGGCCGATCTGCTGGTCGATACCGGCCTTGCTGCGTCCAGGGAGGAGGTCAGCCGGCGCTGGCTGGGCGAACACGGAGAACGGCTGGCCTATGTGGACAAGACCGAACTGTTTGACTACATCACCATGGCGGAAGTCCTGACCTGCGTGGGCAGGCTGAACCGGGAACGGGATGCCGCCGTGGTGGTCACCCTCAATCACCCGTTCCACTATAGATTGGAGCGGGATGAGCTGGAGACGCTGGTGGAGGACTTCTCCCGTTTGGGAGGCCACGCCGTGGAGGTTTATTACCCGAAGCACGACCGGGCACGGGAAAATCTGCTGCTGGGTCTTTGCATACAGCACCGTCTGCTGGCAAACGTGGGATCGGATTATCATTACGATGCCCACGAATTGGTTAAGGGCGATCACCGGCTGTTTGTCGATCTGCTGCGGCTGCACAGAAAAGAATTGGTGATCGAAGGAAAGGAGTGGTGGCAGTGAACGAAACCATCGTATATAAGCTGCTTTTTGAGGAGAAGGACGGGGAACTTTCGGCCGAGCTGCCCCCGGAGGCCCGGGAGGCCGTGCTGCGGGTTTGCTGCTGGGTGCCGTGGAGCGACGTGGGGAAGCGGGGGATGCTCTGCTGCAGTGAGGACTCCTTTGCGCAGGCGGTGCGCATCGCCCGGAAGGACGCCCCCCTGATCGAATATCTGATCAACCGGCTGGCCTTTCAGAGCGAAATCGGCCCGGACGGGCGGCTCCACCTCCCCCTCCCGGCGGCGCAGTTTGCCCGGATCCGGGACCGGGCGGTGCTGCTCCATCTGGACACGGATCTGCTGCTCCTCATGCCGGAGGAGCAGCCCGACGAGCCGAAGGAAAAAGGAAGAACTCGCACGGAATGAAGTTGTAGAATTATACGCAATGGCAGGGGGGCTCCGCCATACTGCGCTGATGAAATTTGTGCAGACAGTGTCTGCACAAATCGCTGGTTGACCACAGTTCCGCCACAGACAGGCGTGGGAACAACGGAGACTGCGCTTCAAGAAAGTGCTGGAAATGATTTTGTTCGGAACGAAAATCGCTAAAAACAAGCGAAAATTGTTATAAAAAACACCAAAAATCGCTTGGCGAGGATGAGGTCGGCAGTTCGAATCTGCCCAGCAGCTCCAAAAAAGCCACCGTTTTCTATTGAAAACGGTGTCTTTTTGTTATCTTTTCCTTTGAAATGGTGTGGGTCAAAATGTGGGGAAGCATCTCGACCCACACCGTGACACACACGGCGAAATATGCGCAAAGGCACAAAGAGCACCGGACAGGAAACCGCAATTTCCTGTCCGGTATTTTGCGCTCTTGGGCTTACATCACATGAGCTATGAAGCTGCCCGTGGTCTGTGGTGCTTCGTCCTGTTTTTGCCGTGCAGCATGGGTGTAGGCGCGCAGGGAGAGGGTGGTGACATTTGCTCGGACCCCGGCTGTTCTGGGGCGTGGCGATCAACTGCACTGTCCCTTGCCCATGTCATAGCAGGTGATGAGGTACTCGTCTTTTCCGTCCCAGAAAATCTGAGTGGCCTGAGTTCGGACCAGCACACTCAGCTTGTGGTTTTCGATGACACAGGTGTGGTGCGGGGCGGTGAGGGGGCAGTTTTCACAGGGAGTGTCCCTTCCCATAAAGGCCCGGTAACAGGTCATGCCCTCCCGACTGTCCGGCGCGAGGGCACGGGTCTTTTTGTTCAGGAACTTGAGCTCATAGGTGTCCGGATCAATCACATAGATCCAGGCATCCTGGCTGTCCAGCACGCGCTGCAGGTTGGCCGCCTGCTCGGCCACCTTATCCTGAGTGCGCTTTTTCAGCAGGAACAGGGCCAGCACCTCGGACAGGAACTGAAGCAGGGAGATCTGCTCCTGGGTCCACATGCGGTTGGACACACAGTCATCAAAGCCAATGTAGCCTCGGAATACGCCATTGTCCAGAATGGCGCAATGGAGCATGCTTTTGATGCCCTGTGGTTCCAGAATGGCTCGGGCGGTGGGGGCCAGTTCCGTCACGTCTGAGCAATAGAGCAGACCATGCTCGTCATATACATCCGGCCAACCGGGGATATCGGTGATGTAGCTGATGTTCTGCAGAACGTCTATTTGGGGTTCCACACCCTCGTTGCACCATTCAAAGGTGTTGCTGCAGCATGTGTTGTCTTCGTTATTTTCAAAAATGTAGACCCGGCTGACATTGAAGTGGGTGCCGAGGAAGCACAGAAGCTCGTCGATGGTAGCATCAATATTCCGGCTTTCGTAAAGGCATCGGAAGACAAATCGGATCAAAG
>JAZNTL010000083.1:0-12721 GCA_045591745.1 Lawsonibacter sp.
CTCTTCCCAACAGGAAGAGGTCTTTTGTGTGTCACAAATTAGTCGGTGACGTAAGCCAGCAGAGCGATCTGACGGGCACGCTTGATGGCCTCGGTCAGCTGACGCTGATGCATGGCGCAGGTGCCGGTGGTGCGGCGGGGCAGGATCTTGGAGCGCTCGGACACATAGCGGCGCAGCTTGGCGGCGTCCTTGTAATCGATGCACTCGACCTTATCCACGCAGAAAGCACACACCTTGCGGCGCTTGCGGCCGCGGGGGGCGCGGTTATCACGTTCCATAGCCATGGGAAAACCTCCTTTTCAAGACCATATCGGTCAAAGATGAAGCGTTTGCACGCTTGAAATCAGAACGGGAGCTCGCCGTCGTCGTCAGACAGCTCGGCGAACTGGTTGCCCTCGGCGGGGGCGGAGTAGCCGGAAGGAGCGGAATAGTCGGCGGGAGCGGAGCCGTAAGCGGGGGCAGAATAGCCGCCGTTGTCTCCGTCGCGTCTGGAGTCGCCGAAATACACGTTTTCGGCCACCACCTCGGCGGAGCGGCGCTTGTTGCCCTCCTTATCGGTCCAATCACGCATCTGCAGACGGCCCTCCACCACAGCCATACGGCCCTTGGTAAAAAAGCGGCTGACAAACTCGCCGGTCTGACGCCAAGCCACCACATCGATAAAATCGGTGGAGCGCTCGCCGGTGGACTTGTCCTTGAAATCCCGGACAACGGCCAGGGTGAAGGACGCCACAGGGGTACCCGTCTGGGTACGGCGCAGCTCGGGATCCCGGGTCAGACGACCCATGATGATGATTCTGTTGAGCATCGGTGCGCCTCCTCTTACTGCTCGTCCTTGCAGACGATCATGGAGCGCATCACGCCGTCGGTAATACGGAACACGCGGTCCAGCTCAGCGGGGATCGCGGCGGCGGCGTTGAAGGTCATCAGCACATAGTAGCCCTCCATCAGGTCGTTGATGGGATAGGCCAGACGGCGCTTGCCCCACTCGTCAACCTCGGAGACAGTGCCATTGGCCTCCACCACACCCTTGAACTTCGCGATCAGGGAAGCGATCGCCTCTTCGCTCAGGGAGGGGTTGAGGATGTAGACAGCCTCGTAGTTTGCATTGATCTTTGCCATGTTACTTTGCACCTCCTTATGGACATATGGCCTTACGCATCTGCGAAAGGCAAGGAAATATACCCGTTTCGATAGAGACAGGCCTAATCATTATAACGGATATTTCCAACTTGTCAAGTACTTTCCCCTGTCCACAGGACAAAATTTCTCTTCCCGCCAGCTCTTGCGCCCATTCTCCGTCCATGCTATACTGCTGTCATAACAACTATCAACATAAAGGAAGTGACCCCTTTGGACGCACAGGACAGAAGAAACGCCATCGCCCGGGTGTTGGAACAGGCCACCGTCCCCATCAGCGCCACCGCCCTTGCCGGGCAGTTTTCCGTCAGCCGACAGGTAGTGGTGGGCGACATCGCCCTGCTGCGGGCCGCGGGCACAGACATCACCGCCACACCCAGAGGGTATCTTATTCCCCGCTCCTCTCCCGGTCTGCGCCGCACCCTGGCCACCCGCCACACCGCCGATCAGATGGAGGACGAGCTGAATGCCATGGTAGACCACGGCTGCACCGTTCTGGACGTAACGGTGGAACACCCCATCTACGGCCAACTCACAGGACCGCTGAACCTGTCCAACCGGTACGAGGTGGGCCAGTTCATCGCCCGCTGCCGGGAGGAAGCCGCCGCCCCTCTGTCCCTGCTCACCGAGGGCATCCACCTGCACACCGTCCTGTGTCCTGACGAAGCTGCCTTTGCCCGGGTGCAGGATGCCCTGCGCCGATTGGGTATCCTGCTGCAAGAGTAACCCTTGACAAACAAAAAATCTCTGCTACAATGTGGTGGACACCTGTCTTGACAGGTGTCCACCATCACATTTAAAGAGAAGTGGTTTGACAATGAAAGAGTTTCTGAAACGCAAAAACATTGAGTTCTCCGCCAAGCGCTACGGCATCGACGCACTGGGCGCCATGGCACAGGGCCTGTTCTGCTCCCTGCTCATCGGCACCATCATCAAGACTCTGGGCCAGCAGCTGGCCGTCCAGTATCTCATCGACATCGGCACCTATGCCATGGCGTTGTCCGGCCCGGCCATGGCCGTGGCCATCGGCTACGCCCTGAAGGCCGACCCCATGGTGCTGTTCTCTCTGGCCGCCGTGGGCTGGGCCGCCAACGCAGAGGGCAAGGCCGGCGGCCCGCTGGCGGTGCTGGTCATCGCCATCATCGCCGCGGAATGCGGCAAGGCCGTGTCCAAGGAAACCAAGGTTGACATTCTGGTTACCCCCGGTGTGACCATTCTGGTGGGCGTTGCCCTTGCCAAGCTCATTGCGCCCCCCATCGGTGTGGCCGCCTCCGCCTTCGGCACCATGATCGACAAGGCCACCACCCTCCAGCCTTTCTGGATGGGCATTGCCGTGTCCGTGCTGGTGGGCATCGCCCTGACTCTGCCCATCTCCTCCGCCGCCATCTGTCAGGTACTTACCCTGACGGGCATCGCCGGCGGCGCGGCGGTGGCCGGCTGCTGCGCCCACATGGTGGGCTTTGCCGTGATGTCCTTCAAGGAAAACCGCTGGGGCGGTCTGGTCAGTCAGGGGCTTGGCACCTCTATGCTCCAGATGCCCAATCTGGTGCGCCATCCTGTGTGCTGGCTGCCCCCCATCCTCACCTCTGCCATCACCGGCCCCATCGCCACCTGCCTGTTCAAGCTGCAGATGAACGGCGCGGCCATCAACTCCGGCATGGGTACCTGCGGTCTGTGCGGTCCCATCGGCGTATGGACCGGCTGGCTGACTCCCAGTGCGGATGCCGCCGCCAAGGGCGCAATTGCCATCGCCCCCACCGCCTTTGACTGGCTTGGTATGGTGCTGATCTGCTTCGTGCTGCCAGCCATCCTGTGCTGGACCTTCGGCCAGCTGTTCCGTAAACTGGGCTGGATCAAAGAAGGCGACCTCACCCTTCCCCAATAAAGGCAAAAGAACGGCCTGCCGGTGGCAGGCCGTTCTTTTTACGCAAAGCTTGCGATCCAGGGTGCGATGAGTGAACACAAAATCGGGTTGACAATGTCCAGCACTATGAGCGCAAAGGGCGGGAAGATGACCCAGGCCACGTTGGACGGGCCGTACTCGGCGATGACCGCCCGCTCGTTTGCCATGGTGTTGGGACCGGAGCCAAGGCCCATGCCGATGTGTCCTGCCACCATGACCGCCGCGTCGTAGTTGCGGCCGCAGGTGTTGTATGTGACAAAGTAGCCCCAGAAGATCATCAGCACCACCTGGGCGGCCAGAATGATGACGAAGGGCCCGAACACGCTGGCCAGCTTGGTCACGTCAATGGTCATCATGGTCATGGCCAAAAACAGGTCCAGACAGATGGAGCCAAAGGTCTCGATCTCCTCCTCCCGGAAGTCGTAGCTGGTGTGGTCCAGAATGTTGCGAATGATGACGCCGCCCAGCATACAGCCAATGAAGTAGGGGAACTCGATATAGGGCACCTTGCCGGCCAGAATGGAAATGTAGGAGCCCAGACCGGCAGAGATGATAATAACGGCCACACTTCCCATCAGGCTCTTGGCATTTAGTGGGGTGACGGTGTTGTCCTTCACAGAGCTTGCATCCACCTCGTCCCGGTTGCCGGACAGGTTGTGTTTTTTGATCAGCGCCCGAGCCACCGGGCCGCCCACCAGACTTGCAAAAATCATGCCGAAGGTGGCACCCATCACGCTGATGACCACGGCATTCTCCGCACCCAGCTCCTCATACATGGGAGCAATGGCGCCGGACGTGCCCACCCCGCCCATCAGGGACAGAGAACCCAGGCCGATGCCCTGCAGGGGATGCATGCCCAGAGGCACCGCCAGCGCAATGCCCAGAATGTTTTGGGCGAAAATCAGGCCGATGATGGTGACCGCGATCCCCAGACACAGCTTTGCCCCGCCTTTTTTGATGAGCTTCCAGCTTGCAGTCAGCCCCACTCCGGTGAAGAAGATGTCCATGAACCACTCTTTCAGCACACCAACGTCCCAGTTGACCACAAGGATCTCACTGCTGCGCAGCAGCCCCAGCACCAGACTGACGAGCAGCCCGCACACGATCACTCCGGGGATACAGTATGTCTGAAAGAATTTCACCCGTTTCACGATGGCTCTGCCCACCAGAACCCCCGCCGCCGCTATAGCGCAGCTTTGCATCACGTCAAAGGACAGTTCTATCAAAAATAACCCCTCCGTTTCCTTGCTCCGGCTCAGCCGGGCCGCCGGAAAGAGCCTGCGGGCCCTCTCCCCTCTTACCGTAGTATATGCACCCCGCCGGAAAAACTTTGCCTGTTTTTCCCAACCCGACGCAATAAACCTTGACATCCGAACTTTATCCCATTAAAATGGTATCCGGACAATTATGAAAAAACACGGGGACGTTTTTTCACTTGTCGCAGGGCTTTGTCCTGCGGCTGATTTTATGCTTATCATTGTCTACACTACAAGGAGGTGTGAAGAACTCAATGTCCAACGTATTGCCCTATATCATCGGCGCGGTCATCGGTATCGTGGTCGGCTGTGTGGCAGGCATCCTGATTGGCTGGAACCGGCGCAAAAGCGCCGCCGAGCGTGAGATCGGCTCCGCCGAGGAAGAGGCCACCCGCATCGTCAACGAGGCCTATAAGAGCGCCGAGAGCAAAAAGCGCGAGGCCCTGCTGGAAGCCAAGGAGGAGATCCTCCAGTCCCGCAACGAGTACGAGCGCGAAGAAAAAGAGCGTCGGGCCGACCTGCAGAAGCAGGAGCGCCGCCTTCAGCAAAAGGAAGAGGCTCTGGACCGCAAGACCGATAACATTGAAAAGAAAGAGGAACAGCTGACCGAGAAGCTGGCCAAGCTGGAAACCGCTCAGGCCGAGGCCGAACAAATCAAGCGCAGCCAGCTGGAAATGCTGGAGCGTATCTCCGGCTATACCGCCGAGGAAGCCAAGAGCTACCTCATCGCCCAGATCGAGGCCGACGTGACCCATGAAACGGCCATGAAGATCAAGGAGATCGAGACCCGCTTCAAGGAGGAGTCCGACACCCGGGCCCGGGAGATCATTTCCCTTGCCATCCAGCGCTGTGCCGCCGACCACGTGGCGGAAGCCACCGTGTCTGTAGTGCCCCTGCCCAACGACGAAATGAAGGGCCGCATCATCGGCCGCGAGGGCCGCAATATCCGCACGCTGGAAACCATGACCGGCGTTGACCTGATCATCGACGACACGCCCGAGGCCATCACGGTCTCCTGCTTTGACCCCGTTCGCCGTGAGATCGCCCGCCTGGCTCTGGAAAAGCTGATCCTGGACGGCCGCATCCACCCCGCCCGCATTGAGGAAATGGTGGAAAAGGCCAAGCGCGAGGTGGACGCCACCATCAAGGCCGAGGGCGAGCGCGCCATCTTCGAGACCAATGTCCACGGCCTGCACCCCGAGCTGGTCAAGCTGCTGGGCCGCCAGCGCTACCGCACCAGCTACGGTCAGAACGTGCTCAACCACTCCATCGAGGTGTCACACGTGGCCGGCCTGCTGGCCGCCGAGATCGGCGCCAACGTGGCCGAGGCCAAGCGCGCCGGTCTGCTCCATGACCTGGGCAAGGCCATCGACCACGAGGTGGAGGGCTCCCATGTTCAGATCGGTGTGGAGCTGGCCCGTAAGTACCGCGAGTCCGAGCAGGTCATCCACGCCATTCAGGCCCACCACAACGATGTGGAGCCCAAGACCATCGTGGCCTGCCTGGTTCAGGCCGCCGATGCCATCTCCGCCGCCCGCCCCGGGGCCCGCAGAGAAAATCTGGAGAACTACATCAAGCGTCTGGAGCAGCTGGAGGAGATCACCTCTTCCTTCAACGGTGTGGAAAAGTCCTATGCCATCCAGGCCGGACGCGAGGTGCGCATCATGATCAAGCCCGAGGTGGTCAGCGAAGACGAAATGATCATCCTGGCCCGTGACATCGCCAAGAAGATCGAGGAAGAGATGGAATACCCCGGCCAGATCAAGGTCAATCTCATCCGCGAGACCAAGGCTATCGAATACGCCAAGTAAATCCCGCAACCCCAACCGCTCCGCAGGAACTCCTGCGGAGCGGTTTTTGTCCCTGCGGATTGTTTTTTTCCTGCCGATACCGTATAATATCCTCAAGACTCTTTGCAAGGGAGGACTCTCCATGCTTTTGAACGTACTGGCCGTGGGCGACGTGGTAGGCGACGCCGGCCTTGACTTTCTTATGAAAAACCTGCGCAAACTCAAGCAGGAGTACGATGTTCACTTCACCGTAGTCAACGGAGAAAATGCCGCCACCGTGGGCATCCTGCCCCAGCAGGTGCAGGACATCTATGACGCGGGCGCGGACGTGGTCACTCTGGGCAACCACACCTGGAACAAAATGCAGATCAGAGACCGGCTGGAGGATGACCCCTATCTCCTTCGCCCGGCCAACTTCGCCAAAAACCTGCCCGGACGGGGCTTTGGCATCTACGACGGCCCCCGCGGTCTTCGCATCGGGGTGATGAGCCTGATGGGGCGGCTGCACCTCAATTCCAATCTGGACAGCCCCTTCGCCGTGGCGGACAAACTGCTCGCCGACTGCGATGCCGACCTTGTGCTGTGCGACTTTCACGCCGAGATCACCAGCGAGAAGGGCGCTATGGCCTGGTATCTGGACGGCCGGGTGCAGGCTCTTTGGGGCACCCATACCCACGTACCCACTGCCGACACCCAGGTGCTGCCCAAGGGTCTGGGCTTCGTATCTGACCTAGGCATGACCGGCCCGGCCCAGTCCGTTCTGGGTGTCCGACCGGAGGACTCCGTCAACCTGTTCCTGGGCGGCATCCCCCGGCGCTTCAATGCCGCCACCGGCCCCTGCAAGCTCAACGCCTGTCTGTTCGCCATTGACACCGCCACCAAACAATGCGTACAGGTGCGCCGGATAGACGTGTTCGAATAACGCTTTTTTGAAAGGGGGATGGCCCCGTGCTCAAGGTCATACATGCCGCCGATCTGCATCTTGACAGTCCCTTCTCCGGACTGTCCCCGGAGCAGGCCGCTGCGCGCAGACGGGAACAGCGCTCTCTGCTGGACCGCCTTGCCGACCTTGCCAACGAGGAGCGGGCCGATCTGGTCCTGCTGGCGGGCGACCTGCTGGACTGCGGGCGGGTCTATCGGGAAACGGTGGATGCTCTGGCCCAAACCCTGGGCCGTATCCGCGCCCGGGTGTTCATCGCCCCGGGCAACCACGACCCCTACAACGCCGCTTCCCCCTATGCTCTGCCTATCTGGCCGGACAACGTGCACATCTTCACCTCTCCTGTGACCACGGAAGTTCCCATTCCCGAGCTGGACTGTACGGTATACGGCGCGGCATTTACCACCGAGCAGAGATCCGACGCTGTACTGGACGGCTTCTGCACTCAAAACAGCGGCCTGAAGCTCATGGTGCTCCACGGCAACGTGCAGGGCAGGGACTACGCCCCCATCTCCCCCGCCCACATCGCCGCCAGCAACCTTGACTATCTGGCTCTGGGCCATATCCACCAGACCAGCGGCCTGCAAAAGAGCGGGGATACCTTCTGGGCCTACCCCGGCTGCCCGGAGGGCCGTGGCTTTGACGAACCGGGCGACAAGGGTGTTCTGGTTGTGGAGATCGAGCCGGGCCGGACCAATGCCCACTTCCGCCCCTTGTGCCTGCGCCGTTACCAGATCCTTGAGGTGGACCTGACCGGCTGCACCGATGCACTGACTACAGTACAGACCGCACTCCCCACCGATACCGGCATGGACATTTACCGCATCCTGCTCACCGGAGAATTCGCTATGGAAAGCAGCACTCTGACCGGCTTAGAACAGGCGCTGGCTGCGCATTTTCATGCTCTGGAGCTGCGTGACCGCACCCGCCCTCCCCGGGACCTGTGGGCCCGGTCAGGCGAGGACTCCCTCACCGGCCTGTTCCTGCAGACCATGTCCTCCCAATGCAAGGATCGCCCTGATGACGAGGCGCTGCAAATGGCCGTTCGTTTCGGCCTTGCCGCGTTGGAGAATGGGGAGGATATCGCGCCATGAAGATCAAATCTATGACCGCCTGCTTCGGTAAGCTGGACCATGCCCGACTGGAGCTGGACCACGGGCTGAATATCCTCTATGCCCCCAACGAGGGAGGGAAATCCACCTGGTGCGCCTTCATCCGGGCCATGCTCTACGGTGTGCCCACCCGTGACCGGGACAAAAAGGGCTATCTGGCGGAGAAAAACCGCTACCAGCCCTGGTCCGGCGCTCCCATGGAGGGCGAGATGACACTGGAATGGCGGGGCAGGGACGTCACCCTGCGCCGATTCACCAAAGGTGCTACCCCCTTTGGCGGCTTCTCCGCCGTATATACAGACAGCCAGCAGCCCGTGCCCGACCTCACCGCCCAGAACTGCGGCGAGATGCTGCTTGGAGTGGGTCGGGAGGTTTGGGAGCGCTCCGCCTTCATCGGTTGTGCTCCCACCCTTGCCATCGACGGCACTCCCGATCTGGAGCGGCGCATCGCCGCCCTGTTCTCCTCTGGCGAGGAGGACGTGTCCTTCTCCCAAACCGAGGCAAAGCTGCGTGAATGGCAGCGCCGCCGTCAGCACAACCGCTCCGGCCTGATCCCCAAGTTGGAGGAAGAGATCGCCGCCCTCGACCACACGTTGGCGCAAATGGGCTCCGCCTGCGCCCGCCTGTCTCACCTTGGAGATCAGCGGAGCAAATTGCAAACTCAGCTGCAAAATCTGGAGGGAGAAGCGCACATCCACCAACGACTGGCCCAGCGGGATCTGAACACCCGATACGCACAGGCTTTGCATCAGCAGTGTCAAGCCCGTGCCCAACTGGACGACCTGCTTGCCAAACAGAGCAAATTTGGTCCTCTGCCCCACCGAGATCGACTGCGTGACGCACAGCTTCAGCTTCAGCGGCTGCAGCTTCAGGAGGAGGATCTTCAGCGGCAGATCGATACCCACTCTTCCGCCCCTCTCGACCCGCCCACCGACCCGCGCTTTTCCGGTCTGGACGGCGCTGAAGCCGTCCGTCGGGCACAGGATGACCGCACAAAAGCAGAAGCGTTGCTGACTCAGGCTAAGGAGACGCAGCGCAACCGCCGTCGTTGTGTGCTTCCGGGGCTGCTCCTTTCCGCGTGCGCGATTCTGGCGGGTCTTGCCACAAACCACCTGCTGTTCGGTCTGCTTGCCGGGTCATTCCTTGCCGTTGCTTGCGTGCTGATCTGCCTGTCCCGATCCAAAGTACACGCAGCCCGCCTGCACGGGCAGGCGCAGAAGATTTTAGACCGCTGGAATGCCACACAGCCCCATGAAATCACCGATGCCGCCGAGCTTTATCGGCAGCAGGCGGAGACCTTTGACCGCGCCAGAGAGTCGCATACGCGCGATCTGGCACAGCTGGAGGCCCGTCGGACTGGACTGGCCCAAGCCTCTGCCGACCTGCTGCGCTTTGTCCGTTCCTTCGCTTCGGAGGTCCACACCCTGTCCGGCTGTGCCTCCGCTGTGACCACCGCGCTGGAATTGGATGATCAGATACGAGCTTGCCGTGACCGTTTGGAACTGATCTGCCGCCGCTGTGACGATTTGAAATCCCAGGGTGCCCAGGAAGCGGACACCTTGGAGCTGCTCCACAACCCCAACCGCACCCCGACCGAGACCCAGCAAGCGCTGTCTCAAGTAAAGGCTATGCTGGCCGAGCTGGACCGGCAGGAGGCCATGACCAAAGGCGAGCTGCTCACCTTGGGTGACCGTACACAGCTGGAGGCCCGACGGGAACAGCTTTCCGCTCAGCTGGAACGCCGCAGAACGGAGTATAACGCTCTGTCTCTGGCACTGGACGGTCTGCGGCAGGCCAACGCCTCCCTGCAGGAGCGCTTTGCTCCCGAGCTCAACCGCCGTTCCGGCCAGATCCTCTCCGCCCTCACCAGTGGACGGTACGATACCCTGACGTTGAATCGTGAGTTCGAGGCAACCGCCCGCAGCACGGACAGTCTGCTGCCCCACAGTACCCTTGCCCTGTCCCGGGGTACGGGAGATCAGATCTATCTGGCGGTGCGTCTGGCCGTGTGTCAGCTGTGTTTGAACGAAGAGGACCCCTCTCCTCTGGTGCTGGACGATGCGCTGCTCACCTTTGACGACAACCGCATGGCACAGGCCGTGGACTATCTGTCCAAAACCGGTCAGCAGGTGCTGCTCTTCTCCTGCCAGCAGCGGGAGGGCTCGCTGGGACTTGGCCGCGTGCAGCCCTTGCAATCTTAATGCAAAGTGGTTATAATAGCCCTATCTGTTTCCGGAGGTGTCCCCCATGAATCGTGATATTCCCTCCTCCTCTGCGCAAAAACCCGCAGAAGAAGGTCTGGTCTTTAATCTGTATTACTGGCTGCAAACGTTGGTGCTGGCCGTGGTGGCCATCGTGCTGCTGTTCACCTTTGTTGGCCGCATCACCCGGGTGGAGGGTGATTCTATGCTCAACACCCTGCACAACGGTGACCTGCTCCTGCTTCGGTCCGTATTTTACACCCCCAAGGCCGGTGACATTGTGGTGCTGAACAAGACCACGGACGAGACTGTGTCCCTGCTGGGGGGCGAGGCCATTGTCAAGCGTGTCATCGCCACCGAAGGCCAGACCGTCTCCATTGACTACGCCACCAGCACCGTCTACGTGGACGGCCAGCCGCTGGACGAGCCCTACGTGTGGGAGGAAATGGATTTTCGCTCCGGCCCCTATTCCGGCCAGCTCCCATTTGTGGTGCCGGAGGGCAGCGTGTTCGTTATGGGTGATAACCGCAACAACTCCACCGACAGCCGCCACGAGCTGCTTGGCCCGGTGGACACCGGATACATTCTGGGCCGTGCGGTGTGTATCCTGTTCCCCCTGTCCGATTTCGGACTTCTGTAAATAACAAAAGGAAACCCGCCCCTAAGGGCGGCTTTCCTTTTGTTATAAGACCTCTTTATACATGGCGGTGGCATCTGCTTTTCCCACGTTGTCCGCCACCACCAGTACCTCTACCTTGACGGTGCGCTCACCGAAGCGCAGTTCCAGCACGTCGCCCACTTTCACATCGTAGCTGGCCTTTACAGCACGGCCGTTAGCGGTGACTCTTGCGTTGTCGCAGGCCTCGTTGGCCACCGTGCGCCGCTTAATGAGCCGGGACACCTTTAACCATTTATCAAGCCGCATGGCTCACACCTCCAAAATCATAACCACCGGCCGTGCCGGTGGTTATGATTGCACTTATGTATCAAAAAGAGCGCAGCATCTCTTCCGCTGTGATCATGATCTGCTCGGCAGTGCCGGGGGCAACGTGGGTCACCCTGGGTTCGTAGCTGCCGCCGGGGTGACCAAAGTCAGCCAGCATGGGATAGTAACCGTGGGCGCCGTTGGCCTGACAGATAATGCAGGTAACGGGGAACTTGGAGTAGCCCCGAATATGGGTGCCCATCTCGTAATAGGGCTCGCCGGGGATACCCACAAGAGCAAGGCCACAGAACACAAGGGTGCTGATGATCAGGGGCCGCACCTCGGGATATCTGTCATCGTAGCCCTTGGTGCCCTCGGCGGCGGACTTGGCCTCAAGGATCTTCTGGGCAAAATGCAGGCCGGTCATCTCGGTGGACACAGTCTTGTTAAACAGGGGCAGTGCCGTTTCGGTAATGGTATTGGCATACTCGGCGGTATTTTCCAGGCTTTTGGGGACAAAGGGGTACAGCTTATCGTTGCGTACCAGCTGACCCTCGGCTCCGTCCAAAAAGACGCAGCGCACATTTTCCCGCTCAGCCTCAATGCTCTTGCACAGCATACCGGGATAGTCGGCGGAGATGTACTCGCCGCCTACGTTGTCAGGATGGGTCTGGAAGTTGACCAGATCGATCTCCTCCCCGCCCTCGCGCAGGATCTGCACCACGCGCATGGAGTTGTCTCCATCGCTCACGTGACGGATGATGTCAGGGTCGCCAGAGGTAGGGTGAGTGGTGATGGAGCCGTCCTTCATCACGTAACGGCGCACCTGCGCAGTGCCCTTGGGGGCATCACCCTCGGCCCAGCGCACATCGGTGACCGGCTTGCGGTCCTCAAGAGCCATACGGGCCGCGTCGCACAGACGGCCGTACAGCCACGCAAAATACTGCTTGTCCGCCGAAGGGGAGGGCCCGGTGTGGGTGTGGGTACAACAAAGAATAACAGATTCCTTATCCAGCCCCAGCTCCTCAGCGATTTTGCCCGGCCACTCATGGCCGAACTTGCCGTACATACCCAACAGGTCGCACACCAGCAGGACGGCAGATTTCTCCCCCTCGCCAAAAGCTACGGCGCGTACAAACAAGGGGTCCAGCACACCCTTAACGGTGCGGGGACCGGCGCCGATCATAGCCGTGCCAAGCGGAGGGGTAATGTCAAGGCGGGCATAGCCTGCGGTACAGTTTTTCATTTCCATAATACGCCTCCAAGATGCTTTTGTTTTTGGATGGTAATTCAAAATTTACATCCTCATATATGATATTATATAATATCTAACCGTCAATAGCAAACGATTGGTCCCTATTTAATCAACGAAATCTCAACTTTTTTTGCAAGACAGAGAAAAACACTGGCAACACAAGCGTGGGCCCGCGGTTTTATGGGTTTTGAAATCCTCT
>JAZNTL010000084.1:0-10347 GCA_045591745.1 Lawsonibacter sp.
GCGGGAACGGAGTTTTCCGGCGTGCAAAACGCGCTCAAGCACATGTTTCAGGGGGCGCCTTACATCATCACGCCTGACAAAAACAGCACTCCGGGCTCCCTTCCTCTTTTGAAAGCCCTAGGGCCGCCGGAACCCCGGCGGCCCTCTTTTATTTCTTATTTCTTTCCGCTTCCGCGCGATTCATCTTCCTCTTGCGGGCAGAGGACCACTCCAGCTTTCGGGCCAGCGCCTCCCGGTCTCCGGCCCGCAGCACCTGACGATAAGAACTGATATTTTGCTCCAACTGCTCTAATGCTTGATCCAGTGCCTGCGCATTCATGGAAAACAGCTGTGTCCACAGGGGCACATCCAGTGCCGCCACCCGCGTACACCCCCGGAAGGAGTCACCCTCAAAGCCCATAAAATCAAACAGTCGGGGGTCATCGCACACAGACACGGCGATCACGTGCATCATCTGACTGGTGTAGGCAATGATGGCATCATGCTGCTCAGGCGTTGTCTTGACCACATCGGAACAGCCAATATAGGCCGCCATGCGTTCCAGCAGGGCAACTTTGTCCGGACTGCTGTTTTCGTCCGGCGTGATAATGTAATGCGCCCCCTGAAACATGTGCTTGAGCGCGTTTTGCACGCCGGAAAACTCCGTTCCCGCCATAGGGTGTCCGCCGATAAATTCCACCTGAGGCGGCAGTATCCGGGCCGCTTCCACGATGGCCGTTTTCACACCACATACGTCGGTGACCAACGCACCCTTCTTAAATTCTTCTCCATGCTCCCGCAGGAAGGACACGATTCCCTGCGGATGCAGGCACAAAAATACTATGTCTGCCTTAGCAATGGCTTCCACAGCATCATCCGTCACCCGGTCAGCCACATGATTCTCTGCGGCATAGCGCAGGGTCGGCTGGCTGACATCTACACCCACAATATGATACTCCTCAAAGCCCTGCAGCGCCAGAGCCATGGACCCGCCAATCAGTCCCAGCCCCACAATGGCAATCGTTTTTGACATAAGAATCGCTCCTCTCCGGCCTTGGCCGATAGCCAGCGATTACTTTAGCACTTTTAGCCGATAAAGTCAAGGGCTATCCACCATACTTTTCCAGCCGCTTGTAGACCTGCCCATACTCCGGCACGATCCCCCGCTCTTCCATCAACCGGGCCACAGTAACAAATTGAACCCCCTGTTTTTGCAGCTGATCTATAGCCCCCAGCACGGCTTCCACCGAAGTGGAATAAATATCATGCAGGAGAACAACATCGCCATCCCGGGTATGTGATACGATGTGCTCCCGGATGCGCTCGACGTTTGTATCTTTCCAATCCTCCGGGTCCACCGACCACAGCACCACCGGACTGTCCGCCCAGTGTCGCGTATTCTCATCCAGCATACCGTAAGGGGGCCGCAGCCACAGCTCCCGCTCCCCAAGCAGGCTATAGATCAGCCGTCTCGTCCCCTCTACCTGCAGACGGAACTCCTCTTGCTCCAGCCCTACAACGGACACGTGGCTGTAGGTGTGAACTCCGATCTGATGCCCCTCCAGCGCCATGCGGCTCACCAATTCCGGGGCATATTGAATTTGCGTTCCCACCAGAAAGAACGTGGCCTTGACCCCCCGTTCCCGCAGTCCATCCAGCAGCGACCCGGTAAATTCAGGATGCGGCCCATCATCAAAGGTCAGTGCCACCAGCTTTTTTTCGCCCATCTGCCCGGGCACCTCCAACTTTAGGTCAGAGGACGCAGGTACATCCGCCGGAGGCAGCCATATCAGCCCGCAAAGCAATAAAACACCCACCAGAAAAATCCGCCACAGCATTCCCCAGCGGTTCATTTGCTCACCTCTGTCTTTATAAAATGTCATGTATCCTCAGTATGTGCTCGCTGCGGTTTTTTTCTCGCTGAAATTTTTTCTATTAAAAAACCGGTATTTTCTCCCCTGCCGGGAGAAAACACCGGTTTTTATATTTTTACAGAAACAGCAGTCCCGTTCGTTTCAATCGATCCCGCAGAACCGGTCCAAGCAGCAGGGCTGCCCCTATTTTTACAGCATCCCCGGCAATAAACGGCAGCACACACACCACAAGGGCCGCACCCACCGTCGTTTCCGTCTGGACGCAGAACCATGCTGTGCCCACAGCGTACAGCACCGCCGTGCCCAGCACCATTCCCAGCAGACACAGCCACCGCCGATCGCGGAAGCGTCCGATAAACAGCACGCAGATCATACACAAAGGCAAATAGCCCAAAATATAACCGCCCGTAGGTCCGGCCAGTCTGCCCACTCCGCCCAGAAATCCGGAAAAAACAGGCAGTCCCGCCGCGCCCAAAAGCACGTAGATCGTCACCGCCGTCACCGCCCGCCCGGGAGTCAGCAGCCATGCAGACAAATAGACCATCAAGGTGCACGCAGACAGTGGTACCGGTCCCAGCGGAACGGTCCACGGCGCAAGCAACGCCATGGCCGCAGTAAAAGCTGCCGTCATGGTCAGCCCATATATCGTCCGATCTCGCCGTATATGCATGCCCACACCCCCCTTGCTAAGAAAAGTATACCGTCTCCCTCTGCAAAAAGTCAACCAAAGGACCGTACACATTTTTGGTTTCGGGTCAGGAATATTTGTCCAAACTTAAAATACAGTATAACAAAAGGAGGAGATAGGAATGGCTCAGCCGGAACGCACCTTTACCCTGCCCCGCCGGGCAGCCGTCCGCGCAAACCCGGAGCGAGACCAGTTGATGCAGGCGCTGGCGCACACCCGTGTTCTGATCAATCAGGCTTACAGCGGGTTCAACACTGCCCAGGACCAGGAACTGGTGGAGTCCTTCGTCTTTGAGATCAACGCGCTGCAATGCCGATACAGCTATCTTTTGCGCCGCATTAAGGAGCTGGAGGCGGAAACATGAGCGCCCCCGCCTCCTCCGTCCTGTCTTGGCTGGCCTCGCTCCTGCCCATTCTTGCCGGACTGTTCCTGCTGCGGCGGCCACTGACTCGACTCGTCCACCTGACCGTCCGCAGCCTGGGCGCTCTTGCCGCCTTGGTCCTGCTCAGCCCCGCAGCCAAGCTTTTTGGGGTGACCTTAGGCATCAACTGGCTCAATGCCCTTGTGATGGGCTTGCTGGGTGTGCCAGGCTTCGGTCTGCTTCTGATGCTGCAGTGGCTGCTGCAAACCCCATAGCGCCCATCCGCTGTTTTTGTCCCCTTTCCAAGTGTTTTCGTGTGGAAAGCAAGCTGTGTCTTTCAAAAAAATCTTCATTTCCAAATTAAAATGCATAGACAAACAGTGAAAAAGGTGTATAATGTTTTTCGCAAGAGGGCCGATTTGCTCCCCCTTGAATCCGACTTGGAGTGTGATCGATAATGAAACTGATCATCAAGAACAATTATGATGACATGAGCGCATGGGCTGCCCAGCACATCGCCGATGCCATCAACAACCACAAGGGAAACCGTCCTTTCGTTCTGGGCCTGCCCACCGGTTCTTCTCCTCTGGGTGTGTATAAGCGCCTGATCGAGATGAACAAAGCCGGCAAGGTGACCTTCAAAAACGTTGTCACCTTCAACATGGACGAGTACGTAGGTCTGCCCCGCGAGCACGACCAGAGCTACTGGTACTTCATGCACGACAACTTCTTTAACCACATCGATATTCCCGCCGAGAACGTCAACATCCTCAACGGCATGGCCGAAGATCTGGAGGCCGAGTGCCAGCGCTACGAGGATAAGATCGCTTCCTACGGCGGCATTGACCTGTTCCTGGGCGGCAGCGGTGTGGACGGCCATATTGCCTTTAACGAGCCCTTCACCTCCCTGACTTCTCGCACCGGTGTGCGCGCCCTGACCGAGGACACCCTGATCGCTAACTCCCGTTTCTTTGACAACGACCCGGACAAGGTGCCCAAGACCGCCCTGTCCGTGGGTGTTGGCACCGTGTGCGACTCCAAGCAGGTGCTGCTGGTCATCAACGGCCACAACAAGGCCCGCGCCCTGCGTCACTGCGTGGAGGGTGGTGTTGACCACGCCTGGACCATCAGCGCCCTGCAGCTGCATCCCGACGGCATCATCGCCTGTGACGAGGCGGCCTGCGGCGAGCTGAAGGTTGACACCTACAAGTACTTCAAGGAAATTTACAAGAACGAAAAGTAATTGTATGCAATAAAACGCGCCTCCCCGACCAGTCGGGGAGGCGCGTTTTTCACAGCATGTTCTTTTTCTGCTTGCGGATATCTTCTCCAAAGAAGTGCAGGGCGTGATATTCCCCCTCCAGTCGGGAGGCGATCTGGGGCGAATAGCGCCGAGCCACCTCGTCCATGGACAGGTTAGACGAAATGATGGTGTGTTTATTGCTGGTCAGTCGGGTGTTGATCACGGTATACAGCGAGCTCTGGCTCAGGGGCGTAGTCAATTCACTGCCCAAATCGTCCACGATGAGCAGGTCACAGTTGAGGTATCGGCGCGTCTCGTCTCTGGCCTCGGGATCCCGGCCAAATTTCTGGTCCTCAAACCGGGCGAAGATGTTGCCGGCAGTGTCGTACACCACGGAATGGCCCTGTTCGGACACAGCACGGGCGATGCAGGCTGACAAAAACGTCTTGCCCAGACCGGGAGCACCGTACAGAAACAGGTTTCGGGTGGCACGCTGGCCAAACGTTCTGGCATAGTTCAGGCAGACCGGGAAAATCACGTTCTCCATATTGTCCCGGGGCGATATCCCGGCAGCAAGATCGGGAATCGTTCCATAATAGTCAAACCGAAAGCTGTCAAACGTCTGCTCTCCCAGCTTAAGCAGGTCGGACAGAGCGCTGATCTGCTCTTGCGTGCACAGCCGGTGCAGACATTCACACATCTGTGTCCCTTTCCATCCACTGTCACCGCACAGGGGGCACGCAGGGGTATCGTCCAAATCACTGGGTGCCAGTCCCATGGTGCCCAGCAGCAGGTTGCGCTCATCCTGCAGATCCAGATTTTTAGCCCGCAGCTGCGCAAGGGCGGGGGCGGGGTCCTCTCCCCGGCGCAGCGCCGCCGTGACCACTCCGGTCATAGTCGCCCGCAGTTCCCGGTCGATTTGTGCCAAGCGAGGCTGTTGAGCATAGATTTGCGTCCGGCGCTGTTCTGTACGCCGGGCACGCTCTCTGCGCTGCTCCTCCAGCCGGCGAGATGCCCGCTGGAGCACATTGGGATCGTAAGACATGGACTCAACCTCCCTGTTCCTGTGTCATCTGCTGCAGCAGGCGTTTGGCCCGCTCCAGATCCTCCCGGGCGCGCCGGCCCGAATCGGCTTCGGCAGGGCGAACTGCCGCGTTGCGGGGAGCAGTGTCCCCGGCCTGTATCTGCGCCGTGGTGTGCAGTCCCTTTTCATGCCAGCGCAGCAAAATCTTATTCATATACCGCCAATCCATGCTCTTGGACGCGGTCCCCATCACAGTTTTCTCATAAGCCAGCCGCAGGGCCTCGTTGTCAAAGCCCATTTCCAGCCAGCTGTCGATGTACTTGCGCTCCCGCTCCACCAGTGGACGCTGGGGCAGGTCCAGCAGCCGGACGATCTCTCCCTCACGGGTACGTCGGCTCATCTGCCGCTGCAGATATTCCTCCGCCCGGGGAGCTGTGTCCACACCCTCCCGCGCCCAGCGGAAAGCCTCCCGCCGGATCTGGGACAAAAAGGGCTTGCGTCCCGCGCCATACTTGCGCTCCACCTCCAGCTCGCACCAGCCCACGACGAGCAAAATGACCTCTGTGGGCAGGGCCAGATGGTCGTAAAGAGTATAAAGCGTTTTCAAATCGGCAGTAGACAACCGCTTGCCCAGCCGCCGCTCCACCTCGTCCGCCAGCTGGGAAAAGGCCGTCCCCGTCCCCAGTGCGGCAGTCAGGTCGTCCAGTGTGTACTCCGGAACTTGCGCTTCCGGCTCCGCCACAGGCGCACAGGTCTGCACCGGCAGTTTCCCGGTCAGCCCGCAGGCAGACAGTTTATCCGCAGCGGCCTGCAGCCGGGCTTCGGACCAGCCGAGGCCCTGTACGCTGCCCCGGCGCAGCAGGTGCAGATATACCAGCGCCGCATCGCCGTCCGCCAGCTTCAGCAGTCGGTCGGCCGTCTCCCCGGACAGGGACAATATGCTGTTGGGCAAAAGGGTCACGGGTTCCATCAGCCGACCTCCTTTGTGTATGTTCTCTCCCATTCTACTCTAAAAAACGGGTTTCGTAAACAGAAAATCCGTCCCTGCGACAAATTCTCGTAAAATTTACAAAAAAACATAGTTTTAACTTTTTCCGAAAGAGAAAGTGTGCTATAATATGTTTAAATATAGGTATCGTCCACCCGGACAGATACAAAAGATACGGAGGGGCCGAACATGAAAAACAAAGTGACCGTTTCCATCGCCGGACAGGAGTACACTCTGGTAGGTACCGAGGACGAAAGCTACGTGCGTCAAATTGCCGCCCACGTGGATGAGCAGGTACGTCAGGTAGCCGACGCGGGCCGTATGTCCATGGTGGACAGCGCCATTCTCGCCGCCGTCAACATCGCCGACCAGTACTTCAAGGAGCAGAGCTCCTGCGAGAACCTGCGCCGCCAGCTGAAGGAAGCTCTGGAGGAATCCGCCCGCCAGAAGATGGAGCTTTCCGATGCCAAGCGCGAGATTTTTAAGCTGCAGTCCAAAAGATAATCAAACTCACACAGTCCAAGGCCGGGGAAACCCTCCGGCCTTGGACATGTGCCGTTTTTAGGAGGTAGTCCCCATGTTGGAACTGCTCTCTCCCGCCGGATCGCAGGAGGCGCTGGTCGCCGCGGTACAAAATGGTGCCGACGCGGTCTATCTGGGATTTGGAGATTTTAATGCCCGCCGCAACGCGAAAAACTTTTCCGAGGAAGAGGCTGCGGCGGCGGTTTCTTATTGCCATTTGCGGGGCGTCAAGGTCTTTTTGACCATGAACACCCTGCTCACCGACCGGGAACTGCCCGCCGCCGCCGAGCACGCCGCCAAAGCCAGCGCCATGGGTGTGGATGCGGTGCTGGTGCAGGATCTGGGTGTGCTGCGCATGCTGCGCCAGACCGTCCCCGACCTGCCCGTCCATGCCTCCACCCAAATGACCGTTCACTCTCTGGACGGTGTCAAGATGGCCGCCGATCTGGGCATCAGCCGTGCGGTGCTGTCCCGTGAGCTGGGTTGGCGGGAGATCGAGCATATCTGCCTGCACTCCCCCATCGAGATCGAGGTGTTTGCCCACGGCGCCCTGTGCATGTGCTATTCCGGCCAATGCTTCTTCTCCAGCGTCATCGGCGGCCGCAGCGGAAACCGGGGCCTGTGCGCCCAGCCCTGCCGCATGAAGTACGGCTGGAACGGCAGAGCGGATGAATACCCTCTGTCCCTGAAGGACATGTCTCTGGCCGGCCATCTGGAGCAGCTGCGCAAGATGGGTGTGGCCTGCGTCAAGCTGGAGGGCCGCATGAAGCGAGCGGAATACGTGGCCATCGTCACCGGGGTTTATTCCCGTGCCATCCGCGAGGGCCGCGAGCCTACCGCGCAGGAGCTGGAAATGCTGCGTCAGGCCTTTTCCAGACACGGCTTCACCGACGGCTATTTCAAGGGCAAGAAGGGTCCGGACATGTTCGGTATTCGTCAGGACGAGGCCGAGCCCAAGGAACTGTTCGCTCAGGCCCGCTCCACCTACGAAAGCGGTGAAAACCGCAAGGAGCCCGTGCGCATGTATGCCATGATCCGCGCCGGAGAGCAGGCTCAGGTGGGCGTGGAGGACAAGGAGGGCCGTGTGTCCACCGTGTCCGGCCCGGTGCCCGAAGCTGCCATGAACGTGCCCCTGACCGCCGAAAAAGTGGAGGGCCAGCTGTCCCGTACCGGCGGCACTCCCTTTGCCTGTGAAAAAGTCACCGCCTTTGTGGAGGAGGGATTGTCCCTCCCCCTGTCCGCCCTGAATGCCATGCGCAGAGAGGTACTGGACCGGCTGTGTGAGCAGCGGGTGGTCCTGCCCCAGCGCAGACATGTCCCCTTCAAGGCCGGTGTCCGTTACGAAAATCCCAAGCAGCCCCCTGCCCTCACCGTGTGCGTGCGCTCCGCCGACCAAATCAGCACAGACCTGCTGCACCTGCGCCCCGCCCTGCTCTACGTCCCCGCCGAGGAGGGAGCCGCCCATCCGGAAAAGGTGCAGCTTGCCCAAAGCATGGGTGTCCCCGTGTGCGCGGTGCTGCCCCGCATTTTCTGGGATACCGAGCGGGACAGTGTAGTCAACGACCTGAAAAAAATGCAGGAGTTGGGCGTGACCGAGGCTCTGGTGGCTACCCCCGGTGCCATCGAGCTGGCCCGACAGATGGGCTTCGCCCTGCGCTCGGACTACGGTCTGGGTGTGTTCAACAGCCAGACCCTCAAGGAGCTTAAGCGTCTGGGCTTCATCTCTGCCACCGCGTCCTTCGAGCTGCGTCTGGCCCAGATCCGGGATATTTCCAAAGCCATCCCCACGGAACTGATCGCCTACGGCCGCCTGCCCCTGATGATCACGGAAAACTGCATCGTCCACAACCACAGCGGCCAGCACACCTGCGGCAACGTCAACCAGCTCACAGACCGCAAGGGAGAGCGTTTCCCCGTGGTCAAGGCCTACGGCTGCCGCAACGAGATCCTCAACTCCAAAAAGCTGTTTCTGGCCGATAAACAGGCCGACTGGTCCAAGCTCGGCCTTTGGGCCGCCCGTCTGCAGTTCACCACAGAAAACGCAACCGAGTGCGTGCGGGTGCTGGAGCGCTATCTGGGTCGAGGCAGCTTCGAGCCCAACGAGATCACCCGCGGTCTTTACTATCGGGCCGTTGAGTAACCCACATTCTTCGCCCCCTTTCGCGCTCCGAATATGAAACAATAAACACAAAGGCGGTACTGCCATCATGGAACTGAAAGTAAAAGCCCTCTCCCCCAAAATCGGAACGGATATCCCCGCTCCCTTTTATGCCAGCGCAGGCGCAGCCGCCATGGACCTGCACGCCTGTATCGATGAGGCAATCACCATCCCCGCAGGTGGGCGCAAGGTCATCCCCACCGGCATCGCCATCGCCCTGCCCTCGGCGGATTACGTGGCTCTGGTCTTTGCCCGCAGCGGCCTTGGCATCAAGCACGGCATCGCCCCCGCCAACTGCGTGGGTGTGATCGACAGTGACTATCGGGGCGAGATCATGGTGGGCCTGCACAACGCAGGTGACACGGACTATACCATCCAGCCCGCCGACCGCATTGCCCAGCTGATGATCACCCCCGTGGTGCAGGCTGCGGTCACTCTGGTGGACAAGTTGGACGACACCCAGCGCGGCGCCGGAGGCTTTGGCTCTACGGGCAAATAACACAACAAGAAGGAGCAACCGCTATGTGGCTGTTTGGCAAGAAAAAGGAAATGACCCACGAACCCTCCCCCCAGGAGCTTCAGGTGCAGGAGTTTGCGCAAAAGTTCCTGCCCGATGAATTCGTCCTTGTGGCGGTGACCGGGCCGGAAGGGGTGTCCGACGAACGAGCCGATGGTGAGGTCCTTTGGACCCTCACCATCCCCCTCACCGCATGGATGGACGAGGATGACGGTGTGGTAAGCACCACCCCCGCCCGGGCCCAAATTCTGGCGGACGACCGCCTGCGCAGCTACCTGTGCCAGCGCCTGCCCGGCAACTTCATCATCAAGGTCCGGGTGCGTCCCGGCAAGGAGGACGGCCTGTTTCAGCTGGTGGGCATGCCCGAGCCGGGCTTTGACCCGGAGCTGAAGGCCATTCTCACCGAGCAGGTCAAGCCTGTCACATTGGAAACGGACGACCTGGGCACCTTCACCCTCCACCGGCGTATGAACTGGTTTGAGACTCAAATTGACTGGCTGGACCAGTCCGTTCAGCTCACCCTCAATCAGGGCACCGACGAGGACCATCAGGCCAGCCTTGCCACCGCCCGCACCCTGCTGGGTGCTGCTGCCCACTGGGACGCGCGCCTGCGCAGCTTCGTAGCCGACCACCTGCTGGATACAGTCAACGAGCAGGAGGACCAGCCCCTGTCCGCCGAGGAGCTCGCAAGCAGCCTGACTCCGGAGGCCGTACACGCAGAGCCGGACGGCCGCTTTACCCTGTGGTATGGCAGCGACCTGTTCTTTGGTCAGGCCGCACAGGTCTCCGGTTCGCTGGAGGCCGGCCCCGCACATGCCCTGCTGGAAGACTAACGATTGGTGATACACAATGAATATCATTCTCGCCTCCCAGTCCCCCCGGCGGCGCGAGTTGCTGGCACGCATGGGTCTGGAACACTTTGAAATACAGCCTGCTGCGGGGGAGGAATCTGCCTCCCCCCATCTTTCCCCCGCCCAACTGGTGGAGGAGCTG
>JAZNTL010000085.1:0-15677 GCA_045591745.1 Lawsonibacter sp.
TTTAACGCCGTGGTCCATAAGGACTATGTGAAGGGCATGGATCTGATCATGGCCTTTGTTCGGGATCAAAGCGTTGTGGTGAAATCTCAGGCGGCCATGACCTATGACGGCAAACTGATGCACGAGATCACACAGGGCAATTACCATATAAACGGCGATCGTTATTACTGCACCTTTGCGTACCTGACCCCTAATGCCGACCCGGCCAAGCTGGCACTGGATGCCGATGAGAAGGCTGTTGTCTGTCCTGAGATCGTATACGGGGATGATGTCAACTTGTCTGGTGTAATCGACATTGCAGATGTACAGGCTATCGCCAATATCTATAACGGCAAGCTGGAACTGGCGGGCAACGAAACCAAGTGGTTCCGGGCCGACATCAACCGGGACGGCAGAGTGGACGTAAAGGATCGCAACGCGCTGCTGCGCTCCCTGAGTGAATAAGGAGGAGGCCGGATGAACATGAAGAAAATGAAGTCCTTTTCCCGTGCAGCCGCTGCTGTGCTGACTTTGGCTATGCTGCTGCCCTGTGTGTTGAGCACACCCTCCTTCGCTGCCGAGGGAATGGAGACCCTGTACCATTACAAGGCCGTTGCCAACGGAGATGCAGGCCGGGACAAGTTCCGGAATACGGAGTTTCCCAACAACGTGTCCATCATGCATCCCAACCTGGATGGCATTACCCGTGCTTACGGGCAGTACTCCTACACCATGTACGGACCGGATGGCCCTTACAAGGTGGCAAGTCAGGCCATGGAGTTTGGTACCGATCCGACCTACACCTACGCGACCAATGGCCTTTACACCGGCCGGCCGGTGCAGGTGCTCAACGACAATTCTAAGGCCTGCAAGCTGCTGGATGCGGTTCGTTTTGAACTAGGCGGAGTGGATTACCCTGTTATTACCCGCGGTTTGGGTGCGCTGAATATTTCCTTTGTCTATATGGTGGGCAGTCGCAGCCTTGGGTTGATGGACGAGCTGAAGGTTTCGGTTTCTCTGGATGGTGAGACCTGGCTGAAGGACGGGGCGGGCATCCGTTCCCACAAGCTTCTGGGTTCCGGCACCAAGGGCTATATGTACCGCTTGGAAACGGAAAATCTGCTTGACATTGAGGGAATTCAGCCCAACAGCCGCATTGTGAACATTATGATCCAGCCTTTTGAAACGGATAATACACTGGCGAGTGAAGTTCAGTTCCACACGCTGGATCTGAATGCCTATTATACGAAGGCCGATTTTGAGCGGTTGGTGCCGGCCGATGTGCGTGAGTATGTCCATGTGGGCGAGGAGACCATGCGTCAGATCGTGGTGGAGGAGGCGTCCCGTACCGCCAATACTCCGTGGATGACCGATTCAATCATTCATACCAAGTCTGGTCTGAACTACATCGTCCATATGCCCGGTATTCCCTTCCGGGGCTGTACCTATGAGAACAACATCGACTCCAGCCGTGAACTGTTCCAGTCCAAAATCGTGAACGGAAAGTGGATGGGGGGCAACAATCAGGACAACCTGCAGGGTATGGACTGCCAGACCTTTGTGTACAACGCCGCCTCCCGCGTGTCTCGTACCACGGCTTTTGCCTGCATGTACACCGCAGGCGCCCCCGGAATGAGTTTGCTGGGCAAGGAGTTCCTGAACATTCCGGAAAATGGGCTGATCACCTTTACCAACTATGATGTGATTCGCACCAATACCCAGCAGGATCTGTTTAAATCCTATGCCCTGGCCAAGCCCGGCGACCATGAGCTGACCTACACAACCAAGTTTGACATGAACAGCCAGGCCGGCAACCATGTGCGCATTGTAACGGGTAACCATGTGGAGTATAACGCCGACGGCACCATCAATGGGGAGAAGAGCTATTTCCTCTCCGCCGAACAGGCTATGTTCCCTGAGTACGAGATCGAACTGGCTGATGGCAGCCGCACCAGCTATACTCCCACCGGTTCGGAGGCATATGAAAAGCTGCAGAACTATATGGCTAAGAACCCCGGAGCCAAGATCCTGTATGCGCACTCCGCTCACGCGGACTCCAAGCACAGCTACGATGCCCTGTACAAGGGCGACTATGTGGTGTACACCAACGACCATTACGCCACCGGCAACATTGAGCTGCAGAAGGTAGAGACCATCATTTCCCCCAAAACGGCCGGGACGAGCATCGAGAACGGTGGTGTGTATATTACCTGTTCGTCCAACTATCGCCTTTTGGGCTGGGGAGCCAAGCTGGAGGATCGCTCCACCGGCGAGGTGCTGTACGATGACTATGCCCTGTTCAGTGGCTCCAACAGCGTGTGGGCATGCAAATACACCAGCGAGGTGCTGGACGCCAAGCTGGCCGGGCTGACCAACGGCAGCTATCGTTTGTCCTTTGTGACGGAGTCCGGACCCTTTACCGCTCTGGGCCAGACAAAGGTGCCTACCAACGTGGAGAGCTATGATTTTACCGTTACCGACCGTGCCCCGGCGGCTCAAGTCACCTTGCACGCCCCGACTTCCGCCGCCAAGGGTCAGACGGTGGAGGTGCCGGTGACCACCGCTGCCGCCGCGGACTCCGCTGTGGTGGAGGTGAAGTTTGACACAACGGCGCTGACTTATGTCAGCGCAACCCAGACCGGCGATGTATTTGTTACTTGCAGCAATGGGCTGCTCCGTGTCATGGCTGCGGATGCCGGGATCCCTGCCGGTGGGACATTGACCAAGCTGACCTTCACAGCCAATACCGACATTGCCAAGCTGACCGATGCGATCCAAATCAAGAGCGCTCAGATCGTGACCGCAGCCGATGCAAACACCAAGGATGCGGTAAAGGCTACCGATGGAACGGATGTGTGTGCCAGCATCAACTTTGCAGATGTACACAAGAATGCGTGGTACCATCAAGCGGTGGACTATGCGGTGGAAACCGGCATTATGAGCGGTTACAACGCCGCCACGTTCGGTCCCAATGACAAGCTGTCCCGTGCCATGGTGGTGCAGGTGCTCTATAACTACGAGGGCAAGCCTGCTGTCGAGGCTGAAGGCAAGTTCCCCGATGTAAAGTCCGGCGACTGGTACTTCAACGCCACTGGCTGGGGCGCAGAGAAGGGCGTGGTCAGCGGCTATGGCGACGGTCGCTTTGGCCCCAACGATAACGTGACCATCGAGCAGGTGGCGGTAATTCTGCACAACTATTCCGGCAAGCCTGCCGCCTCCGACAATCTGGCTTCTGTGGGTAAGTACGATGATTGGGCCGCCGGCGCGCTGCAGTGGGCGGTGGCCAACGGTGTGCTGAAGAATGTTCCCTTCACCAATGCCACCGAGACCGCCACCCGTGCCCAGACGGCACAGATGCTGATGAATTACCTGAATAAGTGATCTCTGTTCCCTCTCTTTGTTGTCTTGCGGTGGGTTACCTCCTAAGCGTATGACAACCCCCGCAGGGCGGCCTCGGCCGCTCTGCGGGTTTTTTGTATACGAAGGCGGCCCCCTCCACCAACGGTGCGGAAACGGCTCAAAAGGTGAAACCGCAACCCCGAAACGCCAAGTCGATGGAGGGCAAAACCGAGTCTAAAAAATGTTGCCTGAATGGAAGGTTGTGGGGTATCGCCACCATCCATTCAGGCAACATTTTTGTTTCTTGATGAAGCTGTTTTCCTCGCAGGCCTCCTGTCATGCCTATACTGTATGACCACCAACCTCAAAAAGCACGATCAAAACCGCTGTTTTGACCCTTAAAATGGCGAATGGATTTCCTTGCCATCCCGGCTGTGACACGGCTTTTGGCCAGTCGATCTATATGGATTTGGGCGTGAGAATGGATGGTTACGGGCCGCCTCCACCAAAAAAGGCGGTCATCCCATACGGGGTGACCGCCTTTTTCTGTGCGTGGGGGAGTTGAAGCCTAAGAGGGCTGCGTGCGGGGAAATAGTCCGGGGGACTGTTTCCCCGCACGCAGGTGCGCAGGCGGGTACCGAAACGCAACGCGTTTGGGTCGCCAAGCACGCAAGACGCGAAGCGGCTGTCTCCCCCCGCCTCCACCATTCATTCTCACGTCCGGTGGGAAATTACAGAAAAGCGGCTGATGGTCAACCTTTACTGGCCATCAGCCGCTTTCGTTTGTCCTGTCGAGGATCGGCATAGAAAACAAACTTGGCAAGTTCTCATAATTTTATAAAGTGCCTCCGAGCCGGTATCGACTGGCTATATCGGGCACAGAAAGCTTTTGTCGACGTTCGGCATAAGTTGGTATTTTAAGGTTTGATGGTATTTTGCACAAATACGTACTCTCGACAACATTGTCGCAAAATGGTATATTAGAATATAATTCTAACTTCCGCTAAACTAAGCTGGGATGGAGTGATACTGTCATGAAAAAGGCCCTCCCTCCGATTAACGGGCAGACGCGATACGAAAAATTTATCGATTTTCTTGCCTTTAAATATTCTGCTCTTCTATGCATCATAATTCATCTTGGTTCGATATGCTTTTTGCTTGTTGCTATGCTCATCACGCAAGATGTGTTAAACAGTCCTGCTCTGCTTGACTTTTCCATTATGATGTGGCTTGCGGTGGAAGCGCTTAATGTTATTTTTGGGCTGTTGAGTGCAAGTGTTGAAGGTTGGGGACTGCGCCATGAGCGTGAGATTGCCGCGCGAGTAGAAGCATATATCACCCAACAAAACGATTGCTCTTATGACGAGTTGGCCACCTATTGCATGCCGCGAAAAATACATGTGGGGCTGGAATCTGCGGTTCAAAACCTCGTATACTTCCGAAAAATTGTTCGGTATACAGACAACGGAACGATTCGCCTACGTCTGCCAACGGAAGAAGAACGGCTGACATGGTATATTGAAAGAGGTGAGGAACTCTCTTTCTCTGAGATTCAAGGTCTGTTCCATGATGTTGTTCCGGGTTATGATGATTATCTCGAAATAGAATTTTTCCTTTTCGAAACGCTCCGCTGCCGTATGGGGCAGATTTACTGCTCTGATGCCGAGGGATATATCTTCTGGTTCTGCTCCGAGGATATCCCAAAAGTATCGTTTACAACGTTTGAAGACATGCTCTCAGCTCCGCTGCTTGATGGAGAATCACTGCGCGATCTCTGGCAAAATGCAATCGTAACCGAAATCAATGGTGAATACGCCGAAGAATGGCTGCATGTTTATGGTTCTTGCAGTATCGAGCAGTCTATGCCTTGATTACTCCGTTCCTCATAAAACTGTTCTGTGGGTATCCTTGCCCCCCTAATTGTGCGCTCGCACACCCCCTCCGCCAACGGTGCGGAAACGGCTCAAAAAGCGAAAACCTAATCCCAAAACGCCAAGCCGATGGAGGGCAAAACCAAGTTTAAAAAATGTTGCCTGAATGGATGACCTTCCATTCAGGCAACTTTTTTGTTTTCTTACAGTAGCTTTCTTAACCCTTTAGGGTAGTGGTTCTTCGCACGGCCTGCGGTCACTTTGACACCGCCGATGGAACATCCCTTTGTGGTGATCACAGCCCAGCCGTTTTCGCAGTCTGCTGAAATTTCTTCGCCATGCAGATAGCGCTCCAATTCCGCGCTGTCAGGGGCAAGCTCGATTTGGCGCTTAAACTGTCTGCCCATGGCCATGAAAAACTGGTGGTGGGGGTGGATGTAATTCTTTCGGATCTCGCCGATGGTCACACCGCAGGAAAAGGCAACACCCTTATCCAGCGCCAACGCGGGGGACACGTAGACGGGGTTTCCGTTGTAAATGGCGACCTGCTCCAAATCGTAATCTGTAAGAGTGTCATTCAAAAAATCCATGACAACGGGATCCATCGTTACCGGGCTTTTTTTTGCTTGGGCTGGACGAGGTGCGGAAGATTGTTTGTTGTGAAGAACAGCCATAAACTGCCCCTCGCCTCTGCTTTTGTGGGGATAAAATCTGCGCGCGGCATAAAGGTTGCGGCAGGTACAGCCCTCATAACAGATTCCGTCATCGGTGTGCTGTTTCACAATATCACGCACAGGAATCAACTCAAAGTCCGGATGCTCCTGCAAAAAGTCGTCCACCACCATCTCGTTCTCCTCCAGAGAGAAGGTACAGGTGGCATAGACGATATACCCGCCCGGACGCAGAGCGGTGGCGGCCTGTGCAAGGATCCCATTCTGGCGGCGGGCGCAGTGCAAAACATTATCTATGCTCCACTCTTTGATGGCGGTGTCATCCTTGCGGAACATGCCCTCGCCGGAACAGGGGGCATCAACCATGATCATATCAAAGGTTTTCGGGAAAATCTGAGCGATACGCGCAGGGTCCAAACAGGTTGTGGCGGTGTTGCGGAAACCCAAACGCTCCATATTTCCGGTCAGAATTTTACAGCGGGAAGGAACGATCTCATTGGAGATCAGGATCCCGTTTTCCCCCAGCTTGTTGCGCAGTTGACTGCTTTTTCCGCCCGGAGCGGCACACAGATCAAGGATCCACCAATCGGGCTGGATATCAAGACACTCTGCGGTCGCCATGGCACCGGGATCCTGCACGTAGATCATACCCGCATGGTGGAACGGATGGTTGCCGATTTTGTCATAATCCAGATAAAAACCGGTTTCCACATAGGGGACCGGCTCGCAGGGGAATGGGGCGATTTCAGCAAAGTCCTTCACCGATATCTTTTCCGTATTGACACGGAACGCGCGTACCGCGTTTTGACGAAAGGAGTCCTCGTAAAGGCGGAACTCCTCCTGGCCGAGCAGTTGCTTCATTCTTGTCACAAATTCAACGGGTAATTCTTTCACTGCTGGCCACCATCCAAATTCATCTCCACGTGCAACATGCCCAGAGCCACTGCGGTTACCGCGGCGGTTTCCGCTCGCAGGATCCGATTTCCCAGAGAAATAACGCAGGCTCCTGCCTGACGGGCAAGCTCGATCTCCTTTTCCTCAAAGCCGCCCTCCGGCCCCACAAGGATGCCCACGGACATGCCGGGCTTGATGCGGGACAGGGCCTCCCGGGTTTGCGCCATACCACGCTCATTCTCATAGGGTACAAGAAACAGGTCCATTTCTGCGGCCTTTTCCATGGCCTGCTTATAGGTCATTACGTCAGACACTTCGGGGATCACGTTTCGCTTACTTTGCTTTGCGGCGCTTTCCGCAATGGACTGCCAACGTTCCCGTCGCGCCTTTTTCTTTTTGTCATCCAGCTTCATGACACAACGGCTCATCTCCACGGGAATGATCCCGGCCACACCAAGCTCTACAGTTTTCTGAATGATCAGCTCCAGCTTATCTCCCTTGGGTAAGCCCTGAAAGAGCCAGAAACGGACTGGAAGCTCCGTGTTCCGGTAATCTTCCTCCACGATCTCTGCCTCCAGCGTGTCTTCGAAAATGCGGGTCAGACGGCATAAGTTGCTTGTTCCGTTGCAGCTCACCAGAAAGGTATCGCCGATCTGCATCCGCAGCACGTTGCAAATGTGGTTGTGATCCTTGCCGCTGATGTGAAAACTGCCGCTCGCACGGGCACACTCATCAACAAAAAAATTATACATACCGTACACCCCCGGTGTTTCGATCAAAGGATATTTACAAATGTATCATACGGCATCATTTTTTTCAAGCAAGTCGGGACCTTGCCTGACACATAAAATCAGCAGGCGTATTTGTACTCCGGAAACAGATGGTTTTTGCTGTTAGCATAGCGCAAGGGGAAAACAACGCAATAATTCAGTGATCATTTTTTAAAAAGCACGAAATCTCGGTAGAATATCATTTTTGTTGCGTATTACAATAGGAGTGAAATAACAAAATGCCTCCTTGGGGGCAGACGAAAGGACTGTAAGCGAGTGAACAGGTTTGTCAAGGGTATTTCGGTATGTCACCCGGTTGCACTGAAAGAGGACTATCTGATGCAGTGCGCTCAGTATGCCATCGACCACGGGGTTGCGCATTTTGAAATATGCGGCCCCATCCACAACCCGGTCAAAGGAAACTGCGACGGAATGATGCTGTACCGGAAATATGCGCAGTTTAATGAGGGGAAGGCGCTTGATTATGTAAGCCATTGCCAGCGGGTGCTCAACCGGGTGCTGGATGAGCTTGCTTCCCATGGGATCAAGTGCTACTGCTGGCATCACGAGCTGGAGCTGCCCGTGGGCTTTGAGCAGGCATTCCCTGAAATACAGAACAGCGATGGAGATGTGGAGGTGACCCACCCCATCGTCCGGGATTTCCTGGAACATAAGGTGGAGGACTTTTTCCATACCTATCCCCAAATGACGGGACTTGTGCTGACTCTGCACGAAACCCGCATTCCGCTGCTCAAGCTGAAGCACCAGAAGCTGGACAAGGTGGAGCGCATCAAGTATGTGACCGACATTCTGTATTCCGCCTGTAAGCGGCTGGGTAAGGAATTGATCGTGCGTCCCTTTGCCAGCATTGCACAGGACTACGACGATTTGATGGCGGCCTATGAGCAGGTTTCGCCGGAGCTGACCGTGTGCGACAAATGGACGAAATACGACTGGTCTTTGATCGCGCCCCACAATCCGTTTTTGAGCCGCATCAAAAACAACCCTCTCATGATAGAGGGCGATATTTTCGGCGAATATTTTGGTGTGGGCTATCTGCCCATCCTGCTCAAAGATCATATTGTGAACAAGGTGACTTACTGCAGCGGCTTTTCTCCCAAAGGCTATGCGCTTCGCATTGACCGCAGCGGCAACCGCATTTTCGGAACACCCAACGAGGTTAATCTGGAGATCGCGGATGCGGCGCTGGAGGGACGGGACGTGGACGCGGCCGTTCGGGACTTTTTCGACCGGGAGTACGGCCCATGTGGCGAAACGGTGCGCCTTATCATGGAGGGGACGGAGGATATCCAGATCAAGGCTATGTGCGCCCAAAAGTGGTACACCATCCACGCGCTCAGCCGATTCCCCGGTCCTGCCACCGTGCAGCGGCAGCACCGATACTTCCGCACCGATTACGCTCCCAAGAAAGGCACGTGGCAGGATGTGGCGCAGTTCAAGGGCATTGATCACGATGCGGTGTTGGCTGACAAAAAGGAGGCCATCCGGCTCGCCCAAGAGAAGCTGGCCCAAGTTCGCGCCCTTGAGGGGAAGCTGCCTGAAGACAAGTATTACGGCTTGTACATGCGTTTTGCCAATCTGGAACTTGTGTGCCGCATCTGGGAGCAGGTAGCCCTGCTGTACAGCTCCCTTGCCCGCTATTTTGAAACGGCGGATCGGAAGTGGCTGGATGCCATCTATTCCGCGCTGGACACCATGAAGGAACTGGACGACGAGGGCTTTGCTCTGCTGGGTGACGACTTCTACTGCGAGGCGCTGAGCCCTGAGAAGGCAGATGGCGGCCGCAGAAGCCCCCTGCAGGACCTGCAAAGTACCATGAGAACCCGCATCGAGCTGGAAGTGGAGGAGTTTGACCGGCTGCAGAAAGAACAGCTGTACGACTTTTTGATCGCCGGCGGCTTTTCCGAGGAGCACAACCACAGGAACGAGCCTAACTTTTCCTCGCCTGTTTGTCTGCCGGAGGGTGTCTGCCGCTGTGCTGGTTCCTTGAGAGGCAAGGCATGGAGCGTGCTGAAGGCCCATGGCTGGATCTCCTACGACATGAAGGTGCGGCCCGGTCAGGAAAACACTCTTGTCATCAGCGGCAAGGGAGAGGATGGACACCTGCGCTTCGACCTTGATGTAGATGGGCAGATGACCCGGGTAGCGCTGGATGGTGAGGGTTTTGTGGAATACACCCACAAATTTACACCCGCAGCTGATGCCCAAACAGTTACCGTGCGAATCGACCGGAACTCGGAATATATGCCGTACATCCATACCTTGAAGATGCGTTGAGCTGGTGTGGACCGACCTTCACCGTAGATCCTCGCGCGACGTAAAATGACAAAACACCCCTCGTGGCCAGAAACGCTTGGCCATGAGGGGTGTTTTCTTTGGTTACGGAAACCACCGGCTTAGCCGTGGGTTTTGACTTATACCTCTACAAGGTGGTTTGCGGGGTACAGCGCGGTCCGGTAAGCGTCCATGACCTGTGGGAATACCTGCTCCAGCGCGTACGCTTCCGCATTCTGCTGTGCTTGCCGGGCCAGAGCTTGGGCCAAGTCCGGGTGTTGGGCCAAACGCAGAAGCTGTTGGGCACAGGCGGACCAATCTCCATAGGGATAGAGAAGCCCGTTTTGCCCGTGGGAGATAAGGTCACAGTGGCCTTTTACGTCACTGGCCACGATGGGCAGGGCGCAGTGCATGGCCTCCATGACGTTAAAGGGGAGTCCCTCACTGCGGCTGGCGGAGACGGCGCAGTCGGCAGCGGCATACCATGGAGCCATGTCTGTGACGTAACCGGGGAAAATGGTCTGCTGTGCCACACCGAGAGATGCGGCCAAAGACTTACATTCCTCCAGCAAAGCGCCGGAACCGGGCAGGACCAGCACAAAATTGGCGGGCAAAAGGGTCAAAGCGCGCAGCAAAACGTGCTGACTCTTGCGGGTGGAAAACTCCGCCGGATAGAGCAGTACGAAGGCATCTTCGGGGAGGTTCAGCTGTCCGCGCATTTGGGCGCGAGTGCCTTGACGGTCACAGTCCAGTCGAGAAAAGTCCACCCCCACACCCGGAATATATGCCACCCGGTGGCCCAGCCCATAGTGCTGGGCGGTTTGGTGGTCCCAAGCGTTCATGGTGAGCAGCAGGTCGGTGACGGGGGCGGTGAGCCGCTCGGCACCCAGCAGAAGCATACGCTTGAGCGGGTTGGTGTGGTGGTCAAAGAGATAGCCGTGGACCATGTTGATCACAACGGGACGCTTTTTCAGGCCGAACAGGGCAAGACGGATGAAAAAAGCGGCTAGAGCGGTGTGGACGATGATAGCATCATATTCCTCTTGACGAATCAGTTTGCGCACAAGGGCGGTGGCGCGGAAGTTGGCAGGGGAGGTCATGCGCTTTTCAAAAGGGAGAGAGATGGTGCGTTCGGTCCATGGGACATCGTCCGACGGGCCGCCGAAGGCGGCGTGGACCGTCCAGCCGTCCTCGTGCAGGGCGCGCAGATAGGGCTGGTGGAAATGAAGCAGATGGGAGCGGGTGGAGGCGGCATACAGTATTTTCTTATTCACCGGGACACCTCCTTGTGCGCGGTCAGCGCAGCTGCTCGCTGTTTTTGAATTTTCCTTTGAATACGGTGATAAACAGGATCTTGATATCCAGCCAGAGGCTCCAGTTTTCGATGTAATGGATATCATGCTCCACTCGGGCATGGATGGAGGTGTCGCCCCGCAGGTCGTTTACCTGTGCCCAGCCGGTAATGCCCGGACGGACCTGATGCTTGACCATGTAGAGGGGGATCTCGTCCTTGAACTGTTCCACGAAATGGGGCAGCTCCGGGCGGGGACCGACCAGACTCATGTCGCCCTTGAGCACATTGAAAAACTGGGGCAGTTCATCCAGAGAATATTTGCGCAGGAACGCGCCGAAGGGGGTCTTGCGTTCGTCACGGTTGGTGGACCAGCGGGTGGTTTGCTGGCTGTTGACGTGCATGGAGCGGAACTTATACATGGAGAATTTCTTTTTGTGCCGGCCCACCCGCTCCTGGCAGAAAATCACAGGGCCGGGAGAGGACAGGCGCACACCCACGGCGCACACCAGCATGATGGGGGAGGTGAGCAGGATGAGGGCCAAAGAACCTGCGATGTCCACCAGCCGCTTGCACACGGCATTACCCCAGTTGTCCAGCGGGACCCGGCGGATATTCAGCAGAGGGATGTTCCCGATGGAGTCAAACTGGGGGGAGGAGGACATGTGCTCGGCATAGAAGGGGATGAGAGCCAGCTTGATGCCCAGCTTTTCGCACAGGTTGATGATGCCGGGGGTGAGGGGCAGGTCTTCCGCATCCAGCGCGGCCACCACTTCGTCCGGCTGCAGGCGCTCCAAAATGGCTTCCAGCCGGTCAAAAGAGCCGAGATAGGATAGATCGTCCATATCCGGGGCAGACTGCCGGGCAACGTAGCCAGCGGCATGATAGCCAAGGCTGCGCTGGGTCTGGATCGCGTTTAAGTAGGCCCGGGCGGTGGGTCCTGTGCCCAACAGCACCACATGCTTTTGGTTATAGCCCGCCCGGCGCAGCCGACGCAGATAGAGGCGCAGCAGGATGCGCTTGCAGCTTACCCCACCCAGACTGAGTACAAAGTAGATAGCGAGCGTTATGCGGGAGTAGTGTATTTCCCAGAACAGGAACAGAAAACTCAGGGAAACGGACAGATTCAGGATACTGGAAAAACACAGAAGAGAAAGTTCTTTGGACAGGGCTGTTCTGCGTAAGGAGGAGTACAGGCCAAACGCGGCATAGCACAACAGATGGCCCAGCATCAAAGACAGAGTCAAAGCCCAATACTTTTGCAGAGGGACGGTGATGATGCCGTCGGGGAGGACATAAAAACGGAACCAGAACGCAAGAGGAAGGGACACAAACAGGATCAGGGCATCGGATATTACGTTGATTTGGTTCAGAAGCTTCTGATTCTCTCTGATCATAGCAATCGCTCCCTGCTTTTATTGTGCCAGCGCCCAGTTTACAAAGGCCTGAGCCTGTTTGTCCAGCTCCACGTGACCGATGTGTTCTTCGTTCCACGTTTCCATCATTTTGACCAGCCGGGCCACACCATCCAAAAACACGGGGTCAGTTTTGGCATACTGAGCCAGCGTGTTCATGAGGTTGCTCCATTCCCGGCTGCTGGACGCGACGTAACCGGCATGGGTTTGGGCCATGCGCATGGCCTGCTCGGTCTGGCCAAGGGCTAGATAGTATTGGGTCAGGCAAAGGTAGACGATGTTGGAATGGCCGCGATCCAACCGCCGGGCATAGTAGTCGCCACGCTGGCGGATCGCGTCACCGGCATCTGCTCTGGTGGAACTGAGCATATAGTTGATGGCATAATCCTTCCATTCGAAGGGGTCCATGGAGGCGGCCCGGTCGTAGGTCTCGAAGGATTTGGTCTGGTTGGTAATGTTTCGCGCGGTCATGTTGCGGGTCAAGAAGAAGGAGAAGACCAGCAGCAGGACTGCCCCAATAACACAGAATGCGGTACGAATCTGCTTGCCCGGCAGAGGCAGGGTATGTCCACAGCACAGATCGATCAGGACAAACACACCGAAAGCCAACGGCAGGTAGCAGTAGACGGAAAAGGCCATTTCCACTCCGGCATGAACGCACATGAATACCAGCGCGGCTCCCAAAGCAGGGGTGAGGGGGTGGAAGTCGTCCCGCTTGCGGGCCTTCAAAATGCACACAGCGGACAGGACCAGCAGGGATACGAACAGGAAAAGGCCCACAAGACCGGTTTCCAGCAGGGTCTGGATGTAGTGGTTGTGGACATAGCGGGTCTCGTAATAGAAATCCTGTACGCTTTGGACCACGCTCATAAACGCACCCAGACCGAAGCCAAAGATGGGGCGCATTTTAAAGATTTTTATGCCGTCCTCAAAGAAAACGGTGCGCTGGATGGCGTTCTGGTTGGCAAACAGGCCCTGCAGACGGTTGGCAATAAATCCGGGGAGCAGGGGATAGCCCAAAGGTACGCTGCCCTCACCGGACGGGCCGGTATAAACCATCTGCTCCAGTGTGGTATCCTGCTTGGCAGACAGGAGGAAATAGACCACCAGACTGTCTTCCGGGACGGTGAAGGAGGTCTCGTTCAGTGCGCCCTTGTAGAGGTCGGTATAGGTATGCATCATGGTTTCGTGCTTGTTCTGGCTGCGAATGGTCACCTGCACGTTTTCGCCGCCCACGGCGGAAATGGTATAGCTGCCGGGGGCGGGATAGGCGGCGCGGTTGAGAGAATCGCCCTTGGAAAGCTGGACCGGGCCGGTCACGTTATAGGCGGTAACAAGGAATCCGACCAGCAGGACGAGCAGCGTTACCGTCATGGCGGTCAGCAGCTTACCTTTACCTGCCAATACGCGCGCAAGACGGCAACCCACCAGTTCGTGGAGCAGACACAGAAGAGCGCTGCCCACCACCAGACACACCAGAGGGATGGGCTGGATACCGTCCCAGCGGTCCAGCGCGGTCACGGAGCATACCGCCACACCGGCGGCGGCAACCACCAGCGTATTGATCATCAGCAGGAACAGGTCACCACGCCGGTCCTTGTGCTCCAGCAGCAGGAAAACGGGGAAAGCCACCGCGATGGAGGCGGAGGCGCCCATACTGAAGGCCAGCAGGAAGGCCAAGGAATTGATATACAGGCAGCACACATGCGCCCGCCGCTCCCACTTGGTTTCAGAGGAAAGAACGAGGCTCAGGGACAGCAGAACACCGATGCCGATACAGCCGGCAAAAATATTAGCATTGCCGAAAATGGAGATCATGCGCACGCCGACCTCCACACCGGTGAGGTCCATAAAGGAGGAAGAGATCAGGGAGAAAAAGACGTGCAGCGTGCCGGAGAGCAGCTTGGTGGCAATCAGGTCAATACTGAACAGGCCGGCCAGAGCCGAGGCCCATGCCAGCACGCTGGCAATTTTACGGGCGGGGGCAGTGCCTTCACCGGGGAGGAGCAGGAGCAGCGCCCCCGCGCAGAAGGCCACGGCAATGCCTAAAAATTCTTCCAGAGCGAATTTGCCGGAAACCGCGTAAAAGGTGGACACACCGCCCATAGTCACAAACAGGGTCAAAGCGATCAGCGGCAGGTGGATACGGTCCCGCAGGGTACGAAAGCGGACGATGCCCAGCACCAGAACGAGCCCCGCCAGAATGAGCAGGGTGGGTCGGGCGGTGCTGTGATGCCCCAAGCACATGATCAGGAAAAAGAGAACGGGCAGCACAACGGGGGAAGCCCGGTGCAGACTGCGGGTCAGCGCGGAAAGGGTTGCAGGGGAGCGGCGAGTTGAAGTTTTCATGATGATCCACCTTATTGAGCAAAGTCGGAAACTGTAAAATCCTATCAATTTATAATACCACAGCCTGAAGCACAAGACAAGGTTTTATGGGGCGTGGGCCCTGCAAGGAGAAGAAAAAACACCGGCGGCAGATGTTGCGATCTGCCGCCGGAATTTGTTTATTTGCGGAATTTGGAGCGCAGAGAGGACCAGAACACATAAAGACCCGGACAGCGGCGCACCCGGACGATGACAGGTTTCCATTCACCGCACTCCTCGCACAGGTCCGGCTCACGGGAAAGGACGTAATCCTTTTCCGTAAAGCTTTTGCTGCTGAGCTTGTTCCAGCAGTCCAGACAGAATTCGGCCATAATTTCACCTCCAATATAGCGTTATAGAAATATATTGCAATTTGCAATGCATTTTTCTTGCGAAACATATCATAAACTAATGCAAGACAAATGCAATGCAAGTGCAATGCAGAGGGAGCGCATTATGGGTAAATTTAGCATTCCAAAGATGCCATCATCTACCAACAAAACCATCCGTTTCCCTAACGACGTGATCGAAGGGGTGGAGCAGGCCATCCGCGGAACGGACTGCAACTTCTCCGCATTCGTTATCGCGGCCACCCGCATGGCGCTGGAGGATCTGCGGGAACAGGCACAGGATAACGATACCTGACTTTACCACAGCAACTGTCCCATAAAAGTCGAAAAGCCGCGGATTAGCAAATCTTTTTGCTTATCCGCCGCTTTTTTGGATATAATTTACCTTGTCTGCGGGCACTGGCGCCTCAGGTAGTCCAGCACAAGGGGCAACCG
>JAZNTL010000086.1:0-2083 GCA_045591745.1 Lawsonibacter sp.
TATGAGGACAATGAGCTGATCTTCGCAGCGGAAGAGGCCATACAGGTCTATGACCGCTTTTCGAAGGCGCGGAAGCTGCTGCAGCAGCCCGAACCTGAAGCAGTGCAGGTGCAGACGGAAGAAGCGGAAGAAGATGATCGCAGCTATGTTGTGCGGGAAGAGATCCGGCGGTATATCGACAGCAACTATATGAACGAGATCTCCATGCAGGATGCGGCAAGCGCATTGGGGTACACGGATACCTACTTCTGCAAACTGTTCAAGCAATGCTTCAAGGTGAATTTCTCGGCATATCTGAACTCCTACCGGATCGAAAAAGCGAAGGCGTTGATATGCAGTTCGCGCAGCAGCATCAAGCAGATCAGCGCAGCCTGCGGATACAGTGACTCCACTTATTTTGGAAGGGTATTCAAACAGCTCACCGGACAGACACCCTCGGAATACCGGCTTCGGATGAGTGGAAAGACAATGAAGGAATAACAATGGCAGCAGCTTTTGACCAAAAAGGCTGCTGCCATTTTACACAAGAACGCAAAAAAATCCGGGATATCGCAAGATATTCCGATTTCACGTTTTGTTCATATTTGTTATGATAAATGGGCAAAAAACTTTTGCAAGGAGGAATGTTTTTTATGAAAAAAGCAAAATGGATAGCCCTCCTGTGCGTCCTGGTGCTTACTGTCAGCCTGTTCTCCGGCTGCGGCGGTACCGGCGATGACAGACGGATTATCCGCATCGGCCACAATCAGGCTACCACCCACCCCACCCACATCGGTCTGGTCGCTTTCGCTGAGTTCATCAATGAGCAGCTGGGCGACAAGTACGTTGTGGAGGTCTACCCCTCTGAGCTGCTGGGCTCTCAGACCGAGATGGTTCAGCTGACCCAGACCGGTGCCATCGACATCGTCGTGGCATCCAACTCCATCATGGAGACCTTCTCCAAGAACTACTCCCTGTTCAACCTGCCCTACCTGTTCAGCTCCGCTGAGGCCTATCACGCCGCCATGGACGATCCCGCGGTCACCGACCCCATCTTCCTGGCCACCGAGGATGCCGGCTTCATCTGCGTCACCTGGCTGGACGCCGGTACCCGTAACTTCTACACCGTTGGCACCCCCATCAACAGCCCCGCTGACCTGAAGGGCCTGAAGATCCGTGTGCAGCAGTCCCCCACCAATGTCGCCATGATGAACCTGCTGGGCGGCACCGCCACCCCCATGGGCTTCGGCGATGTCTACACCGCTCTGCAGTCCCAGATCATCGACGGCGCTGAGAACAACGAGCTGGCTCTGAAGAACAACGGCCACGGCGATGTCTGCAAGTTCTACTCCTACGACATGCACCAGATGATCCCCGATCTGGTCCTGTGCAACTGGGCCTTCCTGGAGGACCTGTCTGCCGAAGACCGTGCCGTCTTCGACGAGGGCTTCAAGACCATCAACCAGGTCCAGCGGGATGCCTGGACCGGCGCTGTGGAGGAGGCCAAGGAGAAGGCCCTGAATGAGCAGGGCGTCAACTTCCTGTACCCCGACACCGCTCCCTTCCAGCAGGCCGTCATGCCCCTGCATGAGTCCGTCCTGTCCGGCAACACCGAGCTTCAGCCCATCTATGATCTGATCCAGGAGTACAACGCTCAGTACTCCGCCGCCACGGAATAAGAAGGAGGATATACAATGAAAGCATTGAGAAACATCCTCGACAAGTGTCTGAGCGGTCTGGCTGGCTTCAGCCTGATCGTGATGACCGTGCTGACCACCTATCAGGTCATCACCCGTTACGTCTTCAACGCGCCCTCCACCTGGTCTGAGGAGCTGGTCGGCTACATGTTCGGCTGGGCCACCATGTTTGGCGCTGCCATCTGCACCGGCGAGCGTGCCCACATGAACATCCCCATCGTGGTCGATATGCTCAAGGAGGGCCCCAAGAAGGTCCTGCTGATCTTCGGTGAGATCGTTGCCCTGCTGTTCTCCGCCATCATTCTGGTTTATGGCGGCTTCACCGTCTCCTCCCTGGCCATGGGCCAGCAGACCTCCTCCCTGTGGGGTCTGGCTGTCGGTACCTTCTACTGGGTCATGCCCGTCTG
>JAZNTL010000087.1:0-12705 GCA_045591745.1 Lawsonibacter sp.
CCTTCTGGACCGTGGAAGGAAAAACCATCTCTATCGCTCAGTACATCTGGCTGCCCACCTACCTGACGGATGTGACCAGAGTGTTTGCTGCCAAGTTCCCTGAATTTGCCAGCATGAATGCCATTGGCGGCGCTCCCATCCTGCTGCTGGCCAGTGGTTGCGCGGTCGTGTTCCTGACCATCTTCAAAAAGCATCTGGGCATCGTGTTTGGTGGCCTGACCGCTCTGTGCGGCGCCTGCGCTATCGCCTGCGTGAATATTGCCATTTTCCGCTATATGTCCAATATGCTGTGGCTGGCTCAGGCCTGCATCGGTGGTGTGGCTCTGGTGGTTGGCCTGATCACCATGATCGCCGGTATCATCGAGCTGCGTGTTGCCATTGCCGCCCGCACTTGGTAATTTTACATCAAACATCAAAAATCCTCCCCCCAAACCGGGGGAGGATTTTTTGCACAAGGCATAAAAATGCCGCCGCTTCCGAGGAAGCGGCGGCATTTTTATTGTTGAATCACTCGTAGTCGTAGAAGCCGTGCTTGGTCTTCTTACCCAGACGGCCTTCCTGATAGAGTTTTTCGATCATGTCGAAGCCATAGGATTTCACACCGGTCTCCTCGTAGCGGCGCTTGAGCACGTTGTAGCGCACGTCGATGCCGCTCATGTCGTCCAGCTCATAGGGGCCCATGGGATGGCCCAGACCCAGCTTGACGGCGGTGTCCAGATCCTCCAGAGAGCACACACCCTCGTTGACCAGGCGGTAGGCCTCTTCCTTGATGGCCTTGAGGACGTTGTTGACAATGAAGCCGTCCTCCTCTTTCTTCACCAGCGCGGGGGTCTTGCCGGTCTCGCGGGCAAAGGTCATCAGCTTATCCACAGTTTCCTGGGAGGTGTGGTCGCCCTTGACTACCTCCACCAGCTTCATGACCAGAGCCGGCATGAAGTAGTGCAGGTTGGCCAGACGCTCGGGGTGGTCAACGGCACCGGCGAAGGTGGAGGACACCATGAAGCTGGAGTTGGTGGCGATGATGGTGTCGGGACGGACCAGCTTGCTCACCTTGCCCAGCAGGTCGGTCTTGGCCTGCTTGTCCTCGATAATGGCTTCGATGACGATGTCGGTGTCCTTGCAGGCCACGGCCAGATCGTCGGTGACGCAGAAGCGGGCCTTGACGGCATCCACCTGCTCCTGAGTCATGCGGCCCTTGGCCACACGGCCGGACAGGTATTCTTCCTTCCAACTTTGGAGGCTTTCCAGCGCGGCGGGGAAGCTTTCACAAACCATGACCTCGTATCCGTGGATGGCGGTGTTCAGGGCGATCTGACGGCCCATGGCGCCGCCGCCGATAACGGTACACTTTTTCATGTTTAATCCCTCGTATGTAAATTTTTATAGATGCGGATTAATTGTAGAGCCCGTCGTACTGCCACAGACCCAGCGCGGCGTTGCGCACGAAGTAGATCTCCTCGCCGTTGGGCAGGGTGCGCCAGCCGGTCTGCCAGTCCTCGCAGGGATAGGCGGCCATAGCATCGGCCACGCTCATGTACTGGAAGCCGGCATGCTCGATCTCCTCCTGCGGGATCTGGTCGGTGCAGTAGGTCAGGCGGGTCTCCATGCTGGGCACACAGCGGATCAGATGGCCGGCCAGGGACATGTTGCCGCTGAGCAGGGGATCGCTCTTATACAGCTCCAGAATCTCCTCACGGGGACGGTAGCCGTACTTGCGGATGGCCTGATCGGCCAGATCGTTCTCGCCAAAGACGTGCAGACCGGGAGCGATGACAATGATCTCGCCGCCCTCCTGCACCATCTTCATGGTGCGGTAAAAGGCCTTGTTGGTGACCCAGGTGGAGTGATAGCTGTGGGGGTCCATCCACACCACGCACTTCTTCACGGGCTTTTCCACGTGGTTGATGTTGACCTGCTGGCTCAGAGCCACGGCCTGCTCAAAGCTGTCGCGCTCCTTGCCGATAAAGATGCCCTTGAAGATGTCCTCGCCGTTGTTCTGAGCCATAACGGTCAGCACGAAGGTGATGGGCAGCTTATCAAGGAAGTTCTTCTGGATGTAGTCAAACAGACGGCGGGGAGGAGTGTCCACATTGCCCACGATGCGGTGACGACCGTAGAACACACCAAGGAAGTGGCTGACGTTGATCATCTCGCCGCCGCCGCAGCCCACCACCAGATTTTTGGTGTAGCCCGCCATGCCGGCCAGCTCGTGGGGGACAACCTGACCGATGGACAGGATGGCATCATACTTGCCGCTGAGCAGCTCACGGTTGACGGAAACGGTCACGTCATCCTTGAACAGGCCCTCGGACACCTTGTCCAAAAACTCGCCGGGCACAGTGCCAACGACCTCGATGGAGTTGCGGAAGTCGTGGGCGATGTAGGCATCCATGGGGATGCCGTCACCGAACATTTCACGCAGCTGCTCCTCGGTCATAGGCAGGTGGGTGCCCAGAGCGGGCAGCACCTTGACGCTGACCCCCTTTTTGGTCAGGCATTCATAGTAGTGGGCGGTGATGAGACCCGCACCGGAGTGGGAACGGGTGATGTCGGGGGGCAGGAGCAGCACGCTGGACCAGTTGTTGTCCGCCATGTGGCGGTCCAGCAGAGCGGTGATCTGCTCCTTGGAGATGAAGCTCTCCTGATTCTGAAGGGAATAGTTCATAATATCTATTTCCTTTCCTTATTTTAGTTGTTTTATGGTATCACGCCTCGCCTGTTCACGACGCACGGCTTCCCTGCGCCTCGGACTCGAAACAGCCGCGTTGCGGCTTCGGTTTCTTGCCCTCGCTCCGGTCCATCCGCGCTGATCACGATGGCTCAGACGCTTATTTCTCAATCAGAGCGGCCATACCCTGACCGCCGGCGCTGTAAACGCACACGATGCCCTTCTGACCTTCCTTCAGGGAGGCGACCAGACGCATGAGCATGATAATGCCCTCGGCACCGTCGTTCTTGCCGTAAGCCAGAGCGCCACCCATGGGGTTGACCTGAGCCTTGCCGCCCAGCGTCTTCATGGTGTCCAGCACGTCCTGAGCGCTGTTCTCGATGACCTCGATGACGGCGATGTCGTCCATGGTCAGGCCCTTGTTCTTCAGCAACTTTTCAACGGCCAGAGCGCCGGAGGTCTGCTGCAGCTTGGGATCGCAGCCGGACACGGCGAAGCCGCAGATGGCGGCCTGAGCCTTGATGCCCAGTTCCTTGGCCTTGTCCTCGCTCATGAGCATGGTAACGGCGGCGCCGTCGGCATAAGGGGACAGGGTGGCATCGGCAGCGGCGGAAGCAACCAGCTCGTCCTTGTCCACAGTGATGGTGCCCTTCTTGCGCACCTCGTAGGAGATGGGCAGGATCTGGGCGGTGCAGTCAGCGGCCTGAGCCTTGGCGATGCTTTCCTCGGCATACTTCACGGCCTCGGCGCTGAGGGCCTTGCCGTGGGCCAGCTCGTACTGTTCCAGACGGCTCATGGCTTCGGGCTGGGTGCACAGCTCGGCCTCCTCGATGGAGTCGATGAAGGTGCGGTGCTGGGGATAGAAGTGGTTGCGGGCATCACGCAGCACGAAGGGGGCGGCGGAATAGCTGTCCGCACCGCCGGCCACGCAGATGTCCTCGTTGCCGGTGGCGATCAGGTAGTAGCAGTTACGCAGGGCCTGCAGGGCAGAGCCGCTGTAGCTCTGCACGGTGTAGCCGGGCACCTCCACGGGCAGCTCGGCCTTCAGCCAGGCATAGTGGCCGATGTTGTTGGGCATGGTGGAGGGGTGAGCCTGACCGAAGACCACCTGATCCACGGCGGAAGCCTCCACACCGGTACGGGCCAGCAGCTCGGTGAGGATCTTGGCAGAGAAGTCGGAGGAGATGAAGGGGGCCAGACCCGCACCGGGCTTGCCCCAGGCGGTACGCACGCTGTCGGCAATGATAACTTTCTTCATATTCATCAACCGTCCTTTCTGCACTGCTCGAAGATGGAAGCGAAGCCCATGCCGCCGCCGATGCACATGGTGACCATGGCATAGCGCACATCGGGGCGATTCTTCAGCTCGTAGAACAGCTTGGTGGTCAGGATACCGCCGGTGGCGGCCAGGGGGTGACCCAGAGAGATGCCGCTGCCGTTCACGTTGGTGCGCTCCCAGATGGTATCAAAGGTCTCGGTATCGGACCACTTGACCCACTCACGCATGACGGCCACGGACTGGGCGGCGAAGGACTCGTTCAGCTCGATCAGGCCGATGTCCTCGATCTTCAGGCCGGCCTTCTCCAGCGCCTCGCGGGAGGCTTCGATGGGGCCGACACCCATGATCTTGGGCTCCAGACCCACAACGGCGGAGGAAACATGACGCAGATAGTAGTCATAGCCCAGCTCGTCGGCCTTTTCACGGCTCATGACCAGCACGGCGGAGGCGCCGTCGTTGCGGCCGGAGGAGTTGCCGGCGGTGACGCAGCCGTCCTTCTTGAAGGCGGGCTTCATGGCGGCCAGCTTCTCATAGGTGGTGGCGCGGGGATGCTCGTCGGTATCGAAGTCGCCCACGGGAACGATCTGCTCCTTGAACTTGCCCTCGGCAATGGCCTTGCGGGCGCGGTCCTGGCTGCCCACAGCGAACTTGTCCTGAATTTCGCGCTCGATGCCGTACATCTCAGCCACATTCTCGGCGGTCAGACCCATGGGCAGCACACCGAAGATCTCCTCGGGGGAGTTGCCGGCAGTGCCCTCCAGAATGTTGTCCATCAGGGTCACATTCTTGGTGCCCAGACCGTTGCGGGCGCCGCGCAGGTAGTAGCAGGACTTGGTCATGTTCTCCGCGCCGCCGGCCAGAATGATGTCGGCATCGCCGCAGGCGATGATCTGGCTGGCATCATAGATGGACTGGGAGCCGGAAGAGCAGGCACGCTGCAGGGTATAGCCGGGCACGCTGTCGGGCATACCGGCCTCCAGCCAGCCGTAGCGGGCCAGATTCATGGGGTATGTATTCATCTTGACGTGGCCGAAGATGACCTCGTCCACCTGATCCGCCGTGATCTTGGAGCGGTTCAGCACTTCTTTCATAACGATGGCGGCCAGCTCCTGCTCGTCATACTCGCTCAGAGCGCCGTTCATCTTGCCGATGGCGGTTCGCACGCAATCGGTGATCACTACATCTCGCATCGCATTTCCCTCCGTTTTTATATTTGGTACTCAGGTAAACACCTTTTGATACTCATACAAATACAGTATACCATTGACAAAGCCAAATGAAAAGGTCATAATAAGTTTATAATACATAAGTTTTAACTGATGAAAGGGGCGGTGAACATGATAACACTGCTTCAGCTGGACTATTTTCGCAAGCTGGCTGCCACGGAGCATATCACCCAGACGGCCAAGGAGCTGTATATCTCCCAGACTGCCCTGAGTAGTATGATCATCGGCCTGGAAAAGGAACTGGGGGTGCAGTTGTTTGACCGGTCCAAGCGGTCCATTCGGCTCAATCAGGCGGGCAAGACCTATCTGCAATATGTCAACGACGTGTTTGCGGCGCTGGATAACGGACGCTCAGCCCTGCAGGAGCTGACCGAGTCGGCGCAGAAGCAGGTGAGCATTGGTGTGGGTACCTCTCAGGTGTGGATGCCCATGGTGCGCGATTTCCGCAAAAGTTGTCCTGAGTATGCCATCAAGCAGCAGAACAACACGCTGGAGGAGATGATCGAGGCCCTGCGCTCCATGAAAACGGACTTCGTCATTGCCAGCGTGGACGAGATCACCGACCCGGATATGGAGCACATCTTTCTGAAAAAGGACAGCGTGTATCTGTGCGTGCCCAAAAGCCATCGGCTGGCCGGGCGGGAGTCGGTCTGCTTAAAGGAATTGGAGAACGAGGCCTATATCGACCTGCCCGCGGGGACACCGTGGCGGGTATACTGCGCTCAGCTGTTCAAGCAGGCGGGAGTGAATATCCGCACGGTGCTGGAGTGCGATTACTCTATCCGGGCGGCGCTGATCGAGTCGGAGTTTGGTGTGGCGCTCACCTCCGCCTCTGCCTACGAGGTGGATATGTTCCAGCCCAACTGCTATATCCCCATTGCGGATGAATTTGCCTATCGGGAGATGGCACTGTTTTGGAATCCGAAAAAGTATATGTCCAAGGCGGCAAACAGCTTCCTGGAATTCTGCAGGGCCTATTGGACAGAGAAATAAGGGAAAGAGGGAATTGATATGGATCTTGGACTGAAGAATAAAGTGGCCGTTGTCACCGGCGGCACGCTGGGCATCGGCCTTGCCACCGCCAAAGTGCTGGCCCGTGAGGGCGCGAAAGTGGTGGTGTGCGGCCGCAGTCAGGAAAAGCTGGACGCGGCCATTGCCGCGGCCAAGGAGGAGGGACTTCTCCTGTGGGGCAAGACCGCCGATGTGACCGATGAAGCATCTTTTGCGGAGTTTGCCGACTGGGTGTGGAACGAGTTTGGCCGGGTGGATATTCTGGTCAATAACGCAGGGCGCGGCTCCCCCGGCGCGGCGCTGACGCTGGAAAAGGAGGTCTGGCAGAACGTACTGGACACCAACCTGACCAGCGTGTGGAACTGCTCCAAGACTGTGTCGCCCTATATTGCCAAAACCGGCGGTGGTGTGATCATTAACATTTCCTCTCTGAGTGGGCGCATCGCTTTTACCCATCAGGGCGCGTATCCCGTGTCCAAAGCGGGGGTCAATGCCCTGACCCGGGTCATGGCCAGTGAGCTGGCCGCCGACAACATCCGTGTGGTGGCGGTGGCCCCCGGCTTTACCGAGACGGAGATGCTGAAAAAGAAGTACGGCGACACCAGCTTCCTCACCGATACTGCCATTTTGCATCGTCTTGCCAAGCCGGAGGAGGTTGGGCAGTTGATCGCCTTCTTGGCTTCCGATCTTGCCGGGTATATCACTGCCGAGGTCATCGAAATTTCCGGCGGTGCCTTTCAGGTACGCGACCCCGGATTCTCTTGGAACAGGAAAAACGGATAAAAAAGTTCCCCGCCTGCCGGCGGGGAACTTTTTATATCCATTTACAGCGGCGTCGCCACGTGCTTTTGGGTGGCGGGGCCGTCCAGCACCATGCCCAGACGGGCGGCAAGACCCTCGTAATGGGCGCAGTCGCCGGAGGTAAATACCTTCAGGCTGCCGCCGTTCTCATTGAAGGCATTGTGGGCGGCAAGACAGGAGCGCAGCTGCTCCACCTGGCCCATGGCGGGGTCGATGATGTTGGTGAACTGGGGGAACTCCTTGGCGATAATGTCACGGGCCAGAGGATAGTGGGTGCAGCCCAGCACCAGAGTGTCCACGTTAGGGTTGACAGCGGTGAGCTTGCCCAGCGAATCGTGTAGCTCGGCGGCGATTTCCTCATCGGACGCGGTGCCCGACTCCACCAGAGCGGCCAGATTGACGCTGCCCTGAGACAGCACTTCGATCTGGGGCGCGGCAGCGTTGATGAGCTTGGCATAAGCGCCGGTCTGAGCGGTGAAGCAGGTGGACAGCACCGCCACCTGCTTGGGGGCGCAGCGCACCACCTCGTCCGCACCGGCCTGCACGATGCTGAAAATGGGGAAGTCGTAGCCGGTGAACTCGTCAATGAGGGTGGAGATGGTGTTGCAGGCGATGCCCACGGCCTTCACCTGCTTGGAGGCCATGAAGTCCAAAATCTGGCGCACAAGATGGACGATGTCCTCCTTGGAGCGGTTGCCGTAAGGGGCGTTGCAGCCGTCACCGTAGTAAATTACGTCTTCTTTTGGGAGGGCCTTCTGCAGGGCTCTGGCTACGGTGTAGCCGCCCACGCCGCTGTCAAAGATGCCGATGGGAGCGTTGGATACCATAAATACCGCCTCGCTTCTTTTAAATTTCTTTTGTAAGGTGTGCCAGCAGGCCCTGACAGCCTGCCAGCACATCCTCATAGGTCTCATCAAAATTTCCGGTGTACCATGGGTCGGCGATGTTTTGACCCGGTCGTCCTGCATAGTCCAGCAGACAGTGGAACTTGCCCTCCGGGTCGCCGCCCAGCATGCGGTGCATGTTGCGCAGATTGGCCTGATCCATGCCGATGAGCAGGTCGAACTTGTCGTACTCGTCTTTTCTCAGCTGACGAGCCCGATGGTCGGGGCAGGGGATGCCCACCTGTGCCAGTTTGCGCCGGGTGCCGGGGTGGACGGGATTGCCCAGCTCCTCGGTAGAGGTGGCGGCAGAGTCCAGATAAAAGTCCGCGCCCCGGCCCTGCTGCCGGGCCAGATAGTCAAATACGAACTGGGCCATGGTACTGCGGCAGATATTGCCGTGGCACACGAACAGGATCTTAGTCACTCCACACACCTCTTTTGTTACAGGATATTTCAAACACAGGATATCATTTTACAGGCAAGAAGTCAAAGGCTTTCTGGTTTTAGAACAAACGAAACACAGCCGCTGTCAGCATGCACATTACTACACCAACAAGGGTGGGCAGCAGAACGGAAAGGGCCGTCCATTTGACGCTGCCCGTCTCCTTGGCGATGGTCAGACAGGTGGTGGAGCAGGGCCAGTGGAACAGGGAGAAGAGCATGGTGCACACTGCGGTCACTTCCGTCCAGCCGTTGGCCCGAAGCAGCTCGCCAAGTGCGGTCAGGTCGCTTGCATCCACCAGCGTTCCCTGAGACAGGTAGGCCATAAGGATGATGGGCATAACGATCTCGTTGGCGGGCCAGCCCAGCACAAAGGCCATCAAAATTACCCCGTCCATCCCCATCAGCCGCCCCAGTGGGTCAAGCAGTGCGGTGATGTGGGAGAGGATGCTGGCATCGCCGACCTGCACGTTGGCACACAGCCAGATCACAAGCCCTGCCGGGGCGGCGACGGCAATCGCGCGGCCCAGTACGAACAGGGTACGGTCCAGCACGGAGCGCACCAACACCTGACCCACCCGGGGGCGGCGGTAGGGAGGCAGCTCCAGCGCGAAGGAGGAGGGCATGCCCCGCAGCACCGTGGCCGACAGCAGCCGGGACACCAAAAGGGTCATGCCGATGCCCAGAACCAGCACGCCCAGAAGCATGGCTGCCGCGGCCACACCGGTCAGCAGGCCGCTGTTGCCGCCTACAAAGAAAATGGTGATCAGGGCGATCAGGGTGGGGAAGCGCCCGTTGCAGGGCACAAAGGAATTGGTGAGGATGGCGATGAGCCGTTCCCGGGGGGAGTCGATAATGCGGCAGCCTGTGACTCCGCAGGCATTGCACCCGAAGCCTTGGCACATGGTCAAAGCCTGCTTGCCGCAGGCGCCCGCCCGGTGGAAGGCATGGTCCAGCACAAAGGCCACCCGGGGCAGGTAGCCCAGATCCTCCAACAGAGTGAAGGTAGGAAAGAAAATGGCCATGGGGGGCAGCATGACCCCCACCACCCAGGCCAGCACCCGGTACACACCGTCGATGAGCAGCTGTATGAGCAACTCGGGCGCGTTTAGGAAAATCAGACCATCCCGGGCTAGCTCGCCAAAGGCGAACAGACCGTCGGACAGGAGGCGGGATGGGATGTTGGCGCCAACAATGGTCATCCACAGCACTGCGCCAAGCCCGGCCAGCATGATGGGAATGCCGGTGCGCCGGGAGGTGAGCAGACGGTCCACCGCCCGCTGGCGGGCCAGCGGATCTGCCCGGTCCCGATGAACAGTAAGGGCGGCACAGCGCTCGGCCAGCTCAGCGCGCTGGGCAGGGGTGCGTTCCTGATGTGGGGCATCCGGTGTGCTGTGGGGGTGGGAGATGTATTCAATTTCATCCATCAGATATTCCAGTCCCTCGCCCCGCCCGGCGGCGGTGCCGATGACGGGCACCCGAAGCTGGCGGGACAGGGCGGCGGTGTCCACATGGATGCCGTGAGCGTGGGCTTCGTCCATCAGGTTGACGCACAACACCACCCGGTCTACCTGCTCCATGACCTGCAGAGCGAAGATAAGGCTTCGTTCCAGACAGGTGGCGTCGCACACCACGACGGTGGCATCCGCCTGTCCGCCGGTGAGAAAGTCCCTGGCGATCTCCTCTTCGGCGGAGTGGGCGTTCAGCGAGTAAGTACCGGGCAGATCTACCAGCACAAAGCGCCGCTCCCGGTGGGTATATTCGCCCTGTGCCACGGCAACCGTCTTGCCCGGCCAGTTTCCGGTGTGCTGGCGCATTCCGGTCAGGGTGTTAAACAGGGTGGATTTGCCCACGTTGGGATTTCCCGCCAGCGCGATGATGCGCCCTTCCGGGCCGGGGCGCTCCACCGACAATGCCCGGCTCACAGCCCTTCCTCCACCGGTGTGACGCTGACGGTCCGTGCATCCTGCGCCCGCAGAGCAATGAGGGCACCTCGTACCCGGTAGGCGGCGGGGTCACCGGCAGGACTGACCAGCTCGCAGCTGATACGGGTGCCCGGCAACAGACCCAGTTCTGTGATCCGGCGGGCCATCTCTCCAGGGCCTGCCACGCGGTTGATATATGCGCTCCTGCCTCGGGCAAGGGCGCTTAATGGCAGCTCCATCTGCCATCACTCCTTCCATATGCGGATGTGCCCTGCTTTAGACGGCTGGGCACATTCCATACTACGAAGGGTGTGCGTTAGGGGTCCAAAAACCCCCCGTGCCAGGGGCACGAGGGATTTGGTGGTGGAATTATTCTACGGAGATCATATAGTAATAGACGGGCTGTCCGCCGGGCAGGAGGCTGACTTCCGCATCGGGGCAGGCGGCGGCAAAGATGGCGTGTGCCTGCTGGGCCTGATCTTCGGTCACATCCTCGCCATAGAAGATGGAGACGAATTCCGCGCCCTTCTCACCCTCCGCCTTGGCCAACTGCTCCAGCAGGGAGTTCAGGTCAGTGTTGGTGCCGAACAGCTGATGCTCGGTCAGAGCCATATAGTCACCCTGCTTAATGGCGAAGCCGCCGAAATCGGAGTCGCGGGCGGCATAGGTGATCTCGTCGGTGCGCACCCGGGCAAAGGCCTCGGTCATGGCGGCGGTATTGTCCTCTTCGCTGGCATCGGGGTCAACGCACAGCATAGCGGAGATGCCCTGAGGCACGGTCTTGGTGGGCAGTACGACCACCTTCTTGTCCTCGCACAGGGGGATGCACTGCTCGGCGGCCATGATGATGTTTTTGTTGTTGGGCAGCACATAGACGATCTCGGCGGGAGTGGCATCCACGGCCTTGAGAATGTCCTCGGTGGAGGGGTTCATAGTCTGACCGCCGCCCACCAGAGCGTCTACACCCAGATCGCGGAACACGGCCTCCAGACCCTCGCCCGCGCACACGGCCACGTAGCCGAACTTCTTTTCCGGCGCGGCATGGACAGGCTTTCCGCCCTGCTCCAGCTCCTTTTCGATGGCATCCAAATCGTCGGTGCTCTGGGCCTTGCGTCCGGCGGCCAGATCATCCCGTTGGGTGACCATGTTTTCGATCTTGGCCAGCTCCAGCGTGCCGTACTTTTGGGACTCGTTCAGGGCATCGCCGGGGGTGTTGGTGTGCACGTGGACCTTAAAGGCCTCGTCATCCTCACCGATGACAAGACTGTCACCGATGCTGTTGAGATACTTGCGGAAGGGATCCAGATTGACGTCGGGATCGTTCTTGCGCACGATGAACACGGTGTCAAAGGCGAAAGTGATCTCCTCGTCAGCCATTTCGCTGAATACGGAGCTTTCCTCCTCGTCATCGTCCTCGGTCACTTCGGGCATAGGCTTGCCCAGCAGTTCGTCCAGCATGCCCTGCAGAATGACCACAAAGCCCTTGCCGCCTGCATCCACAACACCCGCCTTTTTCAGCACGGGGTTCATGTTGATGGTGTCGGCCAGAGTCAGCTCACCCTGAGCGATGGCGGCCTCCAGCACGGCCTGGACGCTGTTTTCCTCCCGGGCCTTTTCGGCGGCCTTGGCGGCGGCCATGCGGGACACGGTAAGGATGGTGCCTTCGGCGGGCTTCATGACCGCCTTGTAGGCGGCGGCAACACCAAAGTCAAGGGCGATGGCAAAGTCCCGGCCGTCAATGGTGTCCTTTTCCTTCACGGCCTTGGCGAGGCCGCGGAACAGCAGGGACAGGATCACACCGGAGTTGCCCCGGGCGCCGCGCAGCAGGGCGCTGGCCACGGCGGAGGCAGCCTGCCCCACGGTGTCAAAGGATTTCTTCTTCATCTCCGCACCGGCGGCGGAAATGGTCAGGCTCATATTGGTGCCCGTGTCACCGTCGGGGACGGGGAACACGTTCAGGTCGTTGATGGGCTGCTTTTGCAGGTTGATGGCAGCGGCGGCATGGATGACCATCTTCTGAAAAAGCGCCGCGTCAATGGTATTGATCATAGCGACAAATTTCCTTTCTTGTGGGTCGTCCTTACACGCGCATGGAGTCCACGCACACGTCCACGGACTTGACGGTGCAGCCAGTGGTTTTGCTGACCACATAGCGCACCTCACTCATAATGGAGCGGCACACGGCCACCAGATTGACACCGTTCTCCACGATGATGTGCAGCTCGATGGAGACGGAGGAGTCATCATTATAATAGACCTTCACGCCCTTGGCCATGGACTCCCGTTTGAGCAGGTGCACAAGACCGTCGGTGGCGGAGCGCACCGCCATGCCCTTCACGCCGTAGCATTTGGTAGCGGCGGCACCGGTAATGTTGGTAAAGACTTCACTGCTGATACGGATTTCGCCCTTTTCGGTTTGCAGTTTCATTTCGGTTGCCTTCCTTTCGTTGGGAGGTAGAACAGTATCGTT
>JAZNTL010000088.1:0-22257 GCA_045591745.1 Lawsonibacter sp.
GCGGACATTGTGCTGATGAAGTCCGACCTGCTGGATGCGGCCACAGCGGTGGAGCTGTCCCGGGCCACCCTTCGCAACATCAAGGAAAACCTGTTCTGGGCCTTTTTCTATAATTCCATCGGTATTCCGCTGGCCGCCGGCGTATTTTTCCACAGTCTGCACTGGCGGCTTGACCCTGCCTTCGCCGCCGCCGCTATGAGTTTGAGCTCCGTGTGCGTGGTGTCCAACGCCCTGCGCCTGCGCCTGTTCAAAAGCAAATTCCAGTCAAACCTGCCGGATGAACCGGCGCAAGAGATAAAAGGAGGAACTGAAACTATGACCAAAACCATGATCATCGAGGGTATGATGTGTACCCACTGCACCGGCCGGGTGGAAAAGGTGCTGTCCGCACTGGACGGTGTCTGCGCCGTGGAGATGAGTCTGGAGGGCAAATCCGCCACTCTGACCCTGAGCAAGGATGTGGACAACAAGGTGCTCACCGATGCCGTCACCGAGGCGGGCTATCAGGTGGTGAGCGTACAGTGAAGGCCGACCACGCCCAGATTCAGCAGCTTTTGAAAACGGCCCGGGGCCAAATGGACGGCATCTTAAAGATGGTGGATGAAGACCGCTACTGTCTGGACATATCCAACCAGCTCATGGCCACTCAATCCATTTTGAAAAAGGCCAACCGCATGGTGCTGCGCGCCCACATGGACTGCTGTGTGCGTCAGGCGGTGGAAAACGGCAATCCGGATGAAAAACTGGATGAACTGACCGCCCTGCTGGACAAGCTCTCTGATTAAAAACACATAGACCGTCCCTTTTCGGTAAAACTAAATCGGAAAGGGGCGGTCTTTTTGCACACTAAATTCAAATATTTACTGGCAGGCGCGGCCGCCGGGGCTGCCAATGGCTTTTTCGGCGGCGGAGGCGGTTCGGTGCTTGTCCCTCTGCTCACCCGGTACTGCGGTTTGGACCAGCGCAGGGCTTTTGCCACCTCGGTAGCCGTCATTCTGCCCCTGTGCGCGCTGTCCGCAGTCATTTATTTTATGCGGGGCGGATTGGATTTTGCCGCAGCTTGGCCCTATCTGATCGGTGGCACTGCAGGAGGCTGGCTGGGCGGCAAGCTGTTCAAGGGTGTGCGGGTGGACTGGCTGCGCCGGGGTTTTGGTCTGCTGCTGATCTACAGCGGTGTGAGGTACTTCCTGTGAGCGGCCCCGTACCCGCTGTGCTGGCAGGACTGCTGACAGGAATATTATCCGGCTTCGGTGTGGGCGGCGGTACCCTGCTGCTGGTGTATATGACACTGGTAGCAGGACTGGACCAGCAGCTGGCACAGGGCATCAACCTGCTCTACTTCCTCCCCGCTGGTCTGATGGCCCTGCCCGCCCACATCAAGAACGGCTATATTGAAAAGAAATCTCTGCTCCCGGCCATCGGCGCAGGTCTTATCTGCGCAGCGCTCGGAGCATGGGCCGCCACCGCGGTCAACACCGACCTTCTGCGCAAATGCTTCGGTGCTTTTCTGATCCTGATCGGAATATGGGAACTGCTGAAAAAAGAGCAAAAAAAGTGAGGCCGCAGTAACGGCCTCACCTTTGGCTTATGTATTACAGAAAGATCTTGCTCTCAGCAGGGCGGGCATAGACGTCCTCCAGCTCATGCTGATGGTACAGATAGCCCTCGTCATCGTAGTACTTGGCACCCTTGGGACAGCGCTTGACACAGGCACAGCACTTGATGCAGATACCGGTCACGCTGGTCACGTCCTGAGGATCAATGGAGCCCATGGTACAGATACGGGCACACAGGCCGCAATTGATGCACTTGTCCGGGTCGGTCTTGGGCTTGACCTTGAGGATATTGATGGGGTTTGCGTTGCGGTCGCGGGGGGTGTAGTAGGGTCGGATGGGATCCTCGCCCTCCACCGCCACAGGCCCTTCCACCGCACCGGAGAGCACCTTTTCCGCCACCTTCTCGCCCAGCTCCTGCACCATGCTCAGGTCCTCCGGGTCGGGACGGCCCGCGCCCAGCGTGGTAGAGAAGGAGTGCTCGCCTACAAAAGCACCGCCGCCAATGGCCGTCAGGCCGTTTGCGGTCATAATATTGCGCAGTTCCATCAGACCGTCGTCAAAATTGCGGTTGCCGTAAGTGACCACGGGCACGGCCAGCGCGCCGTTGCCCTTGATGTTCTTGGTCAGGTAGGGCAGCAGCACATTGGGCACACGACCGGCATATACAGGAGTGCCAAAGACCACCAGATCGGTGTCGGCAAAGGAGATCTCCTGCGCTCGAACGGCGGGCAGGCTGAAGTCATACTCGGCATACTCACAGCCCAGCTTGTCACAGGCCGCCTTTGCCACGGTTGTGACCATCTTTTTCGTGTTGCCCGTTCCGGTGAAATACACGGCCCAGACTTTGCTGATCTTACTCATTTTAAATTCCTCCCTGCGCCTGTTCACGGCTCTTTTGCAGACGGCGAAAATCCAGATAGCCCTCCAAAATCAGGCTGGCCGCCACTGCATCTACTGTCTTTTTTCGTTTTTTTGCGTTTTTGCCCGACTCAAACAGGATGCGGTGGGCATCCACGGTGGTGCGCCGCTCGTCCCACAGCACCGGCACAAGTCCGGTCATTTGCTCCACTTGGGCGGCAAAGTCCCGGTACATCTGCGCCCGGGGCCCTTCCGTACCGTCCATGTTCCGGGGAAAGCCCATCACAAGCTCCTCCACCCGGTTTTCCCGAACCAGACGGGCCAGTTCCTCCAGCACCACCTGTGCCTTCCTGCTGTGGATGGTGGTGGTAGTTCCGGTCAGAAAGCCCGTAGGGTCAGAAATCGCCACACCGGTATGGGCATCTCCGTAATCAATGGCCATAACGACCACAGACATCCCTCCCTTTGTTTTCCTCCTTATTATATAGCTTTATACCGCCGTGCGCAAGGGAAATGCGCTTTTACTCACAAGGAATACACAGGAGTTTTGTTTTAAGTGTTGCAAATGGGAAAATTTTCTGTTAAAATGTAGAGCGATGGTGTATATCCTCTATTTTGGGGTCCACATCATCTCCGGCGGAAGTGACACCCCATAATCTTGTGTCTGCCACAAGCACCTTCCGCCCTACTTGTAAGCGAGGGGAATCACTCATGGAAAACAACAAAAAAGCAAACCGCAACAAGCAGGAGGACATTGCCCTGACCCGTGCGCTGATCTGGTTCGGTGCGGCTATGGTACTAGAATTCCTGCTGTTGCTTGTCAATAAGTATTATATCAACTTCACCGCCGACTCCGCCTCCATTGATTTGGCCTTGGCCCTTAGCACGGTGATCAAAGTCACCACCGTTCTGGGTCTGCTGGGTGCGGCTGTGTGCGGCTTCTTCGGTTGGAAGCGCGCCAAGGGTGACGCTCCTTTCCCCTTCCTCTGGCTGGTGCTGACTGTCACCGTACTGGCCGTGGGCATCAGCTCCGGTCTGATCGTACTGTTCTATCGCGCGGCTGTTGAACTGCTGTATGTTCTGGTCCCCGCCATGGCAGTTCTGGCTTTGGTGTACTACCTGTACCAGCGCGAGTTCTTCTTCTCCGCCTGTGGCACGGGTGTGGGTCTGCTGGGTCTGTGGCTGGTGCGCAAGAACAGCGGCAATCACGATCTGTTGGTCACCTTGTACACCGTGGTTGGCGCGGTAATTCTGCTGGCCATCCTGCTGCTGGCACTGAACCTGAAGAAAAACCATGGCAACCTGGCCATCGGCGGCAAGCAGTTGTCCATTCTGTCCAAGAACAGCAACTACCTGCCGATCTTCCTGTCCTGCGCCATCGGCCTTCTGGCTTTGGCCGCCGGCCTGCTGCTGGGCGGCACCGCAGCGTTCTATCTGCTGTTTGTGCTGCTGGCTTGGCTGTTTGTCCTGTTGGTGTACTACACGGTAAAGATGATGTAAATTACAAAAGCTGCGCTCCGATGTTCGGAGCGCAGCTTTTGTATTATCCAAATAATTTCAGCTTCTCTACCGCTTTGCGGGCGATACGATACAGGGGAACCTCCAGTTCCTTCTGCGCCTGCTTCAAATGTTGGCGGATGTCAATATGCTGGGGGCAGTGCTGCTCGCACTTGCCGCAGCCAATGCAGTTGGAGGCGGCGGCAGAGGTCTTGCGGAAGGCGGTACACATGGCATACTCCACCAGCGCCCGCCCCTTCCCTTCGGTGTGGCGGCGGTTATAAGCGGCAAAGGCGCCCGGAATATCCACACCCTTGGGGCAGGGCATGCAGTAGCCACAGCCGGTGCACCCCACCTTCATTTTTTCGTTGATGGCCTTCACCACCCGGCTGAGCATCTCCTGCTCCGGCTCCCCAAGTTCCCCTGCGGACGCAGTGGCTGCGGTGGTGCAGTTGTCCTGCACCATCTCCAGCGAGTTCATACCGGACAGCACGCAGGTCACTTCCGGCTGATTCCACAGCCAGCGCAGCGCCCACTGGGCCGGTGTACGAGAAATGGGATACTCCGCAAAAATCCGCTTTGCCGACTCGGGCAGGTTGTTGACCAGTCTGCCACCCCGCAGAGGCTCCATGATGACCACAGGCAGGCCCTTTTCATTGGCATAGTGCAGTCCCCGGCGGCCGGCCTGAGAGTGTTCGTCCATATAATTGTACTGAATTTGGCAGAACTCCCAGTCGTAGGCATCCACCAGCTTGCAGAACATGTCCGCATTGCCGTGGTAGGAAAAGCCCACCTGCCGAATTTGTCCGCTGACCTTCTTCTCCGCCAGCCATTCGTCCACACCCAATCCTTTCAGCCGCTCCCACGTATCCACGTCGGTGAGCATGTGCATCAGGTAGTAGTCCACATGGTCGGCGCGCAGCCGCTTAAGCTGCTCCTGAAACAAAGTTTCCAGCCGTTCCCGGCTGCGAATGAGGTAGTGGGGCAGCTTGGTGGCAATATACACCTTATCCCGAATGTGGTTGCGCTCCAAAATCTCGCCCAGAGCGGCCTCGCTTCCGGGGTAAACATAAGCAGTGTCATAATAATTCACCCCCGCCTCGTAAGCGGCCATAATCTCCTTTTCCGCCTTGTTCAGGTCAATGCGCCCCATATTCTGGGTAAAGCGCATACAGCCGTAGCCCAGAATTGAGATATGATTTCCGTACTTGTCCTGTCTGTAATTCATAGCAGCCTCCACCATGTTGTTTTTCTCATTTTAACAGGTTACCTGTATTGCCGCAAGAAATAAAAACAGCGTGTCAAAAAAGTCTCGCAGAGTTCGCGCCCGCAGGCGCGAACCCGGTCTAATCTGTTTTCTCCGGCGACATGTGCGTCGGAGAAAACACTTCTCGGCCTGCAAACGTGCGAATTGTCCGCTCACAGCGGACAATGAGTGCGCTGCCGCAGGCCGCATCCTTCTCTAAAAAGTGGCAAGCCACTTTTTCGACAGTTTCAAAGAAAGGTATCGCATTTTCCCGCAGACTATGGTAAAATCCAGTAGAATGACATGCGCCGCAGGTGCGCAACAGGAGGAATCTGGAATGTTGAACGAGTTTAAGAGCAAATATGTCACCCCCGAGCAGGCGGCCAAGGCCGTCCAGTCCGGTGACTGGGTGGATTATGGCTTCGGCGGCGGCTTCCCCGAGCTGATGGACAAGGCCCTTGCCGCCCGCAAGGGTGAAGTGACCGACGTAAAGATCCGCGGCGGTCTTGTGATCCGTCCCCGCATCGAGGTGGTGGAGTGCGACCCTGAGCAGACCAGCTTCCACTATTACAGCTGGCACATCGGCGACTATGAGCGCAAGCTGCAAAGCCGTGGTCTGGTGCAGTTCATGCCCATGATCCTGCGCAATCTGCCCGATCTGTACCGCCACCACATCAAGGTGGACGTGGCTTTCGTGCCCGTCTCCACCCCCGATGACAAGGGCTACTGCGGTCTGGGCATCTCCAACTATGCCTGGCGCACCATCTTTGAAAACGCCCGCACCGTCATCTTCGAAATCAACGAAAAGATGCCCCGGCTGCAGGGTGTGGACGGCTCTCACCGGGTCCACCTGTCCGAGGCGGACTACATCGTGGAGGGTGAGCACGAGGCTCTGCCCACCCGCACCTACAAGGATGCCACCGAGACGGATATCGCCATCGCCAAGCTGGTGGTCAACGAGATTTCTGACGGCGCGGTGCTCTCTCTGGGCGTGGGCGGTGTCCCCTTTGCCGTGGCCAATATGCTGGCTCAGTCCGACCTGAAGGACCTGGGCTGCTGGACGGGTACCATCAGTGACGCGTTTATGGCCCTGTACCGGGCAGGCAAGCTGACCAACGGCCGCAAGGAGTTGGACCGCGGCCTGTCCAGCTGGAACTTGGCTATGGGCTCTCAGGAGCTGTATGATTGGCTGGATGCCGAACCCAATCTCTTCCACCCCGGCGATGTGGACTACATCCATTCCCCCGAACGCATGAGCAAGATGAGCAACTTCATCGGCATCATGGGCGGTGTGCAGCTGGACCTGATGGGTCAGGAAAATGCCGAGTCCGCAGGCAAGCGTCAGCTGTCCGGCATCGGCGGTCAGCTGGACTTTCTGGAGGGCGCCTACCGCTCCGAGGGCGGCAAGGGCTTTATCTGCCTGAACTCCGCCCGCAGGGACAAGGAGGGCAACCTGAAGTCCAACATCGTAGCCACCATTCCCGGCGGCAGCGTGGTGTCCGGCCCCCGTACCATGATCCAGTACGTGGCCACCGAATACGGTGTGGTCAAGCTGTCCGGCCTGTCTCTGCGCGAGCGCGCTCAGGCCATGATCTCCATCGCCCACCCCGCCTTCCATGCCGAGCTGGAGGCCTATGCCAAGGAGACTTGGGGTTAATCGTTCCACATTCAAAGCTCCTCCGGATATTCCGGAGGAGCTTTTCTGTGCCCGCCTTCCGTTTACTCTTTGGACTGATTCAGGAAACAAACAACCTCCTTCCAACAAGTGGAAGGAGGTGTCCCTTGTCGGGGACAACCCGACAAATCGAAATTTACTTGTAGTCGTCTTTTAGTCTTGAAATCTTTTCTTCAATTTTTTTGATCACTGCTATAAATTCCTCGTCCGTCTTTCCAGTAGGATCTTCCAACTCCCAATTATCGTCAAATACTCTGCCAAGAGACGGGCAACTCACATTACACCCCATCGCAATTGCCACATCGGGATCGGGAATATCAGTAATCAGTTTTGAATATTGCGTTTGTTCCATATCAATCCCGTACAGTTCTTTCATAATTCTAACTGCGTCTTGATTGATTTGGGGCTTCGTTTCCGTCCCGGCAGAATACGACTCAAACACATCTGATGCCATATGTTTTCCTAATGCTTCTGCGATCTGACTGCGACACGAATTGTGAACGCAGATGAAGGCCACTTTTTTCTTGACTTTGTTATAAAACATACATTTTTCTTGCAAACACTGATTGTTCCGATGAGAGCGAGAACAGGTCACTTCATTCAGTTCCATTTCAATCTTTAACTTCTCGCGCGTGAATTTGACTGCTTCAATAATAGCCAGATAAGAATCTCTTTTACAGCAGCGAGGGCCGCCGTTTTTTCCTATTGCTTCCAAGGCTTTTGCTGTCATTTGATTGGACAGCCCCCAAGCCTCTTTTGCCAGTGGCGTTGATTTCAATGCGATGGCGGCATACATTCCTGCGCTAACACCGGCTCCACAAGCGCCCCAAAATCCGCAAGCGCCACCAGGGACTTGCTTTCCTCTCGTTTGCATTTCGTAAAGTGCCGTTTTTAACTCGATGTCTCCACCCGCGTTTTTATAGGCGGTCAAAAGCGCAGAACCCACCATTGTATGATGTTCCGGACCGTGCATATGGCAAGATGGCATGCCCATCATTTTTTCCATAATCTCAATGGGATTTTTGGAGTTACTGTTAAAGCATATTGAGATAATTTCGTCCATTCCGCTTGTATGGCATTCATCACAAACAAAATGACCGTTTACGCATCTTGTTTTACTGTTTTGTTTTTTATGGCAAAGTTCGCATTCCATCGCTTCATCGATTTCAAGGTATTCCAAAGGGGCTTTACAAATCAAGCATTCTTCGCTCATTCGAATCACCTCGTCAAATTTTTATTTATCGTTTTGTTTATTTTATCATATTTTTCCGATTCATTCAACGCATCGCAAATTTGGCGCAGTGAAATCCCGTCAATTCCAAAGTACAAAGGGTGGTGCCCGCTCCCGCATTTACAAGCGGCAAAAAATGTGGTACATTTACGGTGTATTTTGATTTTGGAGGCTTTCTATGAAGCGACTGCTCGCTCTGATGTGCGTTCTTGTTCTGCTGACCGGCTGCGCCCCTGCCGAACCGGCTCAGGATCAAATGAATATTGTGGCCACAACCTATCCCACCTATCTGGCCGCCCTTGCGGTGACCCAGGGTGTGGAGGGCGTGTCAGTATCCCGCCTTGATACAGGCAGTGTCAGCTGTCTGCACGACTATACCCTCACTGTCAACGACATGAAAAAGCTGTCCCAGGCAGATGTAATCGTGATGAACGGCGCAGGGCTGGAGGATTTTATGTCCGATGCCCTTGCCGCCACCGACGCGCTGGTTATCGACTGTTCCGAAAGGGTAGACCTGCTCCCCGCCGTGAGCCACCACGACCACGAGCACCACGGGGAGCACGGCCACTTTGACCCCCACTACTGGATGGACCCGCTCAACTTCCACACCATGGTGGGCAATGTGCGCCGCGGCCTTTGGGACTTGTTTCCCGGTGAGGTCGCCCCTGATCTGAGTGCCAACACCACCCTTGCCTTCGAACAGCTCCAACCTCTCTATGAGTTGGGCTTGAAGTATCTGTATCCGCAGTCGGAAAACGCCATCTCCGTTCCCGGTTTGATCACCTTCCACGACGGTTTCCAGTATCTGGCCTATACCTTCCATCTGCCCTTGCTTGCCAGCATTGAGGAGGAGGCGGGCAGCGAGGCCAGCGCCAAGGAGATGGACGAGATCATCCAATTGGTAAAGGGGAAAAATATCCCCATCATCTTCACCGAATCCAACGGCTCCGATTCCACCGCCAACGCCATCGCCCGGGAGACGGGCTGCGCCGTAGCGCAGCTGTCCATGATCATGGACGGGCGGGAGCCGACCGAGGAGGACAGCAGTCCCATTACCCCCTACACCGAACTGATGTTGAACAATATCTATACCCTCATCAACGGCTTTGCCGGACGGGAGGTGCTAAGTCCATCATGAGAAAGATCAAACACGGCAAGCTGGTCAGCGGCTGTGCCGATGCCTGCTGTCTGAAGCTGGAGGGGCTAAGCATCCGTCTGGACGGCGAACCCATCCTGTCCGACGTGTCTTTCCACCTGCATTGTGGTGAAATTGTAGCCCTTATCGGCCCCAACGGAGCAGGCAAGTCCTCCCTGCTGCGGGCCATTCTGGGCCAGCTGCCCTACACCGGCTCCATCACCTTCTCCCCTGCCGGCGGCCCTGCCATTCGGCTGGGTGACCCCACCGGAACTGCCAAGGGCACCCGCCCGCTGGTGGGCTACGTGCCCCAGTCCCCCACCTTTGACCGGGGCAATCCCCTGCCGGTGCTGGACTTCTTTCCCGCCGCCACCTCCAACTGGCCGGTGTGCCTGCCCATCCCCGCCCGTTACCGGGAGCAGGCCGCCGCCTGCCTTGCCCGGGTACATGGGGAGGACCTTTTGGACAAGCCCATGGGCGGTCTGTCCGGCGGTCAGCTTCAGCGCGTCCTGCTGGCGCTGGCACTGGACCCGGTGCCGCACATCCTGCTGCTGGACGAACCGCTGTCCGGTGTGGATGTAGAGGGCGAGCACCAGCTGCTGGACATGCTGGACGAGCTTCGCACCCAGTATGACCTGTCCATCTTCCTGACCACCCACGATTTCGCAACGTTGGAACACTTTGCGGACAAGGTGGTCCTGCTCAACAAACAGGTGCTCAAAACGGGAACTCCCTCCGAGGTACTCTCCTCTCCTGAGTTTTACCGCACCTTCCACCTGCGCATGGGAAAAGGGGGCGAGGAATGATGCAGCTTTGGTATTCCCTTGTAGATCTGCTTCCCTTTGAGTGGGCACAGACGGGCAGCATGTACTTTATGAAAAACGCGCTGCTGGCGGTGCTGGTCATCTCTCCCCTGTTCGGTCTGCTGTCCACCATGGTGGTGCACAGCCGGATGTCCTTCTTCTCCGACGCGCTGGGTCACTCCGCCTTTACCGGCATGGCCATCGGAGCCATCTGCGGCTTTGGTGAGCCCACTTGGGCGGCAGTGGTCTTTGCAGTGGTATTCGCGGTACTGTTCAATCTGGTGCGCCGCCGCTCCGCCCTGACCAGCGATACGGTCATCGGTGTGTTTTCCTCCACCGCGGTGGCTCTGGGCATCTTCATTTCCACCTTGGGTGGTCGCTCCTTTACCAAGTTCAACAGCCTGCTCATCGGCGACATCTTATCCGTAGAGCCGGCTAAAATCGGCCTGCTGGCTTTGATTTTGCTGGCGGTGCTGGCGCTGTGGGCAGTGTCCTTCAACCATCTGATGCTGTCCACCGTCCACCCCGCACTGGCCGCAAGCCGCGGTGTCAAGGTGTTCTGGCAGGAGACGGTATTCTCCGTTGCCATCGCCGTGGTGGTCACTCTGTCCATGACTTGGGTGGGCCTGCTGGTCATCAACTCCCTGCTGGTACTGCCCGCCGCGGCCGCCCGGAACACCGCCCGAAACATGGCCCAGTATCACCTGTTTTCCGTTCTTGGCGCGGTGATTTGCGGGGTTGCCGGACTGATGACCTCCTACTATCTGGGCTCCTCCGCCGGTGCGTCCATCACTTTGTATCTGGCTGTGTGGTTCGCCCTGTCCTTTGCCGCACGCAAAAAAGCATAATTGATAAAAATTGCCGTGAGAAAATGCTCACGGCAATTTTTTCTTTCCTAGCATTTTGATTTTTGCACATACTATCCTGCGGATGGAACACCACGCAAGACCAAACACGCAGGAGGAAGCAATGAAACGAGCTTTTCTGACTTTTGTCATGGCAGTGATGCTCACCGCCTCGCTGGCGGCCTGCACCGACGCATCTACCGGTACCAAAAATGCGACCGGCAATGGTAACGGAAGCACTGCCCAAGGCCGCTCCTATGGCGGCGGTTCCGGCTCCGGCAGCAGCGGTGCCGGCATGTCCGGCCGCAGTTCCGGCACCGGTGGAAGCACCATGAGCAACAGCGGCCGCTACTATGCCGATGACGACGGCGACGTGTTCGGCGGCAACGATGGCATTGGCAACGACATTGGCAATGCCGCCGGCGATATGATGAACGGCATGGGCAACGCGGTCCGAGACATGACCCGCTAAAGCAAACGCTGACCAAATCGGCAAGAGCAGATGGCAAGAAAATTTCGCGGGATAAAAAGACGTGATTTTGCAGGAATAATTGGTTTATTTCAAAAAGTCACAACGCATTTAGCCCCGAAAGTTTCCGCAAGCTGCCGCAGACGACTTTGGTCTGCGTTTGCTGGAAACAAAAAAGCGTGCATCAAACCCTCGGATTTGATGCACGCTTTTTGTTATCTCTTTTTGTTGATGCCCCGTCCCTTTGTATTTTTAGGCTTGGCTTTGGCCCAGCCCGCCTTTTTCCCGCCACCAGAGGCAGATTTGCGCGGTGCAGGCTGTTTGCTCTGTTTGGCGCGTCTGTCCTCCTGTTTGGGCTGTTTGGCGGGAGCACCCTTGTCCGGGCGGACCAGACAATGTTTTCCAAAGCCAATCAGGTCCTGCCGGTCCGTCTTTTGCAGTGCCTCCAGCACCAGCTTGCGGTTCTGGGGCTTGCGCCACTGCATCAGCGCCCGCTGAAGGGCCTTGTCGTGGGGTGTTCTGGGCACGAACACCGGCTTCATTGTCCGGGGGTCAATGCCCGTGTACCACATACAGGTGGCCAATGTGCCGGGAGTGGGATAGAAGTCCTGCACCTGCTCCGGCATGTGTCCCTGCTTATTGAGCCACTGCGCCAGCTCCACCGCGTCCTTCAGGGTACAGCCGGGGTGGGAGGAGATGAGGTAGGGCACCAGATACTGCTCCTTGCCGTAGCGGCGGTTGAGCTTCTGGTACTTCTCCCGGAACTTCTCATACACCTCGATATGGGGCTTGCCCATGTAGTCCAGGGTATGTGCCACACAGTGCTCCGGCGCCACCTTCAGCTGACCGGAGATGTGGTGCTGGACAAGGTCGGTGAAGAACTCTCCGCTGGGGTCCTTCATCAGATAATCAAAGCGAATACCCGAGCGGATGAACACCTTTTTCACCTTGGGAATTTCCCGCAATTTGCGCAGGAGCATCATATAATCTGTATGGTCCGCGTCCAGATTGGGACAGGGCTCCGGGGCAAGGCAGGCGCGGTTTTTGCACAGGCCGTGCTTGAGCTGTTTCTGGCAGGAAGGACGGCGGAAGGTGGCCGACGGGCCGCCCACATCGTGGATGTAGCCCTTGAAGCCCGGATGGGCGGTCAGGGCCTTGACCTCCCGAATGACAGATTCGTGACTGCGGCAGGAGATGGTGCGTCCCTGATGGAAGGCAAGGGAACAGAAGTTGCACGCGCCAAAGCACCCCCGGTTATGAGTGACGGAGAATCGCACCTCTTCAATGGCAGGCACGCCGCCCATGTCGTCGTACATGGGGTGAGGCTCTTTCACATAGGGAAGCTCCGCTACCTCATCCATTTCCTGTGTGGTCAGAGGCATGGCGGGGGGATTGACGATCAGGAAATCCCGTCCGTGTTTCTGCACGATGGCCTTGCCCACAAAGGGGTCGTGCTCCTGATACTCCACCATGTTGGCCTTTGCATAGGCCTCTTTGGACGAGGCCACCTCCTCAAAGGAGGGCACCTCCACCTTGGGATAGGCGCAGGCATTGGGGAACTTTGCCGCCACGCAGGTGCCCCGCACGTCGGTGATCTCGCTCACGGGTGTCCCGCTTGCAAGACGGGCGGCGATTTCCTTGGTGGCCCGCTCTCCCATGCCGTAGGTCAAAATATCCGCCTGCGCGTCAAAGAGGATGGAGCGGCGCACCTTATCCTCCCAATAGTCATAATGGGCAAAGCGGCGCAGAGATGCTTCCAGACCACCGATGATGATGGGGATGTTGCCGAACACCTCACGCACCCGGTTGGAGTAGACCACGGTAGCGTGGTCGGGCCGCAGGCCGGGCTTTCTGCCGGGAGAATAGGCATCGTCATGGCGGCGCTTTTTTGCCGCGGTGTAATGGGCCACCATGGAGTCAATGTTGCCCGCGGAAATCATCACTGCCAGCCGAGGGCGGCCCAGCGCGGCAAAGGCCTTGGGGTCCTTCCAGTCCGGCTGGGGCAGGATAGCCACCCGATAGCCCTCCGCCTCCAGCACTCTTGCAATGATGGTGGTACCAAAGGAGGGGTGGTCCACATAGGCATCGCCGGTGATGACCAGAAAGTCATAATCGTCCCACCCTCGGCGGCGCATATCTTCAATTGTTACAGGAAGAAACAAATCACGCTCAAAACTCACTCTACTCACCCCTGTAAATGGCAGGGCGGGGACAGACCCCCGCCCGATGAAGTGTTTACTTTTCGTAGCCGATGTATTTTTCCAGAATGTCCAGCGGCACCCGGCTGCCCTGCTCCTCCCCCACCTTCACGAAGCCGTGCTTGCGGTAGAAGTGCTGGGCATGCTCGTTATAGGGCGCACAGCGCAGGCGCAGTTTGTCCCGGCCCATGGGTCGGAAGTAGGACACCGCCTGACCGATGAGCTGGATGCCCAGATGCTGGTCACGGCGCTGGTAATCGATGTAGCAGAAGGGAATATAGCCCGCGTTTTCCTCGCTGTACCGCTTGGCATCCATCTGCACGATGCCCACCCATTCGTCCCGGTCAAAGGCCATTGTCACCCCCCACGGCGACTGGGCAAGGTGCTCCTCGGCATCCTGCAGGAAGCCGTGAGGCTCAAAGGCCGGACCGTTCACGTGGGTGTTGTGCCATGCGTCACTGCGGGCGGCAATATACAGATTGCGCTCCGCCTGCCAGTCGATAGGCCGGAACCACAGGTTGATGTCCCGCTCCGACTCCAACCCCTTCCACCAGTTCTGGTGAGCCAGCGTGGAGTTGTTCTCGTCCAGATGGGAGTTGTCGCCCTGGAAAATCAACTCAAACTTCTCCCCGTCAAAGGTAAAGCAGTTGACGGAGGTGTTGTCCGTGTGGGGGGACTCATGCCACCGCTCGGGCGGCAGATTCTGCACAGTAACGGAAAACTGCTGAATGGCAGTTCCGTGGCTGACAATGGCCACCGTCTGGCCGGGGTGGGCGGCGGCGATGCGGCGAATGGCCCGGGTCACACGTTCACCCAGTTCCACCCGGCTCTCGCCGTTTGGCGCTTTCCAGTGGGGCACAAGGCGGTTGAATTGACCCAGCTCATCCCCGGCAAAGTGGCCCTGATAACCCCACGTGGTGTCCTCCCAGTCGCCCATGCTGATTTCCCGCAGATTCGGGTCGGTGTGCACCTGCAACCCTCTGGGTCTGCTGATGGCACCGGCGGTGGTCATGGTGCGGAACAGGTCACTTGAGTAGACCGCGTCCACGTGGATGTCCGCAAAGCGGCGCTCCAGCGCGGCGATTTGGCTGTACCCGTTGTCGGTGACAAGGGAATTATATTGTCCGTGGATACGGCGGTAGAGGTTGCCCTCCGCCTCCGCATGGCGGATGAGATAAATCGTTGTCATAAATATAACCTGCTTTCAGGGGCATTGTCCCGGTAATGCTGTCTCAAAGCCTCCCTTGTACAAAGGGAGGTGGCACGGCGAAGCCGTGACGGAAGGATTGCCGCAAGCCTGCAGTATGGCAGAACAACCCCTCAGTCAGCCTTATCGGCTGACAGCTCCCCTTGCACAGGGGAGCCTTTTACAAACGCAAATTAAAATCATTTTTAAAATCTAAGCAGTCTGCTCCAAACGGAAGTTTTCTTTTCCCTTTGATAGGGTCGAAGTGCTTTGGCAATACCGGTTTGCAGAAAGTCGATGAGCCGGGGGCTTGCCATCATCAGTTCCTCCCCTTTGCCGGGATAGCACCATGACACCAGCACACCATCTTCCTGCTCCTCCACCCGGATCTCCAGAATGTAGCACTCAGACACCCCTCTGTCTTTCAGTTCGTAACATCCGGTGATCTGTCTGGCCCCGCCCAGTTTCTGCTGTATTTCTTTCGACAATCGCCGGGCACCCCAGCGCCAGTCAGTAACCGCGTGGCCGACGATGGCATCCGCCTCCTCAAGCGGAACAGAAATCAAAACGGAATATTCTTTCATGCCTCCTGCCTCACCAGGGCTTCACAGCTCCTGTCAGCTCGCTGACGGATGCAAGGCCCTGCTTGTCCGCAATGGCGGCAAGACCGTCCCGGACGGTGATGGCGGCATAGGGGTCGGCAAACAGGCTCGTGCCCACAGCCACGGCGGTGGCACCGGCCAGCATGAGCTGGGCCGCGTCCTCCCCCTTGGCTACGCCGCCCATACCCAGAATGGGGATGTTGACCGCATTGGCAACTTCCCACACCATGCGCACGGCAACGGGCAAAACAGCGGGGCCGGACATGCCGCCGGTGTTCATTTTCAGCACCGGGCGGCGGGTATTCACGTCGATTCGCATGCCCCGGATGGTGTTGATCAGGGACACCGCGTCCGCGCCCGCACCCTCCACCGCCTTGGCGATCTCAGTGATGTCGGTAACATTGGGGGACAGCTTGACCATGACGGGGACGTTGCCCGCGTGCTTCTTTGCCATCTCAGTGACCTCGGCGGCCAGATCGGGACGGGTGCCGTAGGCAAGGCCGCCCGCCTTCACGTTGGGGCAGGAGATATTCACCTCGATCATGTCCACACCGGCGGCGGACAGCTTGTCACACATGATGCCGTATTCCTCCGGGGTGTTGCCGGAGATGTTGGCAATGACCTTGGTGTCAAACTGACGCATAAGGGCAGTTCCTCATCCACAAAGGCATCCACACCGGGGTTCTGCAGGCCCACGGAGTTGAGGATGCCCATGGGAGTCTCGGCAATGCGGGGGGCGGGATTGCCCTCCCGGCGGTGGAGGGTCAGGCCCTTGGCACAGATGCCGCCCAGCTCGGACAGGTCAAAAAACTCGTTATACTCCCGGCCAAAGCCAAAGGTGCCGGAGGCCACCACGATGGGGTTTTTCATGGTCATGCCCGCCAGATTCACTTTCATATCAGGCATTCCAGTCCACCTCCTTGGCGTCAAACACAGGGCCGTTCTTGCACACATGCTTGCGGCTGCCATCCGCCATGTCGCAGGCGCACACAAGGCAGGCGCCGATGCCGCAGCCCATGCGTTCCTCCATGGACACAAGGCAGGCTACCCCAAATTCCTCGGCCACCTTTGCCACGTTGCGGAGCATGGGCTTGGGACCGCAGGCCAGAATATAGTCATATTCCTTGTCCTGCTCCAGCTCCTGACGCACCAGCGCGTCCACAAAGCCGTGATGACCCACGGAGCCGTCGTCGGTGGCGATCATCACCTTGTCACAGCACACCTCAAAGCGGTCGGTGAGGATGATTTTATCCGCACTGCGGCCGCCCAGAATGGCGGTGGAGCGGTCAAAGTAAGCCGCACAGCCCAGCATGGGCGGGATGCCGATGCCGCCGCCCACCAGCAGACAGCGCTTGTCCTGCTCCAGCTGGAAGCCGTTGCCGGCCAGACCCAGCACGTCCAGCTCCTCACCCACCTGACGCTCCGCCAGCCAAGCCGTACCTTCGCCCCGCACCTCAAAGACGATGGATACAAGGTCGGAAGGCTGGTCCTCACTGCACAGGCACACGGAGATGGGGCGGCGCAGCAGCTGAGCGTCGCCGCACTTGATATGGACAAACTGGCCGGGGCCCTTGAAGGAGGTGCGGACCATGTCCCCCGCCTCCAAATTCATATAGACCGCGTCGCCCATAAGGGTCTTTTCCACGATCTTACACTTGCGTTCTACTTTCAATTCTATACACCTCTTTATGGGGATGTTTCTTCCTCTTGCGGCAAGAAATCCGGCATCTGGAAAAACTTGATCTGACCGCAGCACTCACAGCGGAACACATCCACATTCATCCAACCCTGCATCAATAACGCGTCCAAACCGCCCGTCAGGATGCTGTTGCCGCCCAAGGCGAGGATCCGGGATCCCAGATAGGTCATGGTCGCGTCACAGCAACAGGCCTTACTTTCCATGTATGCCCGTTTTTTCGCCACCAGTTCCTGTTCGCCTTGTTCCTTGCTCCGCTTGTTTTCCCAGTTCTCCCGTGCCTTGGCAACGCCCGCGCGAACCGTCTCGTAATCCTCCAGCGCAGAAGAACGGAGCATTTTCTCCCACAGGGGAAATTTTTCCTCTAAACTGCTCTTTTCGTATGTGCGCTTGCACTCCCCGCACAGAGCCTGTTTGGTCCCGTGCAGGTCGATGACACATTTGCCAAAAGGAAACAGTTCCCTCTCACACAGGATACAGGTTCGTCTTGCCATAAAGACCTCCTTTGAGAGTTTACACGATGGTCACAAACTGCTTGATGTCATCCCGCATGGCGATGGCGGCGTTTCTTGCCGCCTCTTTGAAATCATGGCCGTCGCCGCCGGTCTTCTGCCAGGCGCACATGATGCCCCGGGAGGAGTTGACGATGGCGCCGTGGCCGTACTTGTCAAAGGCATACTGCACATCCTCGGCAGTGCCGCCCTGGGCACCGTAGCCGGGAACAAGGAAGAAGGTATGCTCCAGCCGCTTGCGCAGGGCACGGATGTCGGAGGGATAGGTAGCGCCGGTAACAGCGCCCGCCATGGTGTAGCCATACTTGCCCTCGGTACCCTTGGCAATGCGCTCGTTCAGGTCGCCCATGACCTGATACACAAGGCGATCGCCCGCCACGATGTCCTGCAGTTCGCCGGAGCCGGGGTTGGAGGTCTTGACCAGCACGAAGGCACACTTGTCCTCCTGCTTGGCGGCCTCAAGGAAAGGATTGATGGAGTCGGAGCCCATGTAGCCGTTCAGGGTGACGCAGTCGGCATCGAAGGACTTGAAGGTCTGGCCTTCGATTTTGGCACCGGACAGCCAGCCCTCGGCATAGGCGCTGGCGGTGGAGCCGATGTCGCCGCGCTTGATGTCAGCGATGACGAACAGCCCCTTGCTCTTGGCATAGGCAATGGTGCGCTCCAGCATCTCCATGCCCTGCCAGCCCAGATTTTCGTAATAGGCGGCCTGAGGCTTGACGGCGGGCACGATGTCGCACAGGGCATCGATCAGACCCACGTTGAACTGCCAGATGGCCTCCGCCGCACCCTTCAGTCCTACACCGTACTCCTCAAAGGCGGCCTTGCGAATGTACTCGGGCACATACTCGATGCGCGCGTCCAGGCCGGCCACGGTGGGGTTTTTCATGGCGCGGATCTTGTCCTGCAGAATATCAAAAGACATATGTATCAATCCTTTTCTGTTTGGTTTTTATAGTATTCTTGGTTGCGCTTCTTTTCCACGTACCAGTACCGTCCAACAAGGGCGATCAGCACGGGAGGTACGATGCTCAAAATGCAGGGAATCCACTGCCGAGACAAGGGAGTAAAGCTCAACGCAGTCCACAGTCCACCCATTACAGCAAGTGCAAAGCCGTAGGCCTGTTTTTCCCAGCGGTCCCATTTGCGGTACTCCGGATGTTGGTTCAGCATCAGCACAAAGCCGGTCCACAACCAGTAGACGCCGAACATACTCAATCCGCTGTATCCAGGCAAAACCTGTGTGTACACCAGAATAAATGCACCAATGGGCAGAACCACCGCACCGCCTAACCAAAGAGCGTACTGTTTCCACATGTCACACGACCTCCCCTGTTCAGTTGTCCTGATAAATGACCTCTCCACCTACGATGGTGTACTTGACTCTGCCCTTCAGCTCATGACCGATGAAGGGAGTATTGCGGCCCTTGGAGGCGAACTTGTCCGGGTCCACCACCCACACCTCGTCCGGGTCGAAGATGGTCACGTCTGCGTCCGCGCCGATGGCCAGCCGTCCACCGGGGACCCGCAGGATGGCGGCGGGATTGACGGTCATTTTGCGAATAATGGACGACAGGTCCAGCTTGCCCGTGTGGTACAGGGCAGTCAGGGTGACGGCCAGCGAAGTCTCAAGGCCCACCATGCCGCTGGGTGCTTTCTCCAGCGGACGGCCCTTCTCCTCCTTGGAGTGGGGTGCGTGGTCGGTGGCGATGACATCAATGGTGCCGTCCTGCAGGCCACGGATGATCTCCTCCACATCCCGCTTGGTGCGCAGAGGGGGATTGACCCGGGCGATGGAGCCTTGACTGAGCACCTCGTCCTCCGTCAGGGTGAAATACTGGGGGCAGGTCTCGCAGGTGATGGGCACGCCTTTTTTCTTCATTTTGCGGATGATGTCCACACTCTTGCCCGTGGACACGTGCTGGATGTGCACGTGGGCCCCGGTCTCCTCGGCCAGCATGGCATCACGCATGACCATCAGTTCCTCGGCAATGGCAGGTCTTCCTTCCAGCCACAGCTGGCGGGAGATGCGCCCTTCGTTGACGGCATAGTTTTTCACCATGTCGCCGTATTCACAGTGGGACAGCACCGTCATATCGTACCGTTTGGCACGGATGAGGGCATCCCGCATCAGGTTGGCGCTGTCCACGGGCACACCATCGTCGGACAGAGCGGCGGCACCCGCTTTTTTCAGCTGTTCGGCATCGGTCAACTGCTGGCCCTTCTGCCCCACGGACACCGCGCCGATGGGATAGACACGCACACCGCAGGCGGTGGCGGCCTTTTCCGCCACGTAGCGGATCTGCTCCGGGCTGTCGGTCACGGGATTGGTGTTGGGCATACAGGCCACGGCAGTCACACCGCCCCGGGCGGCGGCCAGCGTGCCGGTAAAAATATCTTCCTTGTATTCAAAGCCGGGGTCACGCAGGTGGACGTGCATGTCCACAAGGCCCGCGCACACCACCTTGCCCTGTGCGTCGATCACTCGGTCGGCCTCGTTGCCCAGATCACTGCCCAGACCGGCGATCTTGCCGTTTTCAATGAGCAGGTCCATGGTGCCGCCGATGCCGCCCACAGGGTCCACAAGACGTCCTTGCTTGATGAGCAATTTCATGGTCGTTCTCCTTATTCACATGGGATTTTCAAGCGCCGACAGGCGCATACGATCACTAATTTATATTATAAGAGAACACACATATTTTAGCAACGGTTTTTTCGCATTTTCAGGGCAGAATAATCAGCAGGGAAAGGAGGAATGAAAATGATGTGCGGAAAATTTACCTGCGGTATGATTTTGGGTGTGGCCGCGGGCGCGGCGGCCGGTATGATGGTGGCCGCCTCCCGCCGGGATGTGCGCCGGGCCGCCAGCAAGGCGGTGCGCAGTGTCAACCACGCGGTGAACGATGCCATGGACAGCATCTCCGACGCGGTGGACAGCTTTACCCATAACATGGGCAGATGATCTGCACCGGCCGCCGCATGGCGGCGGCCGGGTGTACGTATCCTGCATATTCCCTGCCATTACGGGAAACAGTAGGAACAGAAAGTGGGGTGTGCTGTGATGAGCACAAAAAAATTGGGCAGTCAGACGGTGGCCCTTTCCAACCCGCCCTCCATCATAGGCCACGGCAACGTGGTGGGCAAAAAAGAGGGCGAAGGGCCGCTGAAAGAGTGCTTTGACTATATTGATAAGGACGACACCTTTGGGCAGTCCAGCTGGGAAAAATCAGAGGCGCAGATGCAAAAGCAGGCACTGACCAACGCTTTGGACAAGGCGGGGCAGTCGGTGTCCGAGCTGGACTTCCTTTTCGCCGGAGACCTGCTCAACCAGTGCATCAGCTCCTCCTACGCCGCCCGGGGGCAGGACGTGTCCTTCTTCGGGCTGTACGGAGCCTGCTCCACCATGGGCGAGGGGCTGGCTCTGGCCGCCATGGCACTGGACGGCGGCTTCGGACAGCGGGCGGCGGCGGTAGCCTCCTCCCACTTCTGTACTGCGGAGCGGCAATACCGCAACCCGCTGGAATACGGAAGCCAGCGCACTCCCACCGCCCAATGGACGGTGACGGGCTCCGGGGCGGTGGTGCTGGCAAAGGATGGCCCGGGCCCCTATATCACCCACTGCACCATCGGAAAAATCATCGACAAGGGCATCAAGGATGCCAACAACATGGGTGCCGCCATGACACCCGCCGCAGTGGATACTTTGACAGCCCATTTTCATGACACAGGCCGCACACCGGGCTACTACGACCTGATCGTCACCGGCGATTTGGGTGTGCTGGGCCGGGAGCTGTTGCTGGAGCTGATGGCACGGGAGGGCTACGACCTGTCTGCCAACCACACCGACTGCGGCATCCTGATTTTCGATGTTAAGGGGCAGGATGTGCATTGCGGCGGCTCGGGCTGCGGCTGTTCGGCCAGCGTGCTCACCGGTCATTTGCTCCCGGAAATGAAGCAGGGCCGCTGGGACAACATCCTGTTCTGTCCCACCGGCGCGCTCCACTCCCCCACCTCCGCCATGCAGGGCGAGTCCATCCCCGGCATCTGCCACGCAGTGGCCATTTCTACCGGCAAGTGAGGTCAAACACATGGAATATCTAAAAGCATTCTTGTTCGGCGGCGGCCTGTGCATCATCGGACAGCTGCTCATTGACCGCACATCCCTGACCCCGGCCCGCATTCTGGTGGCCTATGTAGTTGCCGGGGTGATCTTGGGTGCTCTGGGCCTTTATCAGCCCTTTATCGACTGGGCCGGAGCGGGAGCCACCGTGCCTCTGACCGGTTTTGGCAGTCTGCTGGCAAAGGGAGTTAAAAAGGCCGTGGCGGAAAAGGGCCTCATCGGTGCGCTCACCGGTGGCATCACCGCCGCGGCCGGAGGCATCACGGCGGCCATCTTCTTTGGCTTTCTGGTGGCCCTGCTGTTCAAATCCAAGCCCAAGCGTTAATGAAATGAGGTATTATGATGAAATATCCTGACCTGAACGCCCTGCTCAACGCCCAGCCCGAGGCGGCAGCCTATTTCCGCTCCCTGCCCGACTACGTTCGGGAGCAGATCAATGCCCGCCCCGGGGGCGTTAACTCCTTTGAGAGCTTGAAGGACTATGCGGAAAATCTGACCCGCGGAGACGGCTGAAATATGTAAAAATCGGCAAGCCGACCGGCACAAAAGCCGGGCGGCGTTTGGGTTGAAAAAAACGGGGGATTTGGTATAATAGAAAAAATGGGTTTGGCAGGGAGGGGGGCCCACC